>DATNJF010000037.1:0-12652 GCA_035604035.1 Allostellaceae bacterium | reverse complement strand
CCCGATCGCCGCGGCGGCGATGGGGATCAATACCTCGCTTTACAAGACGCTGACCTTTGGCGTCAGCGCCCTTTACACCGGCGTTGCCGGTGCGCTCGGGGCGTTGGCTGTGGCTTTTGTCGCGCCCGACAGCTTCACCATCTTCTTATCGATTTCGCTGCTCGTCGGCTTGGTGGTGGGCGGGGTCGGGTCGATCCCGGGCTGTCTGTTCGGCGGGCTTTTCGTGCTGTTTGGGCCCAACATCGCCGAGTACGTCGCGACGCGTCTGTTTCACGCAATTGACGTTATTTCGGGCGGATTGATCGTCTTTCGAGTGTCGCAAAGCAACGCCCTAGGCCTTACCGGAGTGGTTTACGGCGTGATCTTGCTGATCGTCATATTTGTCATGCCTGCAGGCGCGGCCGGCTTCGTGCGATTTGCCGTGTCCTGGTTGGCGCGTTTGCGGCAAACTCGACCTGGAGGCACCGAAGGAGGAAAACTATGAAGCAACTCACCCGTCGCAGCATTCTTGCCGCCGCTCCTGGCGCACTCGCCTTTACCGGCGCGTTTCTGTCGATCCACCCCGCTCGCGCCAAGAATTACGGTCCCGGGGTCACGGACACTGAGATCAAGATCGGCAATACCTGCTTCTACACGGGGCCGGCATCGTCATACGGCACAATCGGCAAGGCCATGGCCGCCCACTACAAGATGATCAATGATCAGGGCGGGGTTAATGGCCGGTTGATCAACTTCCTCTCCTACGATGACGCCTATAGCCCGCCGAAGACGGTCGAGCAGACCCGCAAGCTGGTTGAGCAGGATGGGGTGCTGTTGGATGCGGGTCCGCTCGGCACCCCCACCAATAGCGCCATCTGGCATTACATGAACGAAAAGAAGGTGCCGCAACTTTTCGTTTCGACCGGCGCCACCAAGTGGGACGACCCTAAAGGTCACCCGTGGACGATCGGCTGGCAGCCCAATTACCAGAGCGAAGGCCGCATCTATGCGGCGTACATCCTGAAAAGCAAAGCCGACGGCAAGATCGGCGTGCTCTACCAGAACGACGATTTCGGCAAGGACTATCTGAAGGGGGTCAAGGACGGGCTTGGCGACAAGGCGAGCTCGATGGTGATCGTCGAAGCCTCTTATGAGACCACTGATCCGACGGTCGAGTCACAGGTGGTCGACATGAAGGCCAAAGGCGTCGATGTCTTCGTCAACACGGCAATCCCCAAATTCGCCGCGCAGGCAATTCGGAAGGCGGCCGAGATCGAATGGAAGCCGCTTCATATCCTCAGCAGCATCGGCTCTTCGTTTGCCGCGACGCTGAAGCCGGCCGGGTTGGAAAACGCGAAGGATATAGTCTCGGATTTCTATCTGAAGGATCCGACCGATCCGCAGTGGAAGGACGATCAGGGCTACAAGGATTGGGTCGCTTTTATGGATAAGTACTACCCGGAGGGCGACAAGAGCGATCTCGGCAACGTCTATGGCCCGAGCAACGCCGCGTCGGTAATACAAGTGCTCAAGCAATGTGGCGACGAATTGACGCGCGAGAACGTGATGAAGCAAGCGGCGAGCCTCAAGGATTTCACGGTGCCGATGCTGCTGCCGGGGATCAAGATCAACACCAGCCCGACCGATTTCGCACCGGTGAAGCAGGTGCAGATGGGCAAGTTCGACGGGCAGCGCTGGCAGCTCTTTGGCGACCTCATCGCCGGGGCGGTCGGCTGATCGAACTCGGCGCCGGGTCCGCCACTGCCTCGGACCCGGAGCCGCCCGCCCCAATCTGTCGGTAAGGCGCCCTCACTGCCTCTGCTGGCCGGCGGCTGGACGGCCTTGCGGCGGCTGTGCCAAGGTCGCAGGCGCCGTCCCATGAGGGCAGGCGCACAGGGGTGGAAAGTCTCGGAGAGGCGGGTGGTCAGACTGGAGAACGTCGGCAAGCGTTACGGCACCGATGCCGAAATCCTGTGCGATGTCTCCATGCAACTAGATCCGGGCGGGTTCTACTTCCTGACCGGTGCCAGCGGGGCCGGCAAGACCACGTTATTGAAGATCATCTATCTCGCCGAGCCCCCGTCACGCGGCAACTTCACCCTGTTCGGTACCGATATCGCCACAACCGACCGCGCGACCCATAGCTCGCTGCGGCGACGGCTTGGCATCGTCTTCCAGGATTTCCGCCTGGTTGAGCATTTGAGCGTCCGCGACAACGTCGCGCTGCCACTGCGGATCGCCGGCGCACCTGAGCGCGAGATCCGCGAGAACGTCCCCGAGTTGCTGGGCTGGATGGGGCTCGACGGCAAGCTCGACTTCCGGCCGGCGACCTTATCGGGCGGCGAGCAGCAGCGTGTCGCCATCGCCCGCGCCATCGTCCGCCGGCCCGATCTTCTCATCGCCGACGAACCGACGGGCAATGTCGACGACGACATCGCGATGCTGCTGGTGCGCGTGTTTGAACGCATCAACAAGCTGGGTACCACGGTGCTGATCGCGACGCACGACATCGCGTTCGCGCGCCAGTTTACCCATCGCCGCTTTCATCTCGACCGGGGTGCGTTGTCGGTCGCCAGTCACGCCACCCACTCGCGATGATCGCGACCTTCCCCCTACCCCGGCAATTGCGGCTGGACTTGCCCCTTCGTCAGGACGCGTCGGACCGCTTCCTGCCGTGGATCATCGCACTGATGGTTTACCTGGCGGCGGCAGGCGGGGTTGTGCTGATCTGGCTGGGCGACGCGCTCCACAATTGGAATTCGGAACTGGCCAGCACCTGGACGCTGCAGGTACCGGCCGATGCCTCCGCAGTGCGGATCGAGCTGACCCTGGGCGCGCTGCGGCAGACCAAGGGCATCGTCTCGGCGCGCCTGCTCGACCCGGCAGAGACCGCCAAGCTGCTCGAACCCTGGCTCGGAAAGTCGGTGCCGATCGATACCCTGCCTCTACCGAGGCTCATTGATATTCAGGTCGACCCGGCGACGCCGATCAATCTCGAGCCGCTGCGTAAACAACTCGAATCGATCGTCCCCAATGCCCAACTCGACAACAATAGCTCGTGGCTGGGGGACATGCGCAAATTCGCCCGCCGCATCGAGGGGGTGATCGGCGTCGGTGTCGTCGTCGTCACCCTGCTGATCGTGACGACCGTGGTGTTCATCGCGCGCATCGGCTTGGCAATCCACCGTTCGGTCATCGAGCTCTTACACCTGCTCGGTGCGCAGGACGCCTATATCGCGCGCCAGTTTCAGGTACATGCGCTGTGGCTTGGCCTGCGCGGCGGGGTCATTGGCGACGTTGCCGCGGCGGTAACCGTGGCCGTCCTGGCACCCGCCAGTCATGTACTCATGGCACCAATGCCCGCCGCGACCCATGGCATCTTCGACTGGCGCCTCTGGCTGCTACTGATCGCCACGCTGCTGGCGGCCGGTGGCGTGGCGATGATAACGGCGCGGATCACCGTATTGCTCCAATTGGCCCGCCTGCTCTGATGCGCTGGCGGCGTGCACTCAAGCTCACCGTACTCGGCCTTGCTTTGCTCGGGCTCATCTGGCTGGGCGGGCTTGTGTGGTTTGTTCACGGCTCGCTGACGATGGCGATCGATCGCACGACCCAAACCGACGCCATCGTGGTGCTGACCGGAGGGCGGCTGCGCGTCGAGACCGCGCTCAACCTCCTCACCGCCGGTCGCGCGCAAAAGCTGTTCATCTCCGGCGTCAATCCGCATGTCGATCGGGTCGCATTGCTGCGCGTCGCCGGACGGACGGACGAGGGCGACGCCGATCGCATCGAGATCGGTCATGAGGCCGAAAATACGCTGGGCAACGCGCGTGAGACGGCGGAGTGGATGCAGCACCAGGGCTATCGAAGCCTGCGCCTCGTCACGAGCTGGTACCACATGCGCCGCAGCCTCCTCGAATTCAAGCGAGCGATGCCGGACACGCTGATCGTCGCCGAGCCGGTCTTCGCCGCGCATAGCGACTCGCAGGCGTGGTCGGATTGGTTCGACGTCGCGATGCTGACGGTCGGGGAATACGACAAATTCCTCGCGACCTTGGTACGGCCGCAGCTCGCCGCGTTCTGGCCGCGCGCGGCGCTGTCGAGCCAGGCTGCCCGCTTCGTAGCTGAAGCGGCGACGATTTCCGCGGCCAATCGCCGGCAATGATCCGGCTGCTGCGCGCGCTGCTGTTCAACATCGCGTTCTACATCGACACGGTGGTGATGGGTGTTTTGGCGCTGCCGTTCCTGCTAACGCCGCGGCGTACCTGCATGCGGTTCGGCCGGTTCTGGGCGCAGACCGTGCTGTTTCTGGTGAAATGGACGGTCGGGCTCGACAGCGAAATTCGCGGCCGCGAGAACATCCCGCCTGGGGGATGCCTGATCGCGATGAAGCATCAGTCGATGTGGGACACGCTGATCCTGCCGCCGCTGCTCGGCGACCCGGCGGTGGTGATCAAGCGCGAGCTGCAATTCGTCCCCTTCTATGGCTGGTACGCCACGCGATCGGGTTCGATCTTCATCGACCGTAAGGGCGGCGCGGGAGCGCTGCGTCGCATGATCGGCGCCGCCAAACGAGCGATCGCGATGGGCCGGCCAGTGGTGATTTTTCCGCAGGGAACCCGCACTCGGCCCGGCTTGCCGGTCGAGGACATGCCGTATCAGCCCGGGATCGCGGCGCTCTACCGCGAGCTGGCGGTGCCGCTGTTGCCCGCCGCGGTCAATTCCGGGCTGTATTGGGGCCGCCGTGCTTTTGTGAAGCGCCCGGGGCGCATCATCCTGGAGTTTCTTCCGCCAATCCCGCCCGGCTTGCCGCGGCGCGAGGTAATGCGGGAGCTCGAGATGCGGATCGAAACCGCGACCGCGGCGCTCGAACGCGAAGGCGCCGCCTCACCGTGACTTGGGCGCCGCGATGAAATCCGCGATGGCATCGATCACGCCCGGAGCGATCGGCAGCTTAGGGTCGAAGTAGGTTTTCAAATTGTAGTTCCGGTTATCGGAGGTAACCGTCTTCAGCACGTGATTGACGTCAGGGAGAAGCACGAGCTTTGCGCTAGCGTCTGCCGCTTCGAGGAGGCGCGCGTCATCCGCGTTGACCTGGATGTCGTGCTCGCCCTGAAGGACCAGAACCGGGCCCTTGTAGCTGGCGAGTAGCTTCGGCGGATCGTAGGAAAACAGATCGATCAGAAAGCCCTGCACCGCCGCCGGGAAGATCGCCGCGATCTCCGGGGGGTCTTTCGATACGTCGACCCGACGGCCGGCGACGAGCTCGTCGATATCGTGAAAGGCTTCCTCCTGGATCGGCGCGTTAGCCGGGTTCGACCGTATCTGGTCCTTGATCAGCTCGGCGAACGGGCGGCCCGGCGTGGCCACAAGCAAGAGGCCGCAAATATCGGACGGGTTGTCCTTGGCCGCCGCCATCGCCACCAACCCGCCCTCGCTGTGCCCCAGCACCCAGATGCACTTGCCACCGGTCTGCTTGAGGATCGTGGTGGCCCAACTGTGCACGTCGCTAGCATAGTCGGCGATGGTGACGTCGTTGGCGTTGGGGATAGCGGCCGCGCTGGAGCGCATGCCGCGCTTATCGATCCGCACCGAGGCGATCCCACGCGCCGCCAAGCCCTCGGCCAACAGCTTGTAGGTGTCCGCATTGAGTCCATGCAGGCTGTTGCCGTCCCGGTCGACCGGCCCGGAGCCGGGAATGATCAGCACGACCGGCGCGTCAGCCTTGCCGGGCGACACCATCAGCCCCTTAAGCGGTCCCTTCGGCCCCGGCGCCTCGATTTCGGTCTCGACCGGATCGGCGAAAGCAGAACCAAGCGCCAAAGTCATAGAAAAAACAACGACGAAGCCTGTCAGTCCACCTCGCAATGTCGTGCTCCGCGATTAGGTAAAAGAGAACAAATATGCTACATTATACGGTCCCCGCGTCCGGCGAGAAAAACATGGTCAGCATCGCCTCGATCTCGCAGCAGATCTGGGACATGAAGTACCGGCTGAAGGCGCCGGCGCACGGCAGCGTGCCGGGCGAGCCGATCGACAAGACGATCGAGGACACCTGGCGGCGGGTCGCGACGGCCCTGGCCGAGCCGGAAAAAGACCCTGGCACATGGGCCAAGCGCTTCTACGAGGCAATGGACGATTTCCAGTTCCTTCCCGCCGGCCGGGTCGTCGCCGGCGCCGGCAGCGCGCGCGACGTAACGCTGTTCAATTGCTTTGTCATGGGCGCCATTCCCGATGACATGGGCGGCATCTTCGCGCATTTGCGCGAAGCGGCGCTGACGATGCAGCAGGGCGGCGGCATCGGCTACGATTTCTCGACCTTGCGGCCCAAGGGCACGCTGGTCAAAGGCGTCGGCGCCGACGCCTCCGGCCCGCTGTCGTTCATGGACGTCTGGGACGCGATGTGCCGCACCATCATGTCGGCCGGCTATCGCCGCGGCGCGATGATGGCGACCTTGCGCTGCGACCATCCCGACATCGAGGCCTTTGTCGAAGCGAAGCGTGAGCCGGGCCGGCTGCGCATGTTCAACCTGTCGGTCCTCATTACCGACGCCTTTATGAAGGCGGTCGAGGACGATTCCTCGTGGGAGCTGACTTTCAACGGCGCGGTCCACCACTCGCTGCCGGCGCGCGATCTGTGGGACAGAATCATGCGCGCGACCTACGCTTATGCCGAGCCGGGCGTCATCTTCATCGACCGGATCAACCGGCGTAACCCGCTCTATTATTGCGAGGAAATTCACGCGACCAACCCGTGCGGCGAACAGCCGCTGCCGCCCTACGGCGCGTGTCTGCTGGGCTCGCTGAACCTCGCCCGATTTATCGACGAACCGTTTACGGCACAGGCGCGGCTCGACACCAAGCGGCTCGCCGCGATCATCCCCGACGTCGTGAGGATGATGGACAACGTCATCGACATTTCGCGCTTCCCGCTGCCGCAGCAGAAGGACGAGGCGCAACAGAAGCGGCGCATCGGCCTCGGCATCACCGGGCTCGCCGACGCGCTGATCCTGTGCGGGCTGCGCTACGGCTCCAAGGAAGCGGTCGCCGCGACCGAGACCTGGCTGGGCCTCATCGAACACGAAGCCTATCTCGCTTCGGCCGCGCTCGCCGCCGAGAAAGGCCCCTTCCCGCTGTTCGACAAGGAGAAGTACCTCGCCGGCGAAACCGTCGCAGCGCTCGACGACGAGGTGAAGGCGGCGATCGCCAAACACGGCATTCGCAACGCTCTACTCACCTCGGTCGCACCAACCGGCACGATCTCGCTGTTCGCCGACAACGTATCCTCAGGGATCGAGCCGGTGTTCGCCTACCGCTACACCCGCTCGATGCTGATGCCCGACGGCTCGCATCGTGAGGAGGAGGTCAGCGATTTCGCCTACCGCCTATTCCACCGGCTGAAAGGCGAGACCGCGCCGCTGCCGGATTATTTCGTCGATTCCCAGAGTCTCACCCCAGAAGACCATCTTGTCATGCAGGCGGCGGTGCAGCGCCACATCGACAGCTCGATCTCGAAGACGATCAACCTGCCGGCCGATATCGCCTTTGACGATTTCAAGGACATCTACGCCCGCGCCTATGCGATGGGCTGCAAGGGCTGCACGACCTATCGCCCCAACGAGGTCACTGGCGCGGTGCTCGAAGCCCGGCCGGAGACCCCCGCCGCCCGCCCCGAGCAGGCGGAATTGCCGCTGCCCGCTCCCATCGCCACACCGAAGCCGGCCGACATCTACGAGGCGGGCGGCGTCGTCTATATGTCGCAGCCGCTGTCACGGCCCGAGGCGCTTCCCGGCCAGACCTACAAGATCAATTGGCCGGAAACCGAACACGCCATGTACATCACGATTAACGACGTGGTGCAGGACGGACGGCGGCGGCCGTTCGAGATTTTCATCAATTCCAAGAACATGGAGCACTACGCCTGGACCGTCGCGCTGACCCGGATGATCAGCGCGGTGTTCCGC
This sequence comes from Allostellaceae bacterium, assembly GCA_035604035.1. Classification (GTDB taxonomy): domain Bacteria; phylum Pseudomonadota; class Alphaproteobacteria; order ATCC43930; family CGMCC-115725; genus DATARH01. The sequence goes on along the minus strand of DATNJF010000037.1, from coordinate 4,709 downwards.
CGCGGCGGCGACGTGTCGTTCGTCGTCGAGGAGATGAAGGCGGTGTTCGACCCGCGCGGCGGCGCCTGGATGGAGGGTCGCTACGTGCCCTCGCTCTTGGCCGCGATCGGCGATGTCATCGAGCGCCATATGATCGATATCGGTTTCTTGCCGTCGCGCGAGCGGGACCACGGGATACGCACGGCCCAGGTCGTCAACCTGACGCCGCCATCCTCGGGCGCCCTGCCCGGCCCGCGCCTGCGGCAATGCCCCAAATGCGGCCAGGCGGCGCTAATCCGCAGCGAAGGCTGCGATCAGTGCACCAACTGCGATTACTCGAAGTGCGGGTAGGCGACGCGCTCTGAACAGGTTCCAGGCCACTCAGTTAAAATTTGTGCATCGCAATAAATTATAACTTATGAGGCGAGTTCTCTTTCGCCTCATCATATTGCATTGCAATATTTACGCGCTATATCCGATCGGGGTAGGAGGCGCCGCAAAGATCCGAAGGGGCTGCGCCATGTGGGGCTATACCGCTCGGGAGAGCGAGTTTCTCGATGCCGATCGGCCGCGTGGCGAACTGGCCGTGCGCGCCTTAGCGATGCCGTGCGACACCGACCCGGCCGGCGATATCTTCGGCGGCTGGATCATGTCGATGATGGACTCAGCTGGCGCGATCACAGCAACCCGCCGCGCCGAGGGGCGTGTCGTGACGGCATCCGTCAGCCACATCTCGTTCCTGCGACCGGTCAAGGTCGGCGACGTCGTGTGCTGCTACACCGATGTGATCTCGGTCGGCACGACCTCGATGCGGCTCTGCGTCGAGGTCTGGGTGCTGCGCCAAGGACGCGGCAACCGAATCAAGGTCACCGCGGCGGAATTCACCTTTGTGTCGCTCGATGAGGCCGGCCGCCCGCGCCCGATCGGCGGACGCCGACCCGCTTTAGCCCGTCGCGACTAGCTCGGCAGCTGATCCCCGTCCGGCGGCACCGCGACCTCGAATGCGTTGGTGACGCCGCACAGCACCGTGAAGTTGTGGGCGATCGTGATCAACTCGGTCATCCACTGCGCGTCGTGCTTGGTGAGGAGCCGGTTGAACACCGGATAGTCGACCCGGTTGGTGCGCAACAGCTGTCGCGTCAGGTTGACGATATCGCGTTCCTCCTCGGGCAGGCCCGACGCATCGCCCTTGGCGCGCAGGATGTCGATGGTCTTGGCGTCAACCCCGGCGCGCTGGGCGGCGCCGACCTGGGCCGACCAGACATAGGCGGACTCCTTTTCACGCACCGCGGCGAGGATCGCGTGCGACAGCAGCCGCGGCTCGACGATGCAGTCGTTGCGGTTGAACTTGACCAGGGCCAGCATCTTATCGGCCAACTTCGGGCTGTTCAGGAACACGCTGAACGGGCCGCGGATGCGGCCGAAGACGCCAATGACATCTTCGGCGACGTGTTGCGCATCGGCGGGAACCTGGCTCTTGTCGTGGATCGGCGTCGCTCTCGGCATGGCTTCCTCCCTTATTTCAAACCCGGATAGGCCTTGCCCCAATCGTCGAGATAGACGACCTCGGAGAGCGGCCCGCGCCCCAACGGCCCGAAATTGCCCATCGGCCAGCCGATCGGCAGGATGGCGTAGGATTTGAACCCCTTGGGGATGCCCATCGCCTCGTCGCATTCCTTGCCGTAACCGGTGTGCCGGGTGGTCAACGTCGAGCCGAGGCCGAGCGCACGCGCCGCCAGCAGCATGTTCTGCACCGCCGGGTAGATCGACGAACCGGCGGTGTAAGTCGGGGTCTCGCCTTCGAGGCAGGCGACGATCCAAACCGGCGCCTCGTGGTAATGGTCGGTCAGGTATTTCACCGCGTCGTGCTGCCGGGCATAGGCCGCAGGGTTTGAGCCTGGCGGGGGTGCGCTGGTGGCGTAGCGAGGCCCGAGCACCTCATCGTACAGCCGCTTGTAATAGGCCTGAACCGCCTTCTTCTTCGCCATGTCCTTCAGCACCAGGAACTTCCAGCGCTGGGTATTGCCGCCGCTCGCCGCCGCCTGCCCGGCGCGCAGGATTTTGAAGATCAGCTCGTCCGGCACAGGATCGGGCTTGAGCCGCCGCATTGCCCGCATGGTTTGCATGACATCGAAAACGTCTTGGCTCAGCGGAACATTGTGCGGCATGCGGCCCTCCCTCGGCGCGGCGTGGTATCTGTGCTGACTGTAGAGTAATTTTGCGCAACCCGACAAACCGAGAATGCCGATGCCCTACGCCCATCCCGAAGCGCTGGTTTCGACCGAATGGCTGGCCGCGCATCTCGCCGATCGGCACGTCCGCGTGCTCGACTCCTCGTTCAAGCAGCCAGGCATCGCCCCGACCGCACGCGCGGATTACGATGCCGGCCACATCCCTGGCGCTGTGTTCTTCGACATCGACGGTGTCGCCGAGCCCGGCACGAGCCTGCCGCACATGATCCCCTCGGCCGAGCGCTTCGCGGCGAAGATGGCCGAGCGCGGCATCGGCAACGCAGACAAGGTGATTATCTATGACGCCAACGGCTTGTCCTCGGCCGGGCGGGCGTGGTGGCTGCTGCGCCTCTTCGGCCACGACAATGTCTCGCTGCTCGATGGTGGACTCCCGAAATGGAAGGCGGAGGGACGGCCGCTCGAAACCAAGGCGCCGGCGGTCCCACGGCGGGAGTTCACCGCCCGCTTCGACCCGGTGCTGGTGCGCGACAAGGCGGCGGTGCTGGCCAATGTGGCTAGCAAGCGCGAACAGGTCGTCGATGCCCGGGCCGCGGGCCGCTTCGACGGCAGCGCCGAAGAAACCTGGCCGGGACGCCGACGCGGTCACATTCCTGGCAGCCGCAACCTGCCGTTCGACCAGATGACCGACCCGAAGACCAAGCAGCTCAAGAGCGTGGAGGAATTGCGGAAGCTGTTTGCTGGCGCCGGGATCTCGCTCGACAAGCCAATCGTCACCAGCTGCGGATCAGGGGTTACGGCCTGCGCTCTCGCCTTCGGCCTCCACCTGATTGGCCACGACCGTGTGGCGATCTATGACGGGTCGTGGTCGGAATGGGGATTGCCCGACGGACCGCCCATCGAGACCGGACCGGCAAGATAGCGTGCGATGGCGCTGATCCACGACACCGTCACGTATCTCGAGATGTTCGAGCGGCCGCCGCCGCTGCCCAGCCCGCCGCCGCTCGGTAAGATCGCGTTGATGCGGGCTGAAGCCTGCACCGTGTCGTTCTACCGCTATCTCTATGAGACGGTCGGCACGCCCTGGGTATGGTTCGAGCGGCGCTTATGGAGCGACGAAACGCTCGCCGCCGAGCTGGCGAAGGAAACGACCGAAATCTTCGTGCTCTATGCCGGTGGGGTGCCGGCTGGGTATTTCGAACTCAACACCGCCGAGCCCCGGGACAGCGAGCTCTGCTATTTCGGGCTGGCCTCGGAGTTCATCGGCCGCAGGCTCGGGCCGTTTTTGCTCAATGCGGCGATCGAGCAGGCGTGGTCACGCCCGATCGGGCGGTTCTGGGTGCATACCTGCACCTTCGACCACCCGCGGGCGCTCCCACTCTACCAGCGCGCCGGGTTTGTCGTTTACGCCCAGCGCCCGGTGATGTTTGAGGACCCGCGCGAACGCGGCATCCTGCCGCGCTCGCTCCAGCATCCGCGCCTGCCGCCTCTTGAGGAAGCCTAGCCAGCGCTTCAATGCGCCAAGATCTGGCTGAGGAAGGTTCGCGTGCGGTCGCTTTTCGGGCTGGCGAAGAAATCCTTGGGTGGCGCCCGCTCGATGACTTCGCCACGATCCATAAACACCATCATGTCGGCGACGGTACGGGCGAACCCCATCTCGTGCGTCACGCAGACCATGGTCATGCCTTCTTCGGCAAGCCCAACCATCACGTCGAGGACTTCCTTGATCATCTCGGGGTCGAGCGCCGAGGTCGGCTCGTCGAACAGCATGATCTCGGGCTTCATGCACAGAGAGCGGGCGATCGCGACGCGCTGCTGCTGACCGCCGGAAAGCTGGCCCGGGTATTTGTCGGCCTGATCGGGGATGCGCACCCGCTCGAGATAATAGCGGGCCGTCTCTTCGGCCTCCTTTTTTGGCAGCTTGCGTACCCAAATCGGCGCCAGGGTCAGGTTCTGCAGCACCGTCAAATGCGGGAATAGATTGAACTGCTGAAACACCATGCCGACTTCGCGCCGCACCGCGTCGATGTTCTTCATGTCGGCGTTGAGCTCGATGCCGGCGACGACAATGCGGCCCTGCTGATGTTCCTCGAGCCGGTTGATGCAACGGATCATCGTCGACTTGCCCGAGCCCGAAGGCCCGCAGACGACGACCTTTTCGCCCTTGGCAACCTGCAGATTGATGTCCTTCAGGACATGGAACTCGCCATACCATTTGTGGACGGCCTGCAGCTCGATCATCGGGCCCGAGCCCGCCTTGCTGTCGCTCATCGCCGCTTTCCCCGGTTGAACTCGCGCTCCAAGAGCTGGCTGTAACGCGACATAAAAAAGCAGAAGCTCCAGTAAATCACCGCGATGAAAACATCCGCTTCGACGTAAAAGCCCTGCCAACTCGAGTCGGTCAGGGCGAACTCGGTCGCACCCAGCAAATCGAACAAGCTGACAATGACGACAAGAGAGGTGTCCTTGAACGTGCTGATAAAGCTGTTGACCAGCGGCGGGATCACCATGGTCAGCGCTTGTGGCAGCACGATCAGGCGG
>DATNJF010000036.1:0-7643 GCA_035604035.1 Allostellaceae bacterium | reverse complement strand
GACCGCCATCTGAACACCTACCAGCGCCGTTTTGCCGACCGCGGCGGCGGCGCCGGACAGCGGCTGGATGGTGCCGATCTTGAAGGGTTTAGCCTGGGCGATGGCGATCCGCCACGGCCCGGGTGCCAGCATCGTCCCGCCAAAGGCGAGTGCACTGCTTGCGGCGCCCCACCCGACGAGGCGCCGGCGCGTTAGCCTGCCGCCGCCAACCCGGTCTTGTCCCTTCTGCTTGTCCATCATGGCGAGCCCTTCCCGAGAAAGTGCGAACCCGAATTTACCGCGTCGTCTGCGCCGCTTCTCGATCATCGTATGCATCAACTATACCGATTACGCCAGCTTCCGGGCTGTCGCACGCCGCTCGCGCCATCCCTGATGTAGACCTCCACCGGCAATTCCCACACACTCGCGCTGCGATTGTGAGGGCTCAGGCCATGGGCGACATCGGACCCCCTTATGTCGGGCGCTCGCTGTTGCGGCGCGAAGACAAAAGGCTACTGACCGGGCAGGGACAATTCATCGCCGATCTCGTGCTGCCGCGCATGCTGCACGCCGTTTTTGTGCGCAGCCCAGTGGCGCATGCCCGCATTCGCGCGGTCGATTTGGCGCGCGCCGCCGCCGCGCCGGGCGTGGTCGAGGCGCTCAACGGCAGCGATCTGCTGCAGCTCCTTCCGCCGGTGCCTGAGGGGCAGATTTCGCTGCCGCCGAAATGGACCTCGGTCATCCAGCACAAATTCCTCAATCCGCAACAGCCGCTCTTGGCGCATGACAAGGTGCGGCATGTCGGCGAGGCGATCGCGGTCGTCGTCGCCGAAAGCCGCGACCTGGCCGAGGACGCGGCCGAATTGGTGAGCTGGGATCTCGAGGAATTGCCGGCGGTCGTCGACCCCGAGGCGGCGTTGCGGCCGGACAGCGCGATCGTTCACGATCGCTATCAAACCAATCTGATCGGAGAGTTTTCGGTCGGCCGGGGCGACGCCGCGGCGGCGATGGCGCGCGCACCGCATCGCCTCAGGCGCCGCTTCTATCACCATCGCTACGCCGCGATGCCGATGGAGTGCCGCGGCGTCGTCAGCGCCTATGAGCCACGTACCGATACAATGACAATCTGGTCGTCGACCCAGGTCGTTCACTGGGTGCGCCGGGAGGCGGCTGGCCTGCTCGGCGTGCCCGAGGCGCGGGTGCGCTGCGTCGCGCTCGATGTCGGCGGCGGTTTTGGCGGCAAGGGGCATGTCTACCCCGAGGATTTGCTGATCACCTTCCTCGCGCGCCGGCTCGGGCGGCCGGTGCGCTGGATTGAGGGGCGCAGCGAGCATTTGATGAGCGCGACCCATTCGCGCGACCAGCTGCACGATCTTGAAATCGGCTTCGACGACGACGGCCGTATCCTCGCGCTCATCGACAACTACATCGTCGATTGCGGCGCCTGGAACCCGATCGGCTCCGGCGTCGCCTATAACACCGCCGTGCACCTGACCGGCCCCTACCGAATCGAGAATTTCGCGGCGTCGGGCCGGATTGTCGTCACCAACAAGGTGCCGAACGCCCCTTACCGCGGCGCTGGCCGCCCGGAAGCCGCCTTCGCGATGGAGCGGACGATCGATCTGGTGGCCCGAACCCTTGGCTTGGAGCCGGCGGAGGTGCGCCGGCGCAATATGATCCAGGCCAACGAGATGCCGTATCGAGTGGGCATGCCGTATCGCGACGGCGAGCCCATTGTCTACGACAGCGGCGACTATCCAGGTGCGCTGCATAAGGCGCTCGACGCGGTCGGCGGGGTCGAGGCGTTCAGGCGGCGTCAGAGCGCGGCGCGCCGGCAGGGCCGCTATCTCGGGCTCGGTATCGGTTTCTATATCGAGGGTACCGGTGTCGGGCCGTTCGAAAGCGCCTTTGTCCGCGTTGACCCCTCCGGCAAGATCTATGTTTCCGGCGGCGCCGCCCCGCAAGGCCAGGGGATGGAGACGATCTTCGCCCAGGTGGCGGCCGATCTGTGGAAAGTATCGCCCGACGATGTCGTGGTATCCCTCGCCGACACCGCTTCGATCGCGATCGGCTTTGGCACGATGGCGAGCCGCAGCACGGTGACATTGTCAGGCGCGATCCACGGCGCCAGCGAGCGGCTGCGCGACAAGGTCTTCGCCATCGCCGCCAATCTGCTGGAATGCGCGCCGGCCGATCTCGAATTGCGCGATGGCGGTGTCGGCGTCGTTGGAGTCCCAGGCGCCACGGTAACTCTCGCCAGGATCGCCCGGGCGGCGATGCCAGGCTGGAACAACGAGCGCCCGCCCGGGATCGATGCCGGGCTGGAGGAGACCTGCTACTGGCAGCCGCCGACGGTCACCTGGAGCTACGCCGTGCATGTCGCGATCGTCGAGGTGGATCGTGAAACGGGCCGAGTACGGATCGACGAATACGCGGTTGCCCACGATTGCGGCAACGTCGTCAATCCGATGCTGGTCGAGGGGCAGATCATGGGCGGCGCCGCCCAGGGGCTCGGCGGCATTCTTGGCGAGGCGATCACCTACGATGCGAACGGCCAGCTCTTGAGCGGCTCGCTGACGGACTATGCGCTGCCGATCGCCGAGGACATCCCGGCGATAAAGATCGTCCATTTGCACTCGCCATCGCCGCTCAACCCGCTGGGCGTCAAAGGCGTCGGCGAGGGCGGCGCGGTGGCGCCGCCCGTGGCTGTGGCGAACGCCGTCTGCGATGCGCTGGCCTCGTTTGGAGTCGAGGTCAACGCTACGCCGCTCAAGCCGGAGGAGCTGGCGCGTTCGATGCGGCCCTGATTTCGCCCTGGTCGATCGCACGGTCCGTCTAATCGATCGTTTCCCGGACGATCTGCGCCGCATCGGCTGTCCAGCGCGCTGTCACCCGCATGCCAGGGCTGACCGGCATCCCTTCCCATTGCGCTCCGTGCTGCAGAAACGCAACCAGCGGATCGTCGTTCGGCATGCGCAAATAGAGGTGGGTGATAAAACCGCGATAGATGATCTGCTCGACGACGGCGGGCGTCGTGTTCGGCGACCCATCGCTCTCCGCCGTTTCGGCGGGCGCGATGGTGACCGCCTCCGGCCTTAGCGCAATAGTGGCCTCGCTTGCCACCTCGCGGTTCGTGTGAACATGAAGCACCGGGCCGTGCGGCACCGCCACTGTCACGGTGCTCCCAGCAATTCCGACTACTCGACCGCGGAAGAAGTTCGACTCGCCGAGAAAGCTTGCGGTGAAGCGCGAAATTGGGCGCTGATAGACTTCCTCCGGCGCGCCAATCTGCTCGATCCGGCCGTCACGCATGATGACGATCCGGTCGGACAGCGTTAGCGCCTCGTCCTGGTCGTGTGTGACCATGACGGTGGTGATCCCAAGCCGGCGCTGCAGCGCCCGCAACTCGACCTGCATGCTCTGCCGCAGGCTCTTGTCGAGCGCGCCGAGCGGCTCGTCGAGAAGCAAGAGCGCCGGTTCGACGACCAGGGCGCGCGCCAGCGCGACCCGCTGTTGTTGGCCGCCGGAAAGCTCGCTCGGCGTGCGCTCTTCGAGCCCCGCCAGCTGCACGAGCTGCACGGCGTCGGCGACGCGCGCCTCGATCGCTGCCTTGCCCACGCCACGGGTTTCGAGGCCGAACGCAATGTTCTGGGCGACATTCATGTGCGGGAACAGCGCGTAGTTTTGAAACAGCATGCCGATGTTGCGCCGATGTACCGGCACTCGGGTTATCGGGTCGGCGTCGAGATAGATCTCGCCGGCGCTCGGTTCGAGGAGACCGGCGATCATGCGCAGGATGGTGGTCTTGCCGCACCCGCTCGGGCCGAGAAGCGCCACCATGCTCCCCGGCTCGATGCTCAACGACACGCTGTCGACGGCGCGAGCCTCGCCAAAGGTCTTCGTCACCTCGGCGAGCCGAAGAGTGGCGGGGGATGCAGACACCGCGATCAGGCCGAGAAGACTTGGTTGTACTTCTCGATCAGTTGCGGCCGCATCGGGTTGATCAGCGTCCAATCGGGGCTGAAGATGCCCATCTCGTCCATCTTCGCTTCGGGATAGGCCATGTATTTCTCGATTTCGGGCTTGAAGCTGAGGCCGCCGATCGACGGTGCGGTCAGCGTCTGCTCGGCGAGAAGTTGCTGGATGTCGGGGCTCAGCATCCAATCGATAAAGGCGAGGGCGAGATCGCGCTCCGGCCCGTTCTTGACCAGGCTGACGCAATTGATGCCGGCGAAGGTGCCCTCGCGCGGCGCAATTGATGCCGGCGAAGGTGCCCTCGCGCGGATAGCACATGTCGAGCGGCGCACCCTGGACCGTGTAGGGATAGACGCTCTTCGAATAGAAGATACCGGCGACGTCGGCCTGGCCCTCGGCGACCTGCATGACCGCGGTCTGGTTCTCGAAAACGCTCAACACGTTCGGCTTCAGCGCCGTCATCTTGGGCCAAGCCTGGTCGATCATATGTTGGGTCTCGGCGTAGGGCTTCCCGGTCTCGACCGAGACCGCGGCGATCAGCAGATAGATGCTCTGGGTCGCCTTTGGCGTCTCCATCAGGAACCGGTCCTTGAAGCGCGCGTCCCACAACTCGCCGTAGCTCGTCAGCGGCTTGCCGGTCGCCGTGTTGTAGGCGAGCCCGGCGGCGGACACGGCAAAGGCGGCGCCGTAGCCGTCGTAAAAGACAAAACGCTTCAGCACCTTCTCCATGCTGGGAAGCTGGTCCTGAGGCAGCGGGTCTATGAGGCCCTCGCGCTTGGCTAGCTCGATGCCGATGTCGTCGACGAACATCACGCTGTATTTGGGGTTGTCGCGCGAGCTGCGCATGAGCGCGATCTGCTCCAGGGTCACCCCTTGCGTCGTATAGACCTTGCAGCTGTGTTTTGCCTCGAACGGCGGGATGATCTGCTTGCGGACGACGTCGCCCTGCTGGCCGGTGTAGATGCCGACGGTGATCGACCGATCGTCGGCCGAGGCGCGGCGGCCGACGATGAGCGGCGTGGCGAGCGCGGCGGCGGCGCCGGCGATGAGGGTGCGGCGGCGTAGGGGGAAGCGCATTCGGTACTCCTCTGGAGAATGTGCTCGCGGTCTAGATCGCGACGGCGCGGCGCAGACCGATGACCCGCTCCAGGACGACGACGATCGCCATTGAAAGCACAATCATCAGCGTGGACATGGCTGCGATCGATGGGTCGAAGACGTTCGCGATCCGCTGAAAAACGAGGATCGGCATCGGGTTGTGCTGCGCGTCGGCGAGCCACAGCGAAATCGGGAAATTGTCGAACGAGACCATGAACGCGAAGAGGGCTCCGGCGGCAAGGCCGGGCGCGATCTGCGGCACGGTGATCCGCCGAAACACCCGCCAGGGCCCCGCCCCGAGCGTGCGCGCCGCGTCTTCGAGCGTGATGTCGGCGAGGACCAAGCTGCCGGCGACGGTGCGTACGACATAGGGCATCGTCACCAGCACATGCGCGATCAGCATATTCAGCGGTGTGTTGTTCGAGTGCAGCGTCGCGAACATCTGCAACAGCGCGACACCGGTGATCAGCACTGGAAAGATCAGCGGCGATAGCAACGCCGCCTCCACCACGCCTCGACCGGGGAATTGAAAGCGCGAGAGCGCGAAGGCAGCGGGAACGCCGAGGCCCAGGGCGCCAGCGGTCGCCCCGATCGCCAGAGCCGTGCTGAAACCCAGCGAGGCTTGGAAATCGGGGTCGGCGATGACCTTCGCGTACCATTCGAGGGTGAAACCGCGCGGCGGGAACGCCGCGAACGGCGAAGTGCCGACGGAAATCGCCACCGTCACGACCAGCGGCGCCAGGATGAACACCAGCATCGCCGCGGTCACGACCGCCGCGAGATAGCCGAGCGATCCGGTGAGGCGGCCGTTCATCGCGCGACGACCGCTCGCCGCCGACTCAAGGCCCAATGAGAGAGGACGTTCGCGATCAGCACGATCGCGACAAGCACGGTCGCCACCGCCGCGCCGAAGGGCCAGTCGTAGACGACCAGGATTTGCTGATCGACCAGCATGCCCAGCATTTGCGCGCCTGTGCCCCCGAGAATGGCAGGGGTCACGAACGAGCCGGCGGTCAGCGAAAACACCAAGCCGCAGCCGACCGCGAGACCCGGCAAGCTTAACGGCAGGGTAATTCGGCGAAAGGTGCGCCACGTCCCGGCGCCGAGCGTGCGCGCCGCATCCTCAAGCCGCGGGTCGATCTTGCCGAGCGCTGAGGCCAGCGGCAGAACCATCATCGGAAAGAACACATGCAGCGAACCGATGACGACCGCGGTTTCGCTATAGAGCAGGCGTACTGGCGTCTTGATGAGGCCGGCGACCAGCAGCATCCAGTTGAGGATGCCGGTCGGGCCGTTGCCGAGGATCAGCTCCCAGCCATAGGTTCGCACCACGACGCTGACGATGAGCGGCGCGATGACGACCATCGTGATGATCCGCCTGACCCAGGATCCGCTGCGGCTCATCACCAGCGCGACCGGGTAGCCGAGCAGCATGGCGGCCGCCGTCGTACACAGGCTGATCCGCAACGTGGTCAGCAACACGTGCGAATAAAGCGCCGTGCCGAAAAAGTGGCGATAGTGCTGCAGGGTGATCGGAGCGCCGACGGTTCCTGCCGGAGATTGCGTCAGAAAGCTATAGCTAACGAGGCCGAGTGCGGGGAGGGCGAAGAACACCGCAAGAAACGCCAGCGAGGGCAGCAAGAGTGCTGCCGGGACCAGCTGTCTAAGCGTCGGACGCCACCGCTCGGGGCGCGAGCGATAGGCGGACGTGGTTTCGACGATTGCTGCGGCCATGAACGGAACGGCGCTCCTGTGAAGTCAGAGCGGCGTCCTCCCTGGGACAACCATCGTCAAATTTCGTGCCAGCGGAGTTCATAGCGGGCCATCGCTAACGCGCGGTGTTTGCCGGAACTGCCGCGCCGCGCCTTAAACTTACGCCGGCGCCACCGGCCCGCGGGGATCGGGGACGGCCGCGGCCTTTTCCTGCCAATCTTTCGACCACGGCGTCAGCGGCCGCGGTAGAGCCACACCATCGAGCAAAATCTCGTCGACATGCTCGTTGAAGAAACACAGGTAACCCTTGATCTTCGGGCATTCGGGGATCGGTTCGGGGTAGCTCCAAACGATGTCGGAGAATATCCGGTCGGCGATTTTGACCGAGTAGTAGCGCGCGCTGCCCTTGTAGGGGCACGCGGTGATCTTCTCGCTGGGCACGAGCAGGTCCATGCGGACATCATCGGGCGGGATGTAGTAGCGGGTTGGTAGCCGAGTTTCGTAAAGAAACCGCGCCCGCTTGGTGTCGGCAACCGTCACGCCGCCGACAATCACTTGCACTGGTCGCGACGAGTTGACGACATCGACCCGTTTATAGGGGTCGCGCGCGTGGACGAAGATCTCGTCATCCTCCTCGAACCAGTGGTCGACCCGGTCCCAGTAGAACGCGACATAGTCCTTGATCGCGGCGACCTCGTCATAGGGTTCGGGATAGCCCCAGACCGCGTTCTCGGAGAGTCGGTCGCCGGCCGCGATGCTCCAATAGGAGGCAGTGCCCTTATACGGGCAGTAGGTGTGGTGCTCGGTCGCCCGCAGCAAATCCATTCGTACATCGGCGCGCGGAAAATAGTAGATCGGCAGGTGGCGGGCCTCTAACA
>DATNJF010000035.1:0-12840 GCA_035604035.1 Allostellaceae bacterium | reverse complement strand
ACACGATTGGCGAGATGTCGTGCAACCCGGCGATCGGCGGTCTTGCCAAGGGCCATTTGGTGCGCGAGATCGATGCGCTCGACGGGGTGATGGGCCGTGCAATTGACCGCGCCGGCATCCAGTTCCGCATGCTCAATCGCAGCAAGGGACCTGCGGTGCGCGGGCCGCGCGCTCAGGCCGACCGCAAGCTCTATCGCAAGGCAATGGCGGAATTGCTGGTAGAAACGGCGGGCCTCGACATCGTTGAGGGCGCGGTCGAGGATTTGATGCTCGACCGAAGCGGCCATGTCGCGGGCCTGATCCTGGGTGACGGACGCGAGGTCGCCGCCGGCCGAGTGGTGCTGACGACCGGCACGTTTCTCGGCGGGCTCATCCATATCGGCGCGGAGAAGATTCCAGCCGGCCGGGTCGGCGAGGCGTCATCGCTCGGGCTGTCGAGGACGTTGCTCCGCGCCGGGTTCGCTCTCGGCCGGCTCAAGACGGGAACGCCGCCGCGGCTCGACGGCAAGACGATCGATTGGTCTGGGCTTGAAGTGCAACACGGCGACGATCCGCCGCTGCCGTTCTCGTTCCTGACCGAGCGGATACTCACGCGGCAAACCGTCTGTCACATCACCGAGACGACGCCGGCGACACACGTGCTGATCCGCGCCAATCTCGAGAAGTCGCCGCTTTACGGGGGCGAAATCACAGGCGTTGGGCCGCGCTACTGCCCATCGATCGAGGATAAGGTGGTGCGCTTCGCCGCGCGCGAGCGGCACCAAATCTTTCTCGAACCCGAAGGGCTCGACGACGACACGATCTATCCGAATGGGGTGTCGACCTCGCTGCCGCGCGAGGTCCAGGCACAATTTATCGCAACGATTCCTGGGCTTGAGCGCGCCGTGATGCTGCGGCCAGGCTATGCGATCGAATATGATTATGTCGACCCGCGCGAGCTTTACCCGACGTTGGAGACGCGTCGCCTGTCCGGGCTGTTCCTCGCCGGGCAGATCAATGGGACGACGGGGTACGAGGAAGCGGCGGCGCAGGGGATTATCGCCGGGATCAATGCGGCTCTGGCGGCATCCGGTGCGGACCAACTCGTGCTCAATCGCGCCGACGCGTATATCGGCGTGCTGATCGACGACCTCGTCACGCGCGGCACCAGCGAGCCCTATCGCATGTTCACCTCGCGCGCCGAATACCGGCTGAGTCTCCGCGCCGACAATGCCGACCAGCGTTTGACGCCGATTGGCCAGCGGGTGGGCGCGGTCGGAAACGCCCGCTCCGATGCTTTCGAAAAGAAGATGGTCGCGCTAACAAACGCGCGCGATCTGGCCCTCTCCCTGGAAGCAACGCCGCCGGCATTGTCCCGGCATGGCTTGGCGGTCAATGCCGATGGCATTCCTCGATCGGCTGCACAATTGCTTGCTCATCCCGGCGTTGATGTTCGATTTTTATCGAAGATTTGGCCCCAACTCATGGCGCTCTCCCCTGAGGTGGCGGAGCAGTTGGAGATCGACGCACGCTATGCGGGCTATCTGGATCGGCAGGCGCGCGACATCGCCGCGTTCCGTCGCGACGAGTCCCTGCTGCTGCCGGAGGCGCTGGACTATGCCGCGATCAGCGGGTTGTCGGCGGAAGTTCGGAGCAAGTTGACGGTGGCGCGCCCTGCGACATTGGGCGCGGCGTCGCGCATTTCAGGAGTGACTCCGGCGGCTCTTGTGGCCCTACTGCAGCATGTAAAGCGGCGGCTGGAAGCGGCGTGAGCGGCCCGCCGCCGCTCACTTCGGCAGAATTCGCCGCGCAGACTGGCGTTTCACGTGAAACAATGGAGCGGCTAGAGGCGTATGCCGCGTTACTCGCCGAATGGTCGGGCCGCATCAACCTTGTCGGCCGCAGCACTTTTGCCGACGTGTGGCGCCGGCATTTTCTCGATTCGGCGCAGCTCCTACCGCTGATGCCGCCCGGCACGCGCAGCCTTGTCGATCTCGGCAGCGGCGCCGGGTTTCCCGGACTTGTACTGGCAATCCTTGGCGTGCCGGGTGTCGAACTGATCGAAGCTGACCGGCGCAAGGCGAGCTTTCTTCGCGAGGCGGCGCGAATCGCCGGTGTCGAGGTTACCTTGCGTGCCTGCCGAATCGAGTCGGTCGCGCCACATCAGGCGGACGTCATTATCGCCCGCGGATGCGCGCCGCTCGACCGGCTTTTGCCGCTGGCGGAGCGGTTTATCGGACCGCAAACGACGTGCCTCTTCCTAAAGGGTGCGCAGGCCGAGGAGGAATTGACCGCCGCCGGCAAAGCCTGGACAATGACGGTCTCGCGTCATCCGAGCCGTTCCGATTCGCGCGGAACCGTACTTTCGCTGCAACAGGTGGTCCGTGAGCCTCGTCCAGACTGAGGCCGCGCCGCGTGCCGCTTCCGGTGGCCGCCAGGCGCGTATCATCGCCGTCGCCAATCAGAAGGGCGGAGTCGGCAAAACGACAACCGCCGTCAACCTGGCAACTGCCTTTGCTGAACAGGGACGGCGAGTGCTGGTCATTGACCTTGATCCCCAGGCTAATGCGACGACCGGGCTTGGCATCGCGGATGGCGGAATCTCGACCAGCTACGAGCTGCTGCTCGGCGGGGTCGCGCTCGAAGATGCCGCAATTGCCAGCGCAGTTCCCGGCCTGTCGGTGGTGCCGGCGACGCGCGACTTGGCCGGCGCCGAGATCGAGCTCGGGACCAGGCCGCGGCGCGAATTCCTGCTGGCCGATGCCATCCGCCGCCGTGTCGGCGCCTACGATGATGTACTGATCGACTGCCCACCATCACTAAATCTTCTTACAATCAATTCGTTGGTGGCGGCAGATCGGGTGCTGGTGCCGCTGCAATGCGAATTCTACGCGCTCGCCGGGCTGGCTCAGTTGATCGACACGATCGAGCGAGTACAGCGGGCACTAAACCCGCGGCTGGAACTGCAAGGGGTTGTGCTGACGATGTACGACCGGCGCAATAATCTGTGCGAGCAGGTCGCTGGCGATGTGCGCCGACATTTCGCTGGGAAGGTCTACGACACGGTGATCCCGCGCAATGTCCGCATTTCCGAGGCGCCATCGCATGGCGTGCCGGTACTGATCTACGACCGGCGCTGCGTGGGTGCGCAGGCCTACGCAAAGCTGGCGGCGGAAATGCTGCGCCGCGCCGAGGCGGCATGAGCGGCGGGATGCGGCGGCAGCCACTGGGACGCGGGCTTGCCGCATTATTCGGTGAGGGAGCGGCCCGGCCGGGGGACGGCGGTGCCGTCCGCGAGGTGGCGATCGAGCTGATCCGGCCTGGAGCATTTCAGCCGCGCCGCCGCTTCGATGAAGGCGAATTGGAGGCGCTGGCGCAGTCGATGCGCGAGAAGGGTGTGCTGCAGCCGCTGCTGGTGCGGCCAGTCGAGGAAGAAGACGCGGCGTTCGAGTTGATTGCCGGCGAACGACGTTGGCGCGCGGCGCAGCGCGCCGGGCTGCATCGGGTGCCGGTGCTGGTCCGCGTGTTGGGCGACGCCGAGGCAATGGAGGTCGCCCTTATCGAGAATTTACAACGCGAGGATCTGTCGGCGCTTGAAGAGGCCGAGGCCTATCGCCGGCTGATGCAAGAGTTCGGGCGCACCCAGGCGAGCCTCGCCGATGCGGTCGGCAAGAGCCGCAGCCATATTGCCAACACGTTGAGACTATTGGGTTTACCGGAAGCAGTGCGGCGTCGATTGGAGGAGGGCGCGTTGAGTGCTGGTCATGCGCGCGCTCTCCTGGCCGCTGTAGATCCGACTGCGCTGGCAGCGGAAATCATCCGCCGCGGCCTCAATGTACGGATGACCGAGCGGCTGGTTCAACACCGCACGGGCAGGCGACAGCCGAGCGCGCGGCAGGTGCGCGATGCCGATACCGCGGCGCTTGAGCGCGACCTATCGAGTGCGCTGGGGCTGCGGGTGACCATCGCCGCCAAGCCGCGCGGCGGTGCGTTGACCCTGCATTATCGCGATCTCGATCAGCTCGACCGGCTGCTGGCGCTGCTACGCGCGCGGTGATTCCGCCGCATTTCGCGCCAGCTCAAAAAGCACGGCGCGGCAGACAGTCTCGGCGGGCATGCCGGTGGTCTTGATCCGCGCCTCGGCGTCGGCGAGCGCGTCGAGTTGGCGCCGCAGCCGCGCCTCGCTCCAGCGGCGCAATTGCCGCCGGAAGCTATCCTGTTGCTTAAAGAAGATCGGCGGGCGGGCACCGCGCAACGCGCTGTCGGCTGATTCGCCTCTGGCGATCCGCGCGGCGAGCGCGTGCAGGCGCTGCAAGTGGCGCAGCGCCGCGCGCACTACGGCAACCGGCGATTCGCCCTCCTGGAACACGCGGGCCAGCGCCCGGTCGAGCCCGCCGGCGTCACCCTCGGCGGCGGCCAACACCGCGTCGTCCAGTGACAAGGCGGCGCTGTCGGCGATCGACAGCCGTGCGTCGTCGAGCTCAATCCGACCGCCATCGCCGGCGTAAAGAGTGAGCTTTTCCAATTCGGCCCGAGTCAGCGCCCGGTCGCCGCCGAGGTGGGCAATGAGAAACTCCATCGCGTCGCGGCTGGCGGTGACCTGGTGCGCGGCAAGACTTTCGCCGATCACCCCAGCGAGATCGCGAGCGGTATCGGGATAGCAGCCGATAGCCACGGCGCGCGGTGCATCGTCAAAAGCACGACGCAGCGAGCCGCGGGCTGGCAAATCGCCGGCTTCGACGACGACAAGCGCATCTCCCGGCGAGTCGGCGAGAAAGCGAGTAAAGATCGCGCCCTGGGCATCGCCCGCTTCGCGGACACGGACCAGCCGCCTGCCGCCCATGAGACCGATCTGGGCGGCCTCGTCGGCCAGGCGGACCGGGTCGGCGGCGAGCGCCGCGCCGGCGAGGTCGGCGACGCGAAACGGATCGCGCAAATCGTCAGTCACGCTGCGGGCGACGATATCGGCGCGCTCGCGCACCAATCCCAAATCCGGTCCAAATAGTAGAACGGCGCGAATTTCAGGGTCGGGACGTCGCAGGAACGCTTCGATGCGCGCCGGCGACAGCTTCACGATGCCGCCACCGCCTTGAGATCCTGCAGGAATAGGGTGAGACGTGCGACGATCTCGCGGCGAGTTTGTTCGACACAACGGGTGTACGCGTCGTTTTGGGCGACGACCGTGCTGTAGCCGTTCGCCTGGATGTCAAACGAGTCGTTGGCGTGGATCGTCCCGATCTGCAGCAGCTTGCCGGTCTTGATATCGATCAACCGGTAGGTGGCGACGAGCTGGACCTCGCCGCGGGTGCCGATGCCCTGGGACTGGATGCCAAGATTTTGAAGCGAGGTCGCAACGGTCACATTGAGCGTATAGAGTTGCGGCCCGGGTGCGTTGTTGGGGTTGAACGAATTGCGCAATCCAAACTCAAGGTTTTGACCCACCCGTTCGGGAATCGGCGCGACCTTGATCGCTTGCAGAGCCGCATCGGCCGGCCCGGTGTCTCGGCTGGCGTAAAGCGGCTCCCAGCCGCCGCAGCCAGCGAGCAACATCGGCAGGGATAGCCCCAGCCCGATCATTAACAGATGTCGACGCGTCGCTGTCACGCGACGACACTAACGATCCGGTTGGGAACGATCACGACTTTTCTCGGCGGCTTGCCGTCGAGTAGACGAGATATCTGCGGCAAGGCGAGGGCAGCCTCTTCAACCTCATTCGCCGCGGTGTCGCGTGGGAGGTCCAGCGTCGCCCGCAATTTGCCATTGACCTGCACTGCGATCGTCACCTGCTCGTCGCGGGCGAGCTCGGCATCCGCCTGCGGCCACGGAGTCTCGGTGACGAGCGTCGTATGGCCGAGATCGCGCCACATCTCCTCGGCCAAATGCGGCATCATCGGCCCCAGCATCAGGGTTGCCGCCTCGATCCCCTCGCGCAGCACAGCGCCTACGGCGGGCGCATCGCCGCTCACGCCTTCCAGCGCATTGGTCAACTCGCGAATGCGCGCGACGGCTCGGTTGAAGCGGAATTTGTCGATGTCGTCGGTGACCGCCGCAATCGTCTTATGGGTGCTGCGCCGGATCGCGGTCAGCTCGACGCTGAGCCCTCCGGGGATGGCCGTTCCGGGTGGCGGCAGCGCCGCCGGGGGTTCGGAGACCAGCCGCCACAACCGGCTGACATAACGCCAGATACCCTCGATGCCCTTCTCAGTCCATTCGAGATCGCGCTCAGGCGGGCTGTCGGACAGCAAGTAGAGCCGCGCGGTGTCGGCGCCGTAGGTATCGACGATTGCGTCGAGGCCGACGACGTTCTTTTTCGACTTGCTCATCTTCTCGTTGCGGCCGGCGATCACCGGGCGGCCGCTCCCGTCGGTGATACGCCCGGCCGGATCGATGGCTACCTCCTCCGGAAACAGCCATTCGCCCTCGGTATTCTGATAGGTCTGGTGGCAGACCATGCCCTGGGTGAAGAGCCCCGCGAACGGCTCATCGAGGTCGAGATACCCGCATTCCTTGAGCGCACGCATGAAGAAGCGCGAATAGAGCAGATGGAGCACGGCGTGCTCGACGCCGCCGATATATTGATCGACCGGCATCCAGTACTGCGCCGCGTCGCGCTCGAACGCGACCGGCGCGCGGGCCGAGCAGAAACGCAGGAAATACCAGGACGATTCGAAAAACGTATCGAACGTGTCCGTCTCGCGCTGCGACGGGCTATTGCAATAGGGGCAGGCGACATGCTTCCAGGTCCGATGCCGGTCGAGCGGGTTGCCCGGCTGGTCGAAATCGACATCCATCGGTAGCTCGACCGGCAGATCGTCTTCCGGCACCGGCACGATGCCGCAATCGGGGCAGTGGATCACCGGGATCGGGCAGCCCCAATAACGCTGCCGCGACACGCCCCAATCGCGCAGGCGATAGGCGATCGTGCGCGCGCCGGCACCCGACGCCTCTAGCCTTTCGCCAACCGTGCGCTTCGCGTCGGGCACGCTTAAGCCATTGAGGAAACTCGAGTTGAACAGCGTGCCGTCCTCGACATAGGCCGTGTCGCTGATCGAAAATGTCGCCGGATCCTCCTTCGGAGGCAGCACCACGGGAACCACCGGCAGCTTGTATTTGCGGGCGAAGTCGAGGTCACGCTGATCGTGCGCCGGGCAGCCAAAGATCGCGCCGGTGCCGTATTCCATGAGCACGAAATTAGCGACGTAAACCGGCACGCGCCGCGTTTTGTCGAGCGGATGGATCGCTTCGATCCCGGTGCGGTAGCCGCGCTTGTCGGCGGTCTCGATCGCTTCCTCACTGGTGCCCATTCGGTCGCACTCGGCGATGAACTCAGCGAGCGCCGAATCTCCCTTCGCCAGCCCCTCCGAGAGCGGGTGATGCGGCGACAACGCAATAAAGGCGGCGCCGTAAAGCGTGTCCGGCCGCGTCGTGAATACCTCGATGGTCGCGTCGCGGCCGGCCAGCACCCATTTCACCCGCGCACCTTCCGAGCGGCCGATCCAATTCTCCTGCATCAGCCGCACCCGCTCAGGCCACCGATCGAGCCCCTTGAGCGCGTCGAGCAGTTCGTCGCTGTAGCGGGTGATGCGCAGGTTCCATTGCGACAGCAGGCGCTTCTCGACGAGGGCTCCGGAGCGCCAGCCGCAACCTTCGATTACCTGTTCGTTGGCGAGCACGGTGTTTTCGACCGGGTCCCAATTGACCCAGGACTCCCGGCGATAGGCGAGATCCTTCGCGAGGAAGTCGAGGAACATCTTCTGTTCGTGCCGGTAGTATTGCGGATGGCAGGTCGCGATCTCGCGCGACCAGTCATAGGCAAAGCCCATGCGCTGAAGCTGGGCGCGCATCGTGGCGATATTCTCCCTCGTCCACACCGCCGGGTGAATACCGCCGGCGATCGCCGCGTTCTCCGCGGGCAGGCCGAACGCGTCCCACCCCATCGGATGCAGCACGTTGTAGCCCTGCGCCCGGCGATAGCGGGCGACGAGATCCCCCATCGTGTAATTGCGAACATGCCCGACATGGAGCTTGCCCGAGGGGTAGGGAAACATCTCCAGCACGTAATATTTCGGCCGCGCCGGGTCGTGTTTGGCATCAAAGCAGCCGCGCTCGCTCCAGCGCTGCTGCCATTTCGCTTCGCTTTCGCGGAAATTGTAGCGTGACATCACGGTTCCTGCAGCCGCGCGCGCGGCGCGGCAAGCCTATTGTTGGTCCACCCGCAAGCGGGCGATGTGGACCTCGCGCGCGCGCTGGAGGATGGCGTTTTCGAGGTCGTCGACAAGCTTCTGCGCAACCCCGGCGTCTTGCCATTGCCCGCCGCTCCGGGTCTGCCGTTCGACCGTCACGACGATCGAATCCGAGCGCAGCGCTCGCGCCTTGATAAACGCAGTGACGCGCAGGCGCTCATCCGGCCTGCCTTTGGGGCTGTACCAGTCGGTGACCGCCAAGCCAGTCTGCGGGTCGAGCGAATCCATCGATGCGAAGCTCAACGTATCGATCGTCGCCTGCCACAATTCAGCGCTGACGCCGGGACCAGTGTTGATGCCGAAGTCATGGGGTGGTTTTTTGGCGATGCCGAGCAGCGTCCAGATGGTGCCTTCGGTGTCCATGCCATCGTCGGTCGAAGCCTGCTGGGTGGCCTGCGGCAGCTGGGCAGCGGTGGCGTCCTGTTGGGTGACGCGCGTTGCTGTACAGCCGGAAAGCAGCAAAAAACTTGCAGCGAGGGCGGGCAGCGGGCGGTAATAGCAAACCGGCATTTGGCATTCCTTGTGCTGGCGTGGCCGCGGGCCGGGCGCGGCGACGAGGTTTTGCCAGGAATGGAGCGGTTATGGAAGAGGCGATCGCCACCAATCTGGCCGCGGTGCGCGGCCGCATCGCGGCAGCGGCGCGCGCCGCCGGGCGGATTCCCGACGCGGTGACCTTGGTCGCGGTTGGCAAGACCCACGGTGCCGACGCGATTCGCGCCGCGCTCGCCGCTGGCCAGCGTGTCTTCGGCGAGAACAGGGTGCAAGAGGCGCTTGGGAAATTCCCCGGGATGCGGGCCGATTTTCCCGATTTGGCGCTACACCTAATTGGTCCGTTGCAGACCAACAAGGTTAAGGAAGCGATCGCTCATTTCGACGTCATCGAAACTGTGGACCGGCCGCGGCTCGCCGAGGCGTTGGCCCGCGAGATGACGCGCACCGGCCGGCGCCTGCCCTGCTTCATCGAGGTCAACACTGGCGAGGAGCTGCAGAAATCGGGGGTGTTCCCGGAGGCGGCCGACGCGTTTATCGCGGATTGCCGCGATCGGCTGGGGTTGCCAATCGCTGGGCTAATGTGCGTGCCGCCGCATGACGAAGATCCGTCGCCACATTTTGCGCTGTTGCGCGAGATCGCCCGGCGCAACGGGGTCGCTGGCCTCAGCATGGGTATGAGCGCGGATTATGAGACCGCGATCCGTTTCGGTGCGACTCATGTGCGTGTCGGTACCGCGATCTTCGGCGCCCGCCAGGCTTACGTCTCGGCGGCCGAATAACGGCGCTAGAGAATGTGCCCGCCGCGTGTCGCTTTGGTGTTGAGGTAGCGCTCGTTGTGTCCATTGGCGGGAAAGACGTGCGGCACGCGCTCGGTGACGGTGATGCCGTAGCGTTGCAAGGCGGCGACCTTATCGGGGTTGTTGGTCAGGAGCCGCACCGTGGTAAAGCCGAGCTGCTTGAGCATCTCGGCCGCCGGCAGGTAAACCCGCTCGTCGGCATCGAAACCTAGTTGCTCATTGGCGTCGATCGTGTCGAAACCGGCGTCCTGAAGCTGGTAGGCGCGCAATTTGTTGACAAGGCCAATGCCGCGGCCTTCCTGGGCAAGGTAAAGCAGCACGCCGCCACCGGCCGTGGCGATGGCGGCGATGGCGCCCTGGAGCTGCTCGCCGCAATCGCATCTGAGGCTCGCCAGCACGTCGCCGGTAAAGCATTCCGAATGAAGTCGGACCAGCACCCCGCCAGACGGATCAGGGGCTCCGATCAGGATCGCCAGGTGCTCGGTGCCCCCGTCGCCGGGGCGAAACGCGATGAGACGTGCGTTCTCGGCATTGGTCAGCGGCACGCGCGCCTCGGCGACCCGCGCAAGCCCGGTGAGCGCCGCGCGCCGGTTGAGGACGGCGGTCATCTCGACGACGGCGAAATCGGCGCGTCGACGGGCCAGCGCCGCCTCGGCTGGGACCAACCACAGCACGAGCGCAGCGGGCAGCAGATCGGCAAGTTTCGCCAAGGTGACCGCAGCTAGGGCCCCTGGTTCGGCTGTCGCCGGTTCCGGCCCAAGCCCGGGTGGCTCGGCGCCGAGCGAAGCGGCAGGGTCGGCCAGGTTGCGGATCACCGCGGCGGAAAGCTGTGCCCCGACTGTCACCCGAACCGCGCCGGCGAGCGCGCTGCGCGGCGCGAGACCCAGCGCCACCGCGCGGCGGCGGGTCAACACAACGCTGAGCCGCCGGCTTGACATATTGCGCAGCCGATTGAGGCTCTCTTCGGTCACCAACTCAGCCGCGACCGCGAGAACTGCCCCATTCTCGCCGTCGAGCAATACTGGGTCGCCACGGCGGAACGCTACGATGGCTTCGTCGAGCGCCCGGCCGGCGGCGCGCCGAACCGGCGCTGAATCTCGCGATGCATCGGGACGATCGGCCACAAATACCTCTTTCGGCCGCAAACCGCAGCGCTCGGCTAAATGACCAGCCCACGCCCGCGGGCGCAAGCAAAACCGCCACCCGGCATGGCTGCCGCGCGCGCCGGGGCACGATACGATATCTGGAAATTGGCGTCGCGATGGCGGCTGACAAGACATCGCCGCGTCTATCGGTTAGATTGAGCGCCGTTTTCAACCGGGGATGACAAACCCGCCGGTTGCGGATAAAGCCCCGTCGGATGCGACATACGAGATCGGGGACATGCACGCTGCTCGCAAAATTCTGATCGTCGACGACGACGCGGCGTTGCGCCAGTCCTTGGCCGAGCAGCTCGACCGCGACGGCGAATTCATCAGCACCGAATGCGGCTGCGCCGCGGAGGCGCTTGACACGCTCGGTCGCGAGCGGTTCGATGCGATCCTGCTCGATGTCGGGCTGCCCGACATGGATGGGCGCGAGCTCTGCCGCAGATTGCGCAGCGAGGCGGTGGGCGTGCCGATTGTCATGCTGACCGCGTCCGACAGCGATGGCGACACGGTTCAGGGCCTCGAGGCCGGCGCCAACGATTACGTAACCAAGCCGTTTCGCCTCAACGTGTTGCTGGCCCGCCTGCGCGCGCAGCTGCGGCAGAGCGAGCGTCGTGACGACGCTGTCTTCGCCATCGGCCCCTACACGTTTCAGCCGGGCGCCAAGCTGATGACCGACGCGAGCGGGCGCAAGAAGGTGCGGTTGACCGAAAAGGAAACCGCCATCCTTCGATACCTCTACCATGCCGGCGACCGCGCCATCGGCCGGGCAACGCTGCTCGGCGAGGTTTGGGGCTACAATGCCGGGGTGACGACGCACACGCTGGAAACTCATGTCTACCGTCTGCGGCAGAAAATTGAGCGCGACCCCGCCAATGCCGAGATCCTCGTGACCGAGCCGGGCGGCTACCGGCTGCTGCCGTGACCCGGGGCGCGGCGGCGCCCCGACCGTCAGAGCTCATCGTCGTCAGCGCCGCAGATAGCGGCTATTTCCCGCTGTTGCGCGACACCGTGATGTCGGTGCGCGCGCTCAATTCGCGCGTTCCGATCGGGGTGCTCGACCTCGGCCTAGCCCCAGAGCAACTCGCGTGGCTCGGTGAGTCTCAGGTGCATGTCGTGCACCCCGGCTGGGACATCGAGTTTCCCGGCCAGGAGCACATGCCGGAGACCTTCAAGGCACAGGTGGCGCGACCGTTCCTGCCGCGGCATTTTCCGGGCTACGAGATGTATTTCTGGCTCGACGCCGACGCTTGGCTGCAGGAATGGCGCGCTGTCGAGCTGTATTGTGCCGCCGCGGGCACCGACAAGATCGCTATCGCGCTCGAACTCGACCGTGCCTACAAACGCCATTACAAGCGCCCGAAATTGTTCGGGATGAACCTGATGTGGAAGACCTATCGCGAGGCGTTCGGCTGGCGCGCCGCCGACCGGCTCGGCCGTAACCCCACCGCTAATTGCGGGGTCTTCGCCCTCCACCGCGACGCCCCGCATTGGCAGGAATGGGCGCGGCTCCTGACTCGGGTGTTGCAGCGCACGCAATTCTTCTTCGCCGAGCAAATCGCCCTCAACTACGCGATTTTTGGCGAGGGGCTGCCGGCTAATTTTCTGCCGGCCTACTGCAACTGGGCGGTCGGTGACGCGCTGCCCGCTTTCGATGCGGCGCGCGGTTGGTTCGTCGAGCCCTATGCGCCGCACGAGGTCATTGGCGTGATGCACCTTGCCGGTCCCGACCAAAAGACCGGCATCCACCGCCTAGACCGGCTCGATGGCGGAACAGTCGAGACCTCGCTGCGCTACGGCGAAAGCCGCGCTCTGCGCTCCCGGACACCGGTCACGGCGTAAGATGCCCGAGCTGGCTGGGCGATTTGTGGTTGCGCTGTGGCACGTCGTCGGCCTGCTGCTCATCTTGGTGTTGCTAATAGAATTCGTCCCGAACGCTTGGCAGCGTTTGAGTCGGTTGGTGCGTTACCGGCGCAGCGCCCGGCCCGACAGCGCCGCTATCGCTGATGCGCAGGCCGGCGCCGATTGGGCGATCGGCTATTTCGACGAGTTCGGCCGCGCCGTGCGGGTCGACTGGCGGCCCTATGTCGGGTGGTGGCAGCGGCCGTTTCGCGGCACCTATGTGACGCTCGACCGCCGCGGCTTGCGCCCGACGCCGGGCGAGGAGCGAACAGATCCCGG
>DATNJF010000034.1:0-4878 GCA_035604035.1 Allostellaceae bacterium | reverse complement strand
TGACGGCGAGCGCGGCATCCGACAACGGCACGCGGTGCTCGCGGCCGCCCTTCATTCGCGCGCCGGGGATCGTCCACAACCGATCGGCGACGTCGATCTCACCCCAGTGCGCGCCGATCACCTCGCCGGTGCGCGCCGCGGTCGCGATCGCGAATTCGAGCGCCCGAGCGGCGGTGCCGTTTTCCTGCCGCAGGGTCTCCATGAAGGTTGGTAGCTCGGCGAACGGCAGCGCCGGATGATGCTCGACGGCGCGGACCTTCGTCTTTTTCGGCAGCAGCTTTTCGAGATGACCGCGCCAGCGCGCCGGGTTCTCACCTTCGCGCCAGCCCCGCACCGCCGCATAGTCGAGGATGCTTTCGATCCGGCCGCGCACCCGCCCGGCGGTTTCCGGCTTCGTCGCCCAGATCGGTTCGATGGCTTTCGTCACCAAGGCCGTGTCAATCGCCTGTACGGGCAGCTTGCCGAATACCGGATAGACGAAGCTGCTCAGCGTCCCTTCCCAAGCTGCGAGGCTCTTGGGCGAACGCCAGCCGGCCTTATGGGCGGCGACGTACCGCTCGGCGCATTCGCGGAACGTCGTCGACTTGGCGTCGTCGAGCTGCGCCCGCTGCCGGCGCACCTTCCGCGCCTCGATGGGGTCGATGCCGTCGCGCCGCAGCTTGCGGCACTCCAGCGCCATGTCGCGTGCCTCGGCCAGGCTGATCGTGTTGGTGCCGCCCAGCCCCATCTCGCGCGGACGCTTGTCAAGCATGAAGCGGTAAATCCACGACTTCGCGCCATTGGCGCTGACGTGCAGATAGAGGCCGCCGCCGTCAGCGTACATGCCCCTTTCCGTGGCCCTTGTGACCGCCAGCGCGGTCAGCCGACGAACCGTCCGCCCAACCATTTATTCCCCCAATTCTTCCCACAGGCGATTTGCGGATTTTGGCGAAGGTTGGCGAAGGTTGGCGAAGGATGTCAAGGCAAAATAGGACGCCAGAACTATAAAAAGATGGCAGTGTTCCTACGCTTTTTACGGAGGTTTTCGGAGGTTTGCGAAGGTCGATGAAGGGAGGAAATTGGCGGAAGAGGCAGGAGTCGAACCTACCGAGGACGCCTGAGCGCCCTCCAACGGGTTTGAAGCCCGCGCGCCCCACCGGGAGCGGTACTCTTCCGAGCGCGAGGATGCCGCGAGATGCGGCGCTTGCCTAGTGCACCGATTCACCCGGCGCGGATAGTGCGCCAGCTAGGCATTTCTTCTTGGGAAGCTTGTGCCGATCGCGGCTATGCTGCACGATATTATCACAGGCTATGAGCCGAAGATCGCCGTGCAGCCCGAATACAGCGCTATTCCTTGCCTTGGCAAAGCGTTTCGGGTCGGCTCTCTAAGTGAAACTTACGGCAAGTTGCTTACGGTAAAGAGTCGAGGTTGTAGTAGGACGACTCTGCGATGCTGTGTCTTAGAGTTCTTGGGCCGTTGAGCGTGGCCGGCGAACGCCGCTTGCCGCAGCTGACCCTCAAGACCCGTGCGCTGCTGGGCTATCTGGCATGCCACGCGGGCGCGGCTGTCACGCGCCGCATGCTCGCCGACCTCCTTTGAGAACACCTCGGTGCGACGGCACGGCACAACCTACGTACCAGCCTATTCGAGCTGCGGCGAGACCTAGGCCCGTTTGGCCTCGATCTGGCGAACGAGGGAAACTCGGTGCGGCTTACCGGAATCGACACCGATCTTGCCGAATTCGAGCGCCTGGCCCAGTCGTGCCACATAGCCGACCTCGAAGCCGCGGACATGCTTTATCGGGGCGAGCTGCTGCAGGACATTGACATCGCCTCTGCACCGTTCGAAGCCTGGCTCGCTGCTGAGCGAACGCGAACGCTTGAGCTTGCGCAGAGCACACTCCGTCGCGTCGCCGAACGGCTCGAACCGGCAGATCCCAGCAAGGCAATCCAATTTGCGCGCCAGCTTATCGCGCTCGATGCGTTCGGCGAAGACGCCCATCGCCTACTGATGCGCCTCTACGCTCGCACCGGCCGCCGTGCCGAAGCGGCGCGTCAATATCAAATCTGCACGGACATGCTGCGGGAAGAATTCAGCCTCGCTCCAGAGCCTGAGACCCAGGCCCTTGCGAGGCGCATCGCGCAGGGTGAATTTTCGCCGCTCCGAACCGCCCCGCCACCGGTCGCGCCCGACAGGGCCGCACGGGCGCGCGCCGGGCGGCCCCGCTGGGCGATGCTGCTGCCGCAGATCAGGGTCGGCGTCGCGCCGTTGCGCAACCTCACCGCGGGCAATCGCCAGGAGCGCATTGTTGGGGCGATCGCCGACGACATCATCGCCGACCTTGTAAGCGGCATTCGTGCAATCTCGCTGTGCGCCATCGATAGTGCGAGCGACCTCGCGGTGCGGCACAACGACATCGCTTACATCCTTACGGGGAGCGTGCAACAAGTCGGCCGGGCCACCCACCGGCTGAACGTGCAGATCCTCGATGCGCTGACCCGAGAGTACCTGTGGGTTGGTCGCTACGAATGGAACGTCGATGATTTCGTGGCCAAGCGTTCCGGCATCAGCCGCGCGATCTCTCATGGCCTACATCTGCTGGTCATCCGAGAGGCCAGCCGGAGCGTCGCGGCACCCGGCACGTTCAGCACAAGCGATTGCATCGATCGTGCCCGGACTCTGCTGGAGGAGCGAAACGACGCCGAAAACGTGGTGGGGGCGCAGCGCTGGCTGCTGCACGCCTATTCGTACGATCCCCGCAACGTCGCGATTCTTGAGGCGCTTGCCCATACCTGCCAGCTCACGGTCAGCCAGCCGTGGTGTTATGAGCCCGACGCGGTCGCAATTGCTGCTGACGTCGGCATCGCCACCGCGATGGCAGCCCTGGCGCGCGCGCCGCGACTCGCCGCGGCGCTGAGGTGGAAAGGAATGTTCGCGTCGCTCGAGGGCCGGTTCGAGGATGCCCAGGCTGCGTTTATCGAGACTCTCGCACTCGATCCGACACGGGCCTCAGCGCCCGCCTTCATCGGGTACAACAATGTTTTTCTTGGTGAGCCGGCCGCTGCCCGGTCGGCCATCAGCGAGGCTATCCGCCTGGAAAGCTCGGATCGGCGGCGACAGATGTGGTTCTTCTTCGCCGGGTTCAACGAACTGGTCGCCGGCCAGACTGACGAGGCGATCGCCTACTTCAGGCGGTCACTAAACCTTAATCCGCGTTACGGCAGCGCCGCGCTATTCTCGGCAGCGGCGTTAGCGCTCAGCGGGCAAACTGCCGCCGGCAAGCAGCAGATGGCGCTGTTCCGCGAGCATTATCCCGAATACCGTCTGTCCTCGTTTCAGCAGCAATGGCAGACGCGTTCGACCGTGCCAAGCTACCGTGCTGCAATCACCCCGGTTGTCAATGCGATCCGTCACCTCGGGCTCGATTCCTAGGGGGTAATCCGGGATTGCGGTCTCTGTCGCAGTCTAATGGGCCTTTTCGATCGTAGCCGCTGTCGACCCGCGAGCGGCTTAGCGCGAACAGATTCCGCAATTTCAGGGGAGGCGCTATTGTCGATTTTGCAGATTTTTACTCGACCAAGCTCATTACAGCGAGATCGATCCGTTTCTGGCGATCCTGGAAGAGGCTGCTTGCGGAAGTTTGACGGCGCTCTCCGAGCGTCTGCCACAAAGCCGTCTGCGCCACGACGAATGGTACAACGATTTCACCCTCAAGGGCGGCACCCACGACCTTCTCGGCAGTAAACTGTATGAGAGCCCGTCGCATATCGCGATCATCGGACTTCATCGCGCCATCGGCGAGGTCGATTCGACCGTCAGGCAAGAAGAGATGTTGCAGAGGCTGATGGGGCCCCTTCGCAACGCGGCTCGCCGCCATTTGGGGTTGATCGACATCGGTTATCGTTCGCCAATCGGACGCGGCAAGATCGACCAACTTGCGGCGGGTGCAATCTTCACCGACGAACGTGGTCGGATCATCGAGACGAACCCGGCGGGGGAGCACATCCTGCGCGCCGGCGATGGTTTGACGATGTGCGACGGACGGATCTCCGCGCGCCGCAGCTTCGAGACGGCTAAACTCGTCCGCTTGATTGCCGACGCGGCCGCCGCAGGCGCGAGCGTCCCGTCCGCCGGCTGCATGCTGATCGCCCGCGATGAGGGTCATCCGCCGTATGTCGTCAGGGTGGCCCCGGCCGGCGGCAGCCAGGCCGGCGATGATCTGCCAATGGCGATGCTAATGATCTCCGCCCCCGACGAAAGTCGCGTGTCCCAAGGCGAACTGGCCGAACTCTATGGCCTGACCCCAGCCGAGAGCCGCATCGCATTGGCGTTGGCGCGCGGTAAGAGGCTGACCGTGCTCGCCGGCGAATTTGGCGTGCAGATCACGACTTTGCGCACGCAGCTGCGCTCGATCCTGACGAAGTGCGGGGTCGAGCGGCAGTCCGACCTCGTTCGCCTGATATCGACCATCCCGGTCGCCCACCCCGTCCCACCCGCAACCGCGCCCGAGTAGCCTCGACACTCAGACCCGGTCTGAAGTCCCCCATTCAACGACACCCAGGATTCCAGCGCCACACGGTGTTGGCTTGCTAACCTCGTGTTGGCCCGACTTGTGGCGGATGTAAACACAATACTCATAGTAAATTTCTATCAAGGCTAAGACGCTGTTTAGATTACTGTAAAGTAGTCAAATAAAAACCCCGACAAATTCACAGCGAAACTCGCCGCTCCTTGGCAAATTTGCGCTATAGAATTGCCGCCAATGGCTACCAAGCGCCCCTCCGCTTTGGTCATCGACCGCGACGGCAACAGCCGCCAGCGGATTGATGCGCTGTTGCGCGACGCCGGGTTCGCCGTCGCCGATTGCGCGCAGAGCCGCGACGGCTTGACCGCCCTGG
>DATNJF010000033.1:0-2567 GCA_035604035.1 Allostellaceae bacterium | reverse complement strand
CGGCCAACGCATCGCGCGATCGAGTCGCGAAGGTTGCGGCGAAGCGCTCGGTCATCCCCGGCCAGGTCGCCCGGTCCCAATGGTTCGGCGGAACGTCCGTATAGCCGAGACCGGCCCAAAGATTCTCGAAGAAACGGCGCTCGAGCGCGCCAACCGCGATGAAACCGCCGTCGGCGCAGCGATAGCAGCGGTAGTATGGGGCGCTGCCGGCCACCAAGCCGTCGCCGCGCGCCTGCAGCACTGGGCGTCCCCAATCGGGGTAATGCATCGCCATCATCGAGATGCAGCCATCCACCATAGCCGCATCGATATATTGCCCGCGGCCGGTCGCGCCGCGCATGTGCAGTGCCGAGAGGATGCCGATGGTGGCAAAGAGGCTGCCACCGGCAAAGTCGGCGAGTAGGTTCAGCGGGAACGATGGCGTGTCGTTCGCCGGCCCGAAGGTGGCCAGCGCCCCCGAGAGTGCGGCGTAATTGATATCGTGCCCGGCCTCCTGGGCAAGGGGCCCAGACTGGCCGTAGCCCGTGAGCGCGCAATAGACCAGGCGCGAGTTAACCGCTTCCAGCGTTTCCCAACCGAGGCCGAGCCGGGTCATGACCCCGGGCCGGTAGCCTTCGATCAGGACATCGAACTGGCGGACCAACCCGAGGAAGGCCGCTCGGCCGGCTTGGCTCTTGAGATCAAGGGTGATGAAACGCTTGCCACGCGCCAGTGCCGGAATCGGTAGGCTCCCGGCCCCGCCGCCAACCACGACGATCTCCGCGCCCAGGTCGGCGAGGAGCATGGTGCAGTACGGTCCGGGGGCAAGTCGGGTAAGGTCGAGGACGCGCACGCCGTCGAGCGGTCTCATGCCCTGCGCTCCTGCCTGGCGTAGATGTCCTTGGTAAGGAATGGCTTCTGCATCTCGTTGGCACCCTCGTAGATCGATCTGACCGGCGCCGCGCGCATCGAGCGCCAATAGCCACTGAGAATCATTTGTCGTTGCGATACTATCGTGGCGGCACGGGAGGAATCGATGAGCCTTCGCGTGGAAACTATCCGACCGGGCTTTGTGGCCGAGATCGGTGGGATCGACATCTCCAGGCCGATGTCGTCGACGGCGATAGCGGCGCTATGGGATATCAGTGACGCCCATGCGGTATTGGTTTTTCGTGGTCAGACGCTGACCGATATCGAGCAGATCGCCTTCGCCAAGAATTTCGGCGAGCCAGAACGTTACGTGTTTTCCTATAGCAGCAAGGTCAAGCTTCGGTTGGAGAAGCCGGAGATGGTGGACATCTCCAACCTCGACGCTGCCACCGGCAGGCCGCAAACGGGCGGTGCACGGCACCGGATGGCGAATCTCGGCAACCGGCTGTGGCATACGGACAGTTCCTTCAGGCTACCGCGGGGAGGGTTCTCCCTGCTCTATGCCCATGTGGTCCCGCCGCCGGGGCCGCTTGGCGCTGGCGAAACGGAGTTCGCCGACACCTGCGCCGCCTATGAGAGCCTGGGCCCGGAACAGCAATCGATGCTGGAGGGTTTGCGGGCGGAACACAGCCTAATGCACTCGCGTGCCATACTCGGGTTTACCGAATTTGCGCCGGAGGAGCGGGCGGCGCTGCCGCCGGTGCAGCAGCCGCTTGTTCTGAGGCACCCGCACACCGGCCGAAAATCGATCTATCTCGCCTCCCATGCCTCGCACATTCTCGATATGGAGGTGGCTGACGGGCGGCTGCTGTTGATGGAACTGACCGAACGAGCAACGCGCTCCGACACAACTTATCGCCACGAATGGCAGGTCGGCGACCTAGTGCTGTGGGACAATCGCCGCTCCATGCATCGGGGTCTGCCATTCGACGAGGCATACCCCCGCGACCTGCGGCGCGTAACGACGTCGGATGGCACCGAGAGAGGACTCCCGGAGAGGTCCCCAATTGAACTCGAAGCGCGATAGCACCTTGGACGACCTGGAGCGTACGAACGCCGATCTCCAGCAACGGCTTACCACGTTGCAAAAGACGGTGGAGGCGATTACCGCCGAGCGAGACGAAGCGTTTGCCCAACAGACCGCGACTACTGAGGTCCTCCAGGTCATCAATTCCTCACCCGGTGACCTGACGCCGGTGTTCGATGTCATGCTCGAACGGGCAATGCGCCTGTGTGAGGCCGCATTCGGCGTACTGTGGACGTATGAGGGCGACCGATATCGCGCGGCGGCAGTCCGCGGTGCGCCACCCGCGTTTATCGAGTTCCTGCGCCAACCGTTGCAGCCTCATTACGATCCGGGGACCGGGCTTGAGCGCGCGCTAAGGGGCGAGAGCCTTGTCATCAACGAAGACATGTCGGCGGAAGGGGCTTACGGACACGGCGACCCAATGCGCCGCGCAATCGTCGATTTAGGGGGCGCTCGCAGCCATATCCTCGTAGCGCTGCGTAGGGACGAGGCGTTCCTGGGCGCGATCAGCATCTACCGCCAGGAGGTAAGGCCGTTTTCGGACAAGCAGATCGCCCTACTTCAGAACTTTGCCGCTCAGGCCGTCATCGCGATGGAGAACGCGCGCCTCCTGACCGAGACCCGCGAAGCC
>DATNJF010000032.1:0-4785 GCA_035604035.1 Allostellaceae bacterium | reverse complement strand
AAACCCTGATCGAGTGGATGACCGCTAACGGCGCTGAACTGCCGCTAGCCGATGGGCAACAGGATGGCCTTTGTTGGCCCCACAGTGGTCATTTGGCGGTCGATCGGACCACAACGGTTCCGGGAGCCGCGGCGCCGGGCTATTTATGTGTTCGTTCGGGATTTCTTTACGTGGTTCGTTTAACAAGGGCCGAAGTTGGCGCTGGTTTTGCCGCCCCCGCCAACTATCAGAGCCCCGTCTGCCGGTAGCAGGCGGGGCTTTCGTCTTTTCGGCGGCACCGCAGCAGCATCTAGAATTTAACCATTATTTTGGGTGTATTCGAGCTGCCAATGCCCTAAGGGGCATCTGTGCGCAAGGAACCCGACACAGAACACCTCCGTTCGCGTGCTGCGTACTACCGCCGCGAGGCCGCGAGGGCCGAGCAGCGGTCGCGGTTTCTGTTCTGTCGAGCGCTCGCCACACACCTCGAACGTGAGGCGGTGGAGCTTGAGCGCATCACCAAAAGCGACGAGCCGGCGCCGTCAGGCCCTGCACGAGGGCCGAAATGATCGCCGGGCCCTCGCACAACGGCTGCGTTCGATACGACCGATGTCCGAATTGTCGAGCTGAAGGCTCGATAAGGCGCGTGTATCAGTGCGAAGCTGGACATCTATTTTGCGAGCGGTGTTCGACCCCGCAGCACACAAAGCTTCTAAGGCTACGCATCGATACATGTCCGACCTGCGGGGAGCACACCTACAAGTTTGTAGGTTCGACCAAGTGGCTAGAAACACAGAAGGGCCATCAGCGACGCACCCCAAGGCCGACCTCGCCTCAGAAGCCAGTACGGGTGCACGAGGCAGTCGAGCGGCGCCACAGATAACCATAGCGCCACGGCATTTAGTGGGGGGACACTGCCCGTTATGCTACGTTCCCGCCGGAGGGACGAAAGTCAGGCGATCTGTTGTCCGGGTTGCTGGACTAGGTCATCGCCGGCGCGGATCCAGAAACGCTGCAACTGGCGCAGGGTCGCAGCCGCGGCCGAGAGAGCCTCGTCGGTGATCGCGGTCTGGTTCAGCATCTCGACATGGCGCTGATGCATCGCGTTCAGCCGGTCGCGCAGTTTTAAGCCCTTGTCGGTCAGCCGCACATGGATCGAGCGGCGGTCACGCAGCGAGCGCTCCTGCGCCAGGTAGCCGCTCTCGACCAGCTTCTTGACGCTGTACGATACGTTCGAACCGAGATAGCAGCCGCGCAAGATTAGCTCACCGACGGCCATCTCGGCATCGCCGATATTGAACAGCAGCAAGCCCTGAACGCTGTTGATGTCCTGGATGCCGAGCCCGTCGAGCGAGCTTCACGACTTCCAGAAATTGGCGGTGGAGACGCTCTGTGAGCGCAATTACTTCATGGTATCCTGCTTCCACGGAGAGCGGCACGTAGCGCCAGCGACATATACCGGGATGTCGGGCGCCCGCTGCGCGGATATCGAGGTTGTAGATGTTGCGCAGCGAGGCCAGGTCGCTGCGAATCGCATCGCAGCGCCCGGACGGATAGCCCAGCTCTTGGGAGTTAAAGTCGATCCATTGGACGGGCCTCGCGACCAGCATGTCAAGGACGAAGCGCCGGCGCGTCCCCGGCTTGGGCGCTTTGTCCATCGGTCACAAAGCCAAGGCGATAACGATCAAGGCAAGGATCAACACGACCAGCGGCCAGCCCTTAATCAAGTCGTCAAGGCTTGGGGGTGCGTCCTTCGTCGCCGGCTGCCGGCCACCGTGGCCGGTCACACGAATGGCCGGAATCGGCGCTTCTCGGTCATTCAGCGTTCGCGCGGGGAATGGCTCTTCCTGCCCCCATTCCAGCCGTTGCCTGGCATTAACCCCAAAGGTCTCAGTTCGGTTGGGTCGATCTTTGCCCTTGGCGAGTGATTGATGGGGGTCGGCGACAGGCATAAATTCCTTCATTCTACATCGCCATCCTCATCGCTCGCCTGACGGGCCTCTACCAGGGAAGGGGAGCGCGCGATTGAACAGCGCACCCGGCTCCAACCAGAGACGCTGGGCAACGAGCCTCGCGGCGAAAGGATTAAGGGCGTGCACCTTGCCGATTGGCTGCTGTTGTCGGCGCTCGCATGGGGCGTCGCGGCCTATCTGATCGTGCCGAGGTTATGGAAGCTCTTCTTTCGCTATCGCCCATCCGTCGCCGACGTGGACCGGGTTACCCAGACTTCCGATCGCCACCCCGGTGATCCAGTCAATCTTGTGTTGATTGGAAGCGAGGCCGAACTCGTTCAGGGGATGACAGCGGCTGGGTGGTTCCCGGCTGACCCGATAACCTTCAGATCCAGCGTTCGAATAGCCGCGGATTCCGTGCTGCGCCGGCCAGACAACGATGCTCCAGTGAGCGATCTCTTTCTCTATGGCCGCAAGCAGGATCTAGCCTTCGAGCAACCCGTCGAAGGCGGTCCTAGGCAACGGCACCACGTCCGCTTTTGGCTATCGGACAAACCGCACGAGGACCGGCCTGCCTGGTTCGGTGCGGCGACATTCGACGAGCGGGTGGGCCTCAGCTACACAACCGCACAGATCACGCATCACATCGGCAGCGATGTGGATGCTGAACGCGACCGCATCGCTAACGAACTGCAGAAGGCGGGTGTGGTGCTGTCGATCGAGTGGGACGATGACTTCCACTCCCGCCTGGAAGGGCGCAATGGCGGCGGTGATCGTTGGCACACCGATGGTCGCCTTGCCATCGTAGTCATGCACACCAAAACGGTGCAGTAGGGTCGGACTGTGCTTTGGTGCTCCGGGCCGCGTGACTTGGCCGCGTCCGGCCTAAGCCTCGACGCCGACCGCTCGACCGGAGCGAATGGCCGCTTCTCTCACACCTCAGACCGTGCGACCGGGGGTACGAAGATCTGCAGAGGGTCGATTTGAGCCGGACGATCAACGTCCCGCGAACGGCCGCTCACGGCGCGAAGTCGCCATCCGTGCGCGGATCGGTCAGGGGCCGCTTTCACCCCCACAGCGGACCTTTCTACTCACAACCTAAGGCTTTCTCGTCTGTCTTCTGAGTCGGCCGCGGGCGTGGAGATAGCCGCCAGCAGCTTCTCCAACGTCTTCGCCCGCAACTTCGCCTTCCCTGCCATAAACAGCCGCAACCCCTCCCGCGGAACCCCAGCGGCTTCCGCTATACCTATACCTAAATGCCTGGCGTGATTGCCAATGCCGATGATCCGGCGACGAACATACTGAGGGATGTCGCCGGGAAATAGCTCGGCTACGCCCTCGTCGGGCTCGATCCCGGCGACGATCGCCGTCTTGAAGGACAATGACATCGCCATCACGCAAAGACCGGTTAAGTTCGGCGAGGACGGCGGCGTTTCCGCGTTCGTGCGTGATCCCGATCGTAACGCGTGCACCCGACCAGCCTGAGATTGAAGGCGTCACGCGATACGCTCCCTGATCCGGGTATAGTTTCCTGTGCCGCTTCGTTTGCGACTAGCTCGGTGGCTTTACGCCGGGAGCGGTGATTCAGTTGGGAAAACCGACGTAGCATTTTGAACTGTAAGGCTAGGTTTCCCACCGGGTTGGGGAAAAACCCCTGGAAAATCAATGTCGGATGCTGGACTCTGACTCCGCCAGTCTAGGTTCGAATCCTAGTCCCCCAGCCACTTAGCTTCAGTATTATCTAGCAAACGGTATTATTCGATATTATCTCGCAAACGGCATTAAAAGTCAGGCGGTTGCGGGGCTGCGGCTCGCGTAAACTGCCAATCCATGCGGCGGGCAATCCGGGAAATCATCGATAGGCTCCGACAGCGCGAACCGATCATCTTCGTGGCCTGTGTTGTCCTGTTGGCTCTAATCGCGAGCGCTTGGCTTATCGGCGCGCTTCAGCGTCTCTTCGGCCAATGACCGCTGTCACCCGTCTCCCGCTGCCCGACGAACAACAGGTCGCGGTAAACGCGCTCTGCGGGGCGAGTTGCTTCACCTAGACGCCACGCTCTGGAACGGTCGATGAGCCTCGCGACATTCAGCAGGGGTTCATCAACGGGGTGATTAGACCCGATGTCTCGGCCGGGTCGAACCAGGTCGGCGCCAGCGAGACGTGGATGCCCCAGGTCAGCTGCCCCGTGGGCGCGGCGATCGCGGCGCCGGAAGAACCGGCGACAAGGGCGCCGGCGGCAAGCGCCAACGCGTCGCGGCGGGTGATCGAAATGGTTTCGCGGCCGGGTGGCATCGTCCTGGCGCTCTCTAGGCGCTTGCCCATTCCCCTGCTCCTTGAGCTCCCTTTGTTCGCGGCGGCCGCACTGCGCTATCGGGGAATTTGCCCGCTGGCATCGCGCTTGCTCAGGATCTCTTGCGACAAGCGAGGTCGAGCGTTGCAGGGCCATCTCAAGGTGTTGCTTGCGGATTCCGATCCCGAGAGGGTGGCAGTTCTCGAGCAACGCCTCGCCGAGATCAGTGATGCCTTAGTCCTGCGCGTTCCGGGCGGCGCTAGCCTGCTCGACACCGTTGTGGCACAGGCTCCCGACGTCATCATCGTCGATATGGCCCGTCCCGACCGTGATGCGCTCGACGACCTTAGGCGCGTCAGCGCCGACAACCCGCGCCCCATCGTCATGTTCGTCGACCGCGACGACCGCGCGTTTATGGAGGAGGCAATCGCCGCGGGGGTCAGTTCCTACAACGTCGTCGACACCGCTTTTCCCGACATCAAGCCGATCGTCATGGCAGCGGTCGCTATTTTCCGCAAATACCAGAAGGTCGCCGACGACCTGACCAAGGCAAAGGCGACACT
>DATNJF010000031.1:0-16866 GCA_035604035.1 Allostellaceae bacterium | reverse complement strand
CCCGCAAATGTGTGGCCGAAGGCATGCAGGTTTTCCTCGCTGCACGCGACACGCAAAAGCTCGCCGGCCTCGTCAAGGAAACCGGCGCCACGGCGATCGCTTGCGACGCGACCAAGGTGGAAGATGTCGCGAAACTGTTTGCCGCGGTCGACGCTGGCGGCGGCAGCCTGGATCTCGTCGTCTACAACGCCAGTGGCCGGGCGCGCGGGCCGATCGTCGAGCTCGACCCGGCGGCGGTCGAGCAGGCGGTCAAGGTCACCGCGTTTGGCGGGTTTCTCGTCGCCCAGCAGGCGGCGATCCGCATGGCGAAGCAGGGCCATGGCACGATCCTCTTCACCGGCGCCAGCGCCGCGGTCAAGGGCTACCCAAACTCATCGTCCTTCGCGATGGGCAAGTTCGCGCTGCGCGGTCTGGCGCAAAGCCTGGCGCGCGAGCTGCATCCACAGAACATCCATGTCGGCCACATTGTCATCGATGGCGGCATCGCCAAGGAGAGCGATCCGCGCGCCAATGAGCGCGGCCCGGACGGGCTCCTCGACCCCAATGCGATCGCCGAGACCTATCTCTCGCTGCACCGCCAGCCGCGCAGCGCCTGGACTTGGGAGATCGAACTGCGGCCCTGGATCGAGACGTTCTAAAAAGGATCGGAAGATGACGAAGTACAGCTGCACGATGATGGGGATCGGCGACATCTATTACGCGACCCTGATCGCCGAGAACGAGCAACAGGCGCGAGAAATGGCGATGGCCGAAACCCAAAGGACGGGATACGCCGGGCGGCCGAGGAATTGGAGCGTCGGTGTGCTTGAGGCCGATGTCGAAGGCCCGGCGCGGATCCTCGATTCCGGTAACCGGGAAGCATGAGGCTGTGCTGCCGGCCGAATTGACTTTTTCGGTCAAGTTGTTATTTCTTCTGACATGACCTTTGCGCGTGACGAGCTGCGACTTACCACCCTAGCGCCCTAACCGGCGCCGGTTCGCTCGTCCTCGCCCCTCGCACGGGGCATTTGCGCAAGTGGTGATTTCCATGGTTTCGGTTTCCAGCGCTCATCGGGGCTTCCGCGTCGGTTATTTGCGTCGGCGACTTACTGCCGGCCGGAGGGATTGAGTCCGCCGGCCGCCTGTAGCGACCCCGTATTCACGGCCGCCAAGACCCGAGAGGCGGCGGCCCACGCAAGGAGTTTCCGATGTCGACCATGCCGATCCACAAATACCGACCCTTCACCCCGATAGACTTGCCCGATCGTAAATGGCCCTCGCGGGTCATCGACAAGGCGCCCATTTGGTGCAGCGTCGATCTTCGCGACGGCAACCAGGCGCTTGTCGAGCCGATGGGCCCCGAGCGCAAGCGCCGCATGTTCGACATGCTGGTGAAATTGGGTTTCAAGGAGATCGAGGTCGGGTTTCCCGCCGCCTCCGAGACCGATTTCACCTTTGTCCGCGAGCTGGTCGAAAAGGATCTGATCCCCGACGACGTGACCATCCAGGTGCTGACCCAGGC
This sequence comes from Allostellaceae bacterium, assembly GCA_035604035.1. Taxonomy (GTDB): domain Bacteria; phylum Pseudomonadota; class Alphaproteobacteria; order ATCC43930; family CGMCC-115725; genus DATARH01. Next base: position 15,365 of record DATNJF010000031.1, on the reverse strand, counting down.
GCGCGGCGAGCTGATCGAGCGCAGCTTTGAGTCGATCCGTGGCGCTCGGCGGGCGATCATGCATCTCTACAATTCGACCTCGACCTTGCAGCGCCGGGTCGTCTTTGGTCTCGACGAGGCGGGCATCACCGACATCGCCGTCACCGCCGCCAAGCAGATCCGCGAGCTCGCCGCGGCCATGCCTGAGACCGAGGTGATGTACCAATACTCGCCCGAGAGCTTCACCGGCACCGAGCTGCCTTATGCGGTCGAGATCTGCGAGGCGGTGATGGATGTGTGGCAACCGACGCCGCGGAAGAAGGTGATCCTCAACCTGCCGGCGACGGTCGAGATGGCGACCCCGAACATCTATGCCGACCAGATCGAATGGTTCGGCCGTCACATCAAGCAGCGCGACTGTATTGTCCTCAGCCTCCACCCGCACAATGACCGCGGCACCGGAGTCGCCGCGGCTGAATTGGGCGTGATGGCCGGGGCCGACCGAGTCGAAGGCACGCTCTTTGGCAACGGCGAGCGCACCGGCAATGTCGATGTGATGAACCTGGCGCTCAACCTCTACAGTCAGGGGATCGACCCGCATCTCGAGATTAAGGACATTGACGACATCGTCCGCACCGTCGAGTACTGCAACCAGCTCCCGGTGCACCCACGCCATCCCTATGCCGGTGAGCTGGTCTACACCGCGTTCTCGGGGTCGCATCAGGACGCGATCAAGAAGGGCTTCGAGGCGCTGGAAAAGCGCAACGACGATCTGTTCGAGGTGCCTTACCTGCCGATCGACCCGAAGGACCTCGGCCGCACCTACGAGGCGGTGATCCGGGTCAATTCGCAATCTGGCAAGGGCGGGGTCGCGTATCTGCTCAAGGAAGACCACGGCCTCGATCTGCCGCGGAATTTGCAGATTGAGTTCTCTAAAATCGTCCAGGAGGTCACCGACCGCACCGGCAAGGAGATGACCAGCCGCGACATCTGGGATTTGTTCCAGGAGACCTATCTCAGACGCGGCGGTATCTCCCTTCTCGATTACAGCCTCCTCCCCGAGCGAGCCGGTGAGCGGCGCATTTCGGCCAAGGTCGTTGTTGATGGCGCCGAGCGGGTGATCGAGGGCGTCGGCAACGGCCCGATCGCCGCCTTTGTCGACGCCATCCGCCGCAATTGCGGCGTCGATTTCACCTTCCTCGACTATCACGAGAACGCGGTCGGCGCCGGCGCCGACGCCCAGGCCGCCGCCTATATCCAGATCGGTGCCGCGGGCAACGCGCTCCACGGTGTCGGCATGGACAGCGACATCGTCACCGCTTCCTTGAAGGCGGTGGCGAGCGCCGCCACCCGGGCGCGTAAGGCCGCTGCGCATTGACAGTCGCGATGAGCCCCCTCTCTGACCCTCCCCCGCTAGCGGGGGAGGGAAGCGCGCTGGCGGGGATGGGGGCTTGGGCGAGGGGGGTCATTGCGGTCCTCGCCTATTTGATGCTCGCCACGCCCGCGCTCGCCAACGACACCACCGCCGAGCTCGCCTCCGGCGGTCTCGAATTCGTGCGCAACCCAATCGTCGAGATGCGGTCGGAGCAGCTCTTCGTTTCAAGCGCCCAGGTGCGGGTCACCTATCATTTCTTCAACACCAGCGATCAACCCGTAACCAATCTGATTGCCTTTCCGCTGCCGGACATCACGGTCGATAATCCGGATTGGAACGTCTCGGTGCCCACCGAGGAGCCGGTCAACTTCCTCGCTTTTTCAACCCAGGCAAACGGCCAGAAGGTGACGACCCAGGTGGAGCAGAAGGTCTTCGCGATGGGCGTCGATCGCACCGCGATGCTGCAAAGCCTTGGCCTCCCCCTTGCGCCGCAATTGAAGGCGACCTATGACGCGCTCGACGCGCTGCCGAAGGACAAGTGGCAGGAGCTCGTCGATCTGGGCATGGCCGAGACCGATGAGTACGGCAATACCCCCGACGGCAAGATGACAACGCATCTCGAGCCGCGCTGGACCCTCAAGACCACCTATTACTGGCGGCAGACCTTCCTGCCCAAAGCCGAGCTGGTCATCGAGCATCAGTACAAGCCGAGCGTCGGCGCCAGCGTCGGGACAGAGGTCGGCTATCCGCAGGCCGCTGCCGCTGACATCGCTGCCTACACGGCGAAATACTGCATGGATGCGAGCTTTATCGCCGCCGCCAAAAGCGCCTTCCCGAAGGCGAAGCAGGCAAATGGCATCCTCGGCGAGAAACGGATCGACTACATCCTCAAGACCGGGGCCAACTGGGCCGGACCGATTGCCGACTTCACCCTGACCATCGACAAGGGCGATCCCGATAATCTGCTGAGTTTCTGTGGCACCGGGGTCAAGAAGCTGTCGCCGACACAGTTTCAGGTGCATTACACCAACTACGACCCGACGACCGATCTCGCCGTCCTGATCCTCACCACCAACACCGCCCAGTAACGCCGGAGGAGAGATGGCCGGTACCGTCATTGCCGTCAGCCGTAGCCCCGGCCACACCCTGTCGAAGCCGAACGAGGGCAGCATCCGTTTGCTTGAAGGTTTGGGGGTCGAGGGCGACGCGCATATGGGCAAGACCGTCAAGCATCGCTCTCGGGTCGCCAAGGACCCGACCGTGCCCAATCTGCGCCAGGTTCACCTGATCCATGCCGAGCTAATGGACGAGCTCGCGGCCGCGGGGTTCGCGCCGATCGCGCCCGGTGTCATGGGCGAGAACGTGACGACGCGCGGGGTCGATCTCTTGGGACTGCCGGCGGGGACGCGGCTGCGTCTCGGCCCAGCGGCGGTGGTCGAAATCACCGGGCTGCGCAATCCCTGCGCTCAGCTCAACAAGATCCAGCCCGGGCTGATGGAAGCGACCCTCGACCGTGACCCAGACGGCAATCTCATCCGCAAGGCTGGGGTGATGGGGGTCGTCCTCGCCGGCGGCGAGATCAAACCGGGCGATCGTATCGAGGTCGAATTGCCGCCCGAGCCGCGCCGCAAGCTGGAACCGGTTTAGCGCGACCCCCGCACCCGCCCCATCATCAGCGTTGGCCACGGGTCGGGCATCTCGCCGACCGCGACCTCGATGAGGCTCGGCCCCTTGCGCTTGAATGCGGCGTTAAGCTCCGTGCGCAAGCCGTCGGAGCTGGTCGTCTTGAGGCCGGCAATGCCGTAGCTGTCGGCTTCGGGAAGTTCGGGTTTTGCAGCTCGGTGGCGATCAGCCGGTTGCCGTAATCCATCTTCTGCATGCGCCGGACATTGCCGTAGGCGCCGTCGGCAAAGACCACCGCGACCGCGTCGATGCCGAACAGCGCCGCCGTCGACAGCTCCTGGACGTTGTACATGAACCCGCCATCGCCCGAGATCGACACCACCGGCACGTCCGGCTTTGCCACCTTGGCGCCGAGCGCGGTCGCGTAGGAATAGCCGAGCGTCCCCTGATAGCCGCTATGGATATAGGAGCGCGGCTCATACACCGGAAAGCCGAGCCGGCCGACATAGCCGACCTGGGTCAGATCCTCGACATAGATGCCGTTATCGGGCAATTCGGCGCGGATCGCGGCGAGGTATTCGCATTGCGGTCCGAGCTTCTCGGCCAGCGTCGCGGCGGTCTTCGCCCTCAATGCATCGAGCTCGTCCTTCCGCGACGGTCTTGCCGGCCCGCCTGTGACGGCGGCCAGCAGCGCTGCCGCGGCCTCCTTGGCGTCGGCGACGATGCCGATCGCCGGCCTGACGATGCGGGTGATCTCGACCGGATCGAGATCGACGCGGATCAGCTTCAAATTCGCGTCGATACCCCAGCGCGTCTGCGGCTGGTTGAGCCTTGTGCCGATCGCCAGCACGACATCGGCGCTCTTCCACAATTCGTGGCCGGCGAGCAGGTTCTGTGCCAGATAATGCCGGTCGCTGACGACGCCTTTGCCGCCGGTATAGGTGACAACCGGTGCCTGCAGCCGCTCGGCGAGGGCCAGGATTTCCGCACCCGCCTCCATCGCGCCGCTCCCGACATAGATGAGCGGCGCTTTCGCTCCGGATAGCGCCTTCGCTGCGGCGGCGATGAGGTCGGGGTCGGGCTCGGGCGGTGTGGGCGCTTCGCCCGGAGCCGGCAGGCTCACCGCATACTCGCGCGCCATCACATCTAAGGGCATTTCCAGCGCTACCGGGCGCGGCCGCCCATCGGCCAATTGCCGAAATGCCTCGTTGACCAGCTTGCCGGTCTCGCTCGGGTGCGAGATGCGCGCCGCCCATTTCGTGAGGCCCTTGAGGATCGCCAGCTGGTCGGGGATCTCGTGCAGCAGCCCGAACCCGCGGCCGATCAGATCGGAGGGGATTTGTCCGCTGACGCACAGCACCGGTGCGTTGGTCGCGTAGGCGGTAGCGAGCGCCGCGGTAGTGTTGAGAAGGCCCGGTCCCGGCACCACCGCGAAGGCGCCGGGCTTGCCGGTCGCGCGGGCATAGCCCAAGGCCATATAGGCGGCGGCCTGCTCGTGGCGCGTATGGATCACCCGGATCGCCTCGCCGGCATCGTAGAGCGCGACGAAGAGCGCGTCGTTCTGCACCCCGGGGAGCGCGAACAGGGTGTCGATCCCGTGCCGGCGCAGCATCTCGACAAGCGCCGCGCCGCCGGTCATGCGCGTTGTCGGCATCGGGACCTCCTATTCATGCGGCTCGGCGACGAGCCGGTCCATCCAGGCGAGCAACACGCCCGAGACCACAAACGCCATCAGGATCGCGATCTGCCACGGCACGTCGGATTTCACGGCGGTGTCGATCCCGACAAAGCTTTCCAGCAGATCGACGGCGGCGATTGCGATCAAGGAAGCTACGACCTTGAGTTTCAGCCCGCTGAAATCGACCTTGCCGACGAATTCGACCCACCCGGCATGTTCGGTCTCCGGTGCCATGGCGCCGAGCGTGCCGATCCCGGCGCTGATCATGATTAGCACTAGATTGGCGATCAGCACCAAATCGATCAGCTTCAGCACGGCAAGAATGACCCCGTCGGTGTCGAGGTCTGTGAACCCAGTGACGATATGGATCAGCTCGCGGAAGAACTCGACGCCCACGACGATCAGAGCCGCGATCAGCCCGATATAGAGCGGCGCCATCAGCCAGCGGCTGGCGACGAGAGCGCCCGCGATCAGGGCTTCGAGGCGTTTGATCATCGGTTGCGCTTAAGGGCGGGCTGCGCCGATGTCAACCGGCGGTCGTTGCCTCGCTGACACCCAAACAGGCCAGAGTTGCCAAACCGACGCTTGTCGGGTCAGCGCCGCTGCCGATATTTTGTGCAGCACGGCCTCGGGAGGCAAAACGCCGATGACGACGGACGCGGCGGCCATTCCTGGCGCCGGCGATCAGATGCGCAGTGGCAAAAGCGGCGAGAAGGGCCGGGAATACCGTGCGATCGCGGTTGTGTCGGCGGCGCATTTCGTCAACCACTTCCACAACCTCGTCCTGCCGCCGCTGTTTCCGTTCCTGAAGGCGACGCTCGGCATCGGCTTTGTCGAATTGGGTTTTGCGCTGACCGTCGCCAACGTCGTGTCGGTCGCGGCGCAATTGCCGGTCGGGTTCCTCGTCGATCGTCTCGGCTCGCGGTGGATGCTGGTGGTGGGGCTCATCGTCAGCGCGCTCGCCTTTATCTTCTTCGGCCTCGACCCGAGCTACCCGCGCCTCTTGATCGCGATGGGGTTCCTCGGCCTCGCCAACAGCGTCTTCCATCCCGCCGATTACGCGCTGCTCGCGGCGCAGATCGCCCCGGCGCGGGTCGGCCGCGCCTTCTCGATCCACACCTTCTCGGGCTTTCTCGGAAACGCGATCGCGCCGGTCACGATCCTGCCGATCGCGATGGCATTCGGTCTCAATGTCGCGCTCTTCGCCGCGGGTGGTGTCGCGCTCATCGCGGCGCTGCCGCTGGTGCTGATCCGCGGTATCGACAACCGCGCGCCGGCGAGCCATGCCGCGCATCCCGCCGCGCCCAGGATCGGCCTCACCGCGGTGCTCACCCCGACGATCATCGGCCTCACCGGCTTCTTCGCGCTGCTCAGCCTGTCGGGCAGCGGCATCAGCAATTTCTCGGTGGTGGCGCTGCGCGGCGCTTTCGACACGCCGCTGGCGACCGCGAGCATCGCGCTGACCGTCTATCTGGCGATGCAGGCGCTGGGTGTGCTGGCCGGCGGCTTTATCGCTGATATGACGAAGCGCCATGCCGAAGTCGCCGCGGTCGGCTACGCGGTCAATGCCTGCATCGTGCTGGCGATCGGCACGCTCGGTCTCGGCGCCCTGCCGCTCTTCGCGGCGATGGGCGCGGCCGGGCTCTTGGGTGGCCTCATCATGCCGTCGCGCGACATGCTGGTGCGCGCCGCCGCGCCACCGGGCGCGATGGGCCGCACCTTCGGCGTCGTTACAAGCGGCTTCAATATCGGCGGCATGGTCGGCCCGCTGATGTTCGGCTTCATCATGGATCACGGCGCGCCGCGTTGGGTGTTCGGCGCCAGCGTCATCGTGATGATCACCGTCGCGGTGGTGGCGCTCATCGGCGACCGCCGCTCGGCGCGCCGGCGGACCTTGGCCGCCGCCGAATAATCCTAGCGGCGGGTCAGCGCCGACAGACTTTCGCGCTGTCGGCCGTCTGCATCGAAATTCGCCGGATCGAGCCAGCGCTCGACGCCGCCTTCAGCGCCGGCCATTCGCCATCGGTGATCGAGAACCAGGCGCTGTCGCGGTTGCGTCCCTTGACCACGTCGGCCTGCCTGAAAATCCCCTCGAAGCGGAACCCGTAGCGCTCGGCCGCGGCGCGCGATGGCGCATTCAAGGCATTGCATTTCCACTCGTAGCGGCGATAGCCAAGTTCGTCGAAGACGCGCCGCATCATCAGGAACATCGCCTCGGTGCCAGCGGGTTTCCTCTGCAGCGCCGGCGAATAGGCGATGCCGCCGACTTCGATGCTGCCGGAGGATGGGTTGATGTTGAGGTAGGAAGCGACCCCCACCGCCTTCCCGCTACCGGCGATAACAGCGTAAGTGATGAAACCCTCGCGCTGTAAGCCCGTCTTGGTCGCGGCGAGAAAGTCAGCGAACCCGGCATAAGGCCCCCAGGGCAGGTAGGTCCACATCCGGCCGTCGCGGTCTTCGCTGTAGGCGTCGAAGAGATTGCGCGCGTGCCGGTTGGGGTCGAGCGCCTCGACCCGGCAATAGCTTCCGTGCATCGGGGTGTGCGGCGGGCGCTCACGCGCGGCCCAGCCCTCGACCGGAAACCCGATCGGCTGGCCAAGTTGGTTCGTATGGCCGCTCACTTCACCGGGCCGTAGAACACGATCCACTCCGAGAAATCGTCGCTGCGCGCGACAAACCCGTGCTCCGCATGCGCGGCGGCGAAGAGCAAATCGCCGGGGGCAATGGCAACCTCCTTCTCCTCGATCCGGTAGCGACCGGTCCCGGTAGCGACGACATAGAACTCGTCGCGGTCGTGCGGCACCTGCATGCCGAGCGACGACGGTGCGGCGAAGCGGACTTCGATGTCGCCATCGACAAACGCCTCGGCCGAGGCGCGGCCCGGCGGCAGCGGCAACGCGCGCGCGGCGGCGAGTGGGATTTGGAGCCCGGTGCGGCCCTGCGGTGGCGCGCGCTTCACCGACCCGTAGAACACGACCCAGGCGGCGAAATCGTCGGAGAAATCCTCGAAGCGGTGGATCTCGTGCGCCGCGACATAGAGCAGTGCCCCGGGCGCGAACGCCTCGATCTTGTCGCCGGCGCGGAACTTCCCGTGACCGGCGGCGACGATATAGAGCTCGTCGCGGTCGTGCGGCGTCTGCGGGTCGTGACCTTTGGGCGCGTAGAGGCGAAGTTCGAGGTCGCCGTCGACCAGGATTTCGGCAGATCGCCGCCCTTCGGGAAGCGGCAGGGCCAGCGCGGCGGATAGCGACAGCGGCGGCGGGGTCTTATCCATAGGCCTTGGTCTCGCGAGTGAGCGCCAGCAATATATCGTCGAACCGTGCGCCCGCGGTGAAATGGCCGACATCGCGCTCCGGCGCCTTGCGCGGCGGCACGATCGGGTCGGGGATCGGAGCGCCCGTCACCTGCATGACCGGCACCGTGCCGGCCCAGCAATCGGCGCCGTAATCCTGCTCGAGGTCGAGCGGCCCGCCGCTCCTGATCTTGGCCGACGCGTTCTCGATGGTCATCCCCATCAGCGAGGTCGCCTTCAGCTCCTGCGGCGCGATCGAACGCATGATCCCGGTGCGGCCGGGATAGATGCGCTCGATAAAGGCGTTGAGCCCGGCCTCCTTTTGCGTCAGATCGTCGACGATCGACGCGGTGCCGAACGCCATCGCCGCGCGGTAGTTGAGCGAATGGCGGAAAGCGCAGCGCGCTAGGATCAGTCCATCGACATGCGCGACCGTGAGGCACACCGGAATGCCCTTCGCCTGGCGGCGCAGCATGCGGCTTGCCGACGAGCCGTGCCAATAAAGCCGCTCGCCCTCGCGCCAGAACAGGGTCGGCGTCACATAGGGCTGGCCGTCGATGACATAGCCGATATGGCACATCAACGCCGCGTCGAGGATCGCGAACACGCTCTCGCGGTCGTAGTGCGCGCGCTCGGGGTGACGTTTGACGCGGCTGCGCGGGGTCGGCTCGAATGGTCTCAGGCGGGCGGTGTCAGGCATATCTCGGCGCTCCGTGATCTTAGGCGCCGAAGCTACGCGCCAAAGCGGTCTTACCGAAGCTCCAGTTTTGATCGATTGATCAGACCAGTTGTCGCTCCAGCACCACCGCCATGCGCTCGACCGCGCGCGCCATCGCGCCCTCGTCGTGCCCGGTATAGCCCAGCACCAGACCGGGCTCGCGCTCGGTTTCGAGGGTGAATGACGACAGCGGTGGGGCGACGATGCCGGCCTCGGCCAGCGCCGCCGACGCCGCGCGGTCGGACCACCCCTCGGGCAGCCAGGCGGTCAGGTACATGCCGCTTTCCACCGGCCGGATGTCGAGCAGCCCGCCCATTCGGCGCATCACTTGTTCGGTCAGGAACTGCTGGCGCTCGGCGTAGCGCGCCCGCATCCGCTTCAGATGCCGGGCGAAATGCCCGTCGAGCATGAAATCGGTCATGATCGCCTGGATCAGCGCCGAGCTTTGCCGGTCGGCGAGGTGACGCGCGGCCACGAACGACGCCACCAAATCTTCGGGCAACACCGCGTAGCCGAGCCGCAGCGACGGAAACAGCAGCTTGCTGAAGGTGCCGAGATAGATCACCCGGTCGGCGCGGTCGAGCCCTTGCAGCGACGGCAACATGTGCCCCGGCGCCTGGAATTCGCTCTCGTAATCGTCCTCGATCACCCACACCCCGGCCGCCGCGGCCCAGGCCAGCAGCGCGACTCGGCGGGCGAGCGGCATCGCCATGCCGAGTGGGTATTGCCGCGACGGCGTGGTGTAGACGAGGCGCGGCGGCGCCTGGTTCGCCGTTTGGGCGCGTTGCGGCCCGGCGGCGATGTCGAGCCCCTGGGCGTCGACCGGCACCGGCACGATCTCAGCGTCGGCGGCGCGCAGGATGTCGATCGCCGCGCGGTAGCACGGGTCCTCGACCCAGGCCGTGTCGCCGGGATCGAGCAGGACGCGCACCGCGAGGCTCAACCCCTGCTGTGTCCCTGAGGTCAGCACGATCTGCTCCGGCGCGCAGCGCACCCCGCGCGCGGCGGCGAGGTAATCGGCCACCGCGCGGCGCAACTCCGGTTCGCCTTGCGGGTCGCCATAGCCCCACACCAGCCGGGAGCGGCCCGACAGCGCCCGCGCCGACAGCCGCTTCCAGGTCGCGATAAAGCGCGTATCGACCTCGGCATGGCCGGGCTCGAAAGGGCGCGGCAGGCCGCGCGCCGGCGGCGCGTAGGTGCGCAGGCTCTCGCCATGCCGCGACAGCGGGCGCGGCGCCGTGGGCTCGTTGCGCCCCTGCGCCTCGACGGCGGTCAGCGGCGCGGCGACGACATAGCCCGAGCCGGCGTGGCCGGCGATGTAGCCCTCGGCGGCAAGCTGCTCGAAGACGCCGACCACGGTGCTGCGCGCGAGGCCAAGCTCCTCAGCCAGCGCCCGGGTTGAGGGCAGCCGCGCCCCGGCGCCGATCCGGCCCTCGCCGATCGCCTGGCGCAGCGCCCCAGCAAGTTGCCGCGACAGCGGCACCGGCGACCCCCGGTCGAGCCGCGTCGTCCACAAGGTCGCCGTCGCGGCGGATGAGGCAGTGCGGTTTGGCATGGTGTGAGCATAATAAGCGCAATCGAGAAGGGCAGCTCCATGAACGCAGCACCCCTGCTGGTGACCTTTCCGGTCAGCCAGCGCACCCGCGCGGTGATCGCCGAGGCGCTCGGCGATGTCGCGCCGGTCGTCTATCTCGCCGAAATCGCGGCGGGCGAGCGCGAAGCGGCGTTGCGCGGCGCCGGCGCGGTGCTCGCCAACGACACCGCCACCGAACTGACCGCCGCGGAACGGCAGATGATTGGCAACGCGCGCCTGCTGCAGTTCACCGCCGCCGGAATCGACTGGGTGCCGCTGCTCGATCTGCCGCCGGGGCTGCCGGTCGCCGGTAATGGTGGCGCGTCGGCCGAACCGATGGCCGAGCACATAGTGGCTGTCGCCTTCGCCGCGGCGAAGCGGCTCTTTGTCGAGCACGCGCTGCTCAAGACCGGCGAGTTCAACCAGCGCAGCCCGAACAAGATGCTGCTCGGCGGGGTGTGCGGCATCCTCGGCTTCGGCGGGGTCGGCCAGGCGGCGGCGCGGCTGATGCGCTGCATCGGCATGAAGGTGCACGCGATCAACCGCAGTGGCCGGACCGACGAGCCGGTCGACTGGATCGGCACCCCGGACCGCCTCGATGAAATGCTCAAGGTCGCAGATGTTTTCGTCGTCTGCCTCGCGCTGACCCGCCACACCGAAGGGATGATCGGCGCGCGCGAGCTATCGTTGATGAAGGAGGACGCCATCCTCATCAATGTCGCGCGTGGCGAGATCGTCGACGAGGCGGCGCTCTACGGACACCTCGTCGCTCATCCGCGTTTCTATACCGGGATCGATGCCTGGTGGGTCGAGCCGGTGCGCCACCATACTTTCTCGATGAACTTCCCGTTCCTCGACCTGCCCAACGTGATCGGCTCGCCGCATAATTCAGCCGGCGGCGGAGTCTGGCGCGACACCTCGCTGCGCCGCGCGGTGGCGAATTGCAAGCGGGCTCTGCTCGGCGAAACGCCGCTGCACCTCGCCGGCGCCGAGGAGCGGATGCGCTAACCCGGCAGATGCAATTCCGGTGGCTGGCGGGTGACGGTGCGGCGGCCGCGTTTCCACACCGCCAGCGGCGGGCGGATCTCGGCGATCGCCTGCTCGGCGCTCGCCGCGTCAATGACCACGATGTCGGCCGGCTTGCCGACTCCCAGCCCATAGTCGTCGAGCCGCAAGAGCCGCGCCGAGTGCTCGCTCAGCATCAAAAAGAGTTCGCGCAGCCGTGTCGGCCCGACCACCTGCAGGATGTTGGCGTGCAGATTGGCGATGCGGATCAGCGAACAGTCGCCATAAGGGGTCGCCGGGTTAAGGATGTTGTTGCTGGAGAGCGAGCAGGTGACGCCGTGCTCGGCGAGATGGTTGGCGTCGGCGACGCCGCGGCGCACATCGTGGTCGCGGTCGCGGCCCATCAGGTAAAGGTCGGTCGCCGGCAGCACCGTTACCGCGATCCCAGCGTCCGCGAGGCGGCGCGCCATCGCCGCGCTTTCGGCCGGCGGCATCAGCGACAGCTTCGCCATGTGGCCGACCACGACCCGGCCGCCGCGCCGGAATTGCTCGGTCAGCTCCAGCACCTTGCGGATGTCCATGTGATCGGTGCTGTCGCCGACATCGAGATGCAGGTCGAGATCGACGTCGTATTCGCGGGCGAGCGCGAAGATGCGCTCGAGCTGCGCGCTAGGATCGCTGTCGTAGCGCGGCGCGGCGCCCAGCACCGGCGCGCCGGCCTTCAGCGCCTCGACCAGCAATTCCTCGGCGCCGGGATAATTGGTGAGCCCGTCCTGCGGGAAGACACAGAGCTCGATATCGATCGCCCATTTGTACGCGGTCGCCAGCGCGCTTATCGCCTCGAAGCCACGCAAACCGATGCCGGGGTCGATCTCGACCTGGGTGCGCATCCGCGTCGTGCCATTGACCAGGCATTGCTTGAGCGTCGTCTCGGCGCGGGCATAGACGTCCTCGACGCTCATCGCCGGCTTTAGAGGCGCCACCGTGGTTACCGGGTTGACTCGGCGGCCCTCGGGCAGCGCGCAGCGGTCGATGATCCGCGACTTGTCGAGATGGATGTGGGTCTCGATCAGGCCGGCGCAGGCGAGCCGCCCGCCGGCGTCGTACGTCTCGCACTCGCCGGTAAGGCCCGGCCCGATCGCCGCGATCCTGCCCTCCGCCGCCGCGATATCGACCGGCCCCTCGCCGGGCGCGGCAACGCGGCGGACGTTCCTGACGATGAGGTCCATGATAAACGGCTCCGGCTCTTCACCGGAGCAGCATCACGCTAGGCGTAGATTTTCACCAGCTCGTCATGCGCCCATTTGACCGCTTCCTCGGCCGGGGCGCCCTGCACTGCCTTCGCGTACATATCGACGATGATGAATTTGCTGATCGTCTCGGCGGCGGCGCGGCCGGCGGGCCCGGCATAGCCCGCGAAACGGCCGCTTTCGGCGGCGGTGCGGAATGGCGCCATCACCGGGTCGATCTTCCACACCGGGTCGTCTTCCCACATCTTGGTGCTGCCGACCGAGAACCCCTGCTGCGAGGTGAACCACTGCTCGTAGACGTCCTTCGAATGAAACCAGCGCAGGAAGTCCTTCGCCGCCTTCTGGTTCGTCACATAGTTCGGGATCAGGTTCGAGAACGGCACGTGATAGCTGAACTGCCCGCCCGGCCCCTTCGGCAGCGGCGCATGGAAGGTGTCGCTGGCCAAGGGTTTGCCGGTTTCGGTCTGGTAGGTGTCGGGCTTCGAGCGGGCCAATAGGTAGATCGATGCGCCATTGCTCGTGGCGCTGATCGTGTTCGAGAGATAGGCCCGATTATTGCCGGCGTCGTCCCACGACATCGCGCCCTCGTCGTAGGCGTCCTTCCACATGCCGACCGCGAACTTCACCGACTCGATCGTCTCCTTGCTGTTGAGCACGACCGTCTTGCCGTCGGCCTCGACCTCCTTGCCGCCCCATGACCACAGATACGGATACCAGCCCGCCGGGCCGTCGCCGAAGGCATGCGCCAGGGTCTGACCGAGCGGCCGGCTCTTCGCTTTCATCTTCTTGCCGACCGTGCGCAACTCTTCCCATGTCGCCGGAAACTTGTCGGGCGTGACGCCCTCCTCGGCGAACCAGGAGGTGCGGCAGGCAAAGAGCACGCCGAGGATCGTGTACGGCATCGCGATCCAGCGCTGGCCATTATTAGCGACCGCGTGCGCGGTGTCGAAATAGCCGCCCTCGGCCTTGCCGCGCTCCTCGGCGATGTCGCTAACGTCGGCAAGGCTGTCGGCGTAGAGCTGAGCCCAGTTGTTGACCGCCATCAGGATGTCGGGTCCAGTCTTGGCCTGGATCGCCGAGGTGATGCGCGCTTGCACGCCGTCGCCGTTGATGGTCTCGACCTCGAGCGTGATGCCGAGCGCCTTCTGGCAGTCGTCCTTGATCTTGCCCTTCAAGAGCTGGTCGGAGACCGGGACGAAGTCGACGAATTTGAGCCAGTGCAAGGTCGTGCCCTGGGCATAGGCCGGGGCCCGGCCGCTGGCGAGGATGCCGGCGAGGCCGCCGGTTCCGGCGGCGAGCGCTCCGGCGCCGGACAGTGCCAGAACTCGGCGCCGATGAATGTGCGTCATGCGTGCCTCCCTGTTGCTGCCCCGCCCGGCTCTGCTGTCCGGGCCGGGGTGCGATGTCTGAGCGTTAGGCGCCGTAGATTTTGAGCAGTTCGTCGGTCGCCGATTTGACCGAATCCTCGGCCGCCATGCCCTGGATCGCCTTCGCGTACATGTCGACGATGATGTACTTGGTGCGCACCTCGGCCGCTTTCTGGTTCGGCGGGCCGGCGTAGCCGACCATGCGCCCGGTTTTCGGGATGTTTTTGAATGGCTCGAGCACAGGGTCGATCTTCCACACCGGATCGTCCTCGTAATCCTTGGTGGCGCCGGCGGTATAGCCCTGCTGCGAGGTAAACCACTGTTCGAACACCGGCTTGGTGTGAACCCAGGCGAGGAATTTTTTAGCCGCATCCTGGTTCTTCGAATAGCCCATCAGCATATCGGTGAACGGCCCCGGTTCGTTGAAGGCCTGACCGATGTTGGTTGGGATCGAGGCGTGCAGGATGTCCTTGAACATTGGCTCGCCCTTGTCGGTCTGGTACGAGTCAGGCTTCTTCTTGGCTTCGAGATAGATCGAGGCGCCGTTGTTGGTGGCGCTGATGCTGCCAGACAGGAAGGCGCGGTTGTTGCTGCTGTCGTCCCAGGCGAGCCCGCCCTCGTCCATCGTCTCCTTCCACAGCGCGACCGCGAACTTGACCGACTCGATCGTCTCCTTGCTGTTGAGTGCGACGGTCTTGCCGTCGGCCTCGACCTCCTTGCCGCCCCACGACCACAAATAGGGATACCACCAGCCCGGCGCGTCGCCGAACGTGTGACCGGCGGTCTGCCCATAGGGGTGGCCAGCCTTTTTCAGCTTCTGGCCGGCGGTCCGGTAATCGTCCCAGTTGCTTGGGAACTTGCCGTCGAACCCGACTTCGGCGAGCCAGGATTTGCGGTACGCCACCAAACCGCCGCCGACTGCCCAGGGCAGGGCGATCCATTTGCCGTCGGCAATGCAGACGCCCTTGTAGACGTCGTAATAGCCGCCCCCGGCCTTGCCGACCTGGTCGGCGAGGTCGCTGACATCGGCCAGGCTTTTGGCATAGAGCTGCGGCCAGTTGGCCAGGCCCATGATGATGTCCGGGCCGTTGCCCGACTGGATCGCCGAGGTCACCCGCGCCTGGATGTCGTTGGCGTTGATGGTTTCGAGCTGCAACTTGATGCCGAGATCCTTTTGGCACTGATCGGTGATCGCTCCCTTGAGAACGACGTCTGAGGCCGGCACGAAATCGGACCAACGCACCCAATGCACCGTCGTCGTCTGGCCATAGGCCGGCGCCCGGCCGCTCGCCAGAATGCCGGCGAGCCCTCCCGTTGCCGCGGCGGCCGCGCCGGCGCCCGAGAGCTGCAATACCCGGCGGCGATGAAGTTGCGTCATAGTCTCCTCCCAAGAATGATTGGTTACAAACCGCGTCGCGTTAGATCGCGGCCTCGGTCTCGTTGTCGAAGAAATGTGCCCGCTCCGGATTGACCGCGAGGCGGAGTTTTTCGTGGACTTTGGCTTT
>DATNJF010000030.1:0-2404 GCA_035604035.1 Allostellaceae bacterium | reverse complement strand
CGCCTGCAGCGCGCCGACGTCCGCCGCTGCAATCAGCGTCGACGCGCCGATCGAGACGCTGGATGAACCGCAGAGGCGGCGCTGGCGTGCGCCGTTTGTCACGCACGGCGAGGTTCCCGCACTGGCGATCGCAGCCTGAAGGATCGACGTCGATGCATGGCGCTCGCCGCCGGCGCTCGACTAGAGGCCGAGCTCTGACAGGCCGGGGTGATCGAGCGGCCGAGGTCCCGGTGCGGGCCAGTGGTACTTGCGGTGGGCCGCGACGATCGGCAGATCGTTGATCGAGGCGATGCGCCGCTGCATGTATCCATCCCGGTCGAACTCCCAGTTTTCGTTGCCGTAGGAGCGGAACCACTGGCCGGAGTCGTCGTGCCACTCATAGGCAAAGCGCACCGCGATCCGGTCATCTGTGTACGCCCACAGCTCCTTGATCAGCCGGTAGTCCAGCTCCTTCGCCCACTTCCGGGTGAGAAACGCCACGATCGCGGCGCGTCCCTGGAAAAACTCCGCGCGGTTGCGCCACACGCTGTCCGCCGTATAGGCGAGCGCGACCTTGTCCGGATTACGGCCGTTCCAGCCATCCTCTGCGGCCCGGACCTTGGCGGTGGCCGTCTCGCGGGTGAACGGGGGAAGCGGCGGGCGGGGAGTGACAGGCGATGCGTGCATGGGGCGACCTCCCAGTCGCACAAGCCTACCGCAGGTCGCCGCCGGCTCGAAACGACCTCACCGGTGTTCGCGGTTCGCAGGCGCGCTGGTATCGTTGGGCGGAGCCGGGCACAGGAAGCAGCCATGGGCACGCAGGATCCGCGAGTCGACGCCTACATCGCGAAGTCAGCCGAATTTGCCCAACCGATCCTCAGGCATCTACGCGCGGTCGTGCACGAGGCCTGCCCGACCGTCGAGGAGACGATCAAGTGGCAGATGCCGCATTTCCTGTATGGCGGGATCCTGTGCCGCATGGCGGCGTTCAAGCACCACTGCGCGTTCGGGTTCTGGAAGGAGGCGCAGCTCATGACCGGCGCGAACGATCAATCGGTCGAGGCCATGGGCCACTTCGGGCGCCTCACCTCGATCGAGGACCTGCCGGTCCGGCGGCTGCTCAAGACATTGATTCGCAGGGCCATGACGCTCAGTGACGCCAGGGACGCCTCGCCGACCCGCCCCAAAGCTCGCCGCCGGCCGCCGCCCAAGCCGACCGCGTATTTCCTGGACGCCCTGAAGGGGAGGAGCGCTGCACTCGCGACGTACCGGCGCCTGAGCCCTTACGGTCAGCGGGAGTACATCGAGTGGCTCAGGGACGCGAAGCGGCCTGACACGCGGGCCCGGCGCCTGGCGACGGCACTCACATGGCTGTCCCAGGGAAAATCGCGCAACTGGCAGTACCAGCGCCCCAAGCCGGCCAGCCGTTAGGCGGTACTCCGGCATCTGCCGTGACCCGCTCCGGGCCGCATGATGCGGCCGCATTGCGGTACGGGAGGCCCTCTCGTAACCTCACCAGACACGGGGTGCGGGGCTCGAGAGGTTGATACGACGGCGCGTTCCAGCGACCCTCGATCCCGGGCCGATGGGGAGTGTCGAGCGGATGGCGTTCGACGCGCTCAACAACAGCAACGACAGGGAGAGCGACTGATGAGCATTGCCTCTGAGTTCAAGGAATTTGCCATGCGTGGCAACGTCATCGACCTCGCGGTCGGTGTCGTCATCGGCGGCGCATTCGGCAAGATCGTGTCGTCACTCGTCGAGGCCGTCATCATGCCGGTCGTCGGCGTGCTGACGGCGGGGAACGACTTCTCGAAACTCGCCGTTCAGATCGGCTCCAACCTCAAGGGAGAGCCGTTGCTGTTGAAATACGGCCTATTCATCCAGTCGGTCGTCGACTTCCTGATCATTGCGTTCGTGATCTTCATCGCGATCCGCGGCATAAACCGCTTGAAGAAGACGCCCGCCGAGGCCGCGCCGGCGACGCCGCCTGCTCCGCCGCGGCAGGAGGTGCTACTCGAAGAGATTCGCAACCTGCTCGCGCGGCGATAGCCTGTGAGGAGACGGTCATGCCGTGCGGCCGTCCCACGACGAGGCTAGTGAGACCTCAAGGGCCACCAAACCGCGTCTGGGTGAAGGGTGGGCAGTTCGTTGCCGCCGGTCATCGGGAGCCGAAGTCGCGGTCAGCCCGCGAAATCGAACAGTTCGAAGGCGAACACCGCCACCGCGGCGAGGCCCGACAGATATATCAGTTCCATGGAAGTCTCCTAGTGATTTAAGCTGTTATTATCGCATTGCAGCATTGAGTTGTCGCTGCACTGCATCACATTTAATAACTAATTGATATTATTGAATAAAATGATACGATCACCCTGACTCCCCTGCGTAAACGCAACCCCCCCGACACCGAACGCTGCCGCCCGGC
>DATNJF010000029.1:0-4396 GCA_035604035.1 Allostellaceae bacterium | reverse complement strand
AGTGTGGTCCCCTAACTGGGAATTTGATTTTACTCGACAATCCTCCTCGACGCCGAGCCGTCTGTCGCTGTCGAAAGCGTTGGTGCGGGCATAAAAGTCCCAAAAATGGCCCTAACGGGTCAGAAACGCGCACACTGCACCAGCGCTTTCGGTCCAGCTCTTTGTACCTGCAGTGCGAGGCTCGTAAACTTGTCCAAGGCGCGATATCCGCGGGCTTGTAGCAGCATCTCCACTTTGCAAAGGTGATCGGCGTCAACTCGTAATTGATCATTGGAGACGCGCCCTGGCCGAGGCTCAGGTTAATGCCCACCGCAACTGGGTTGTGGGCCACGGAAACGTGCGGCGCGCGACCGGCTGGCAAGGAGGCGGCTGCGCGTGCTTCGGAGCGGCGTCGGCGATACTTTGCGCGCTGTTGTTTGCCAATGCCCCGTGTGCCGAGGCCGCCTCCTTCGGATTGCCTGTTGAGCCCAAAATCGGCGTTCCGGCCCCGGAGGAAGCAACGCCAGTGGAACCGCTGCTTTCCCCAGGCGGGTTGCTGGACGCGTTCCACCGAGAGCGGGGGCATTGGAAGGATTTCGGGATAACGTTCTCGCTTCATGAGCGGAGCGAGGTCTGGGCCAACCTGACGGGCGGCGGGCACCAAGGTCTCAGCTATAACGGGCTGACCATCGCCAAGTTCGATGTCGATCTCGACAAGGCTGTTGGCTGGTCGGGCGCGGAATTCTTCACCTCAGCTTTCGACATCCATGGCCACGGGCCGACGCGAAGCCTCGTCGGGAATCTTCAGGTTATCAGCAACATCGAAGCAACCCCCAGCATCAAACTCTACGATCTCTGGCTCGACCAAACCGTTTTCGATGGGAAACTATCGATCCGGCTCGGCCAGGAGGGCGCCAATGACGAGATGATGACGACCGCCTATGGCGGTCTCTTCCTCAATTCGAGCTTTGGGTTTCCCGGTATGCCGGCGGCCGTGCTCCCTTCCGGCGGCCCCAACTATCCGATGGCGGCGCCATTTGTGCGGGCTCAGCTAAAGGCGACAGATAATCTGACCCTGCTCGGCGCCGTCTACAACGGCGATACGGCGCCGCCCGGCCCGGGCGATCCGCAGATCCGCGACCGTAACGGTACGGCCTTTCGTTTGAACGGTCATGCGTTGGCGTTTGGCGAGGTGTGGTACTCGCCCGACCCGAGTGCGTCGGCGAACCTGCCGACCACCTACAAGCTCGGTGCTTGGTACTCCTCCAGCCAGTTCGCCGATCAGCGTTTCGACAATACCGGCGGGCCGCTCGCCAATCCGGCGAGTTCCGGGACGCCGCTGAATCACACCGGAGATTGGGCCTTTTACGGCATCATCGATCAGATGGTATGGCAGCGTCCCGGCTCGAAGGATCAAGGTATCGGGCTCTTTCTCCAGGTGATGGGCGGATCCAGTGATCGCAATCTCAGCAACCTATTCGTCGAAGGTGGAATAAACTGGGTGGCGCCCTTCGCCCAGCGCCCGGACGACGTTTTCGGCCTCGCCTTCGCGTATCTCGGCATCAGCCCTGCGGCGCGAGGCTTCAGCCGCGACTTTGTTTCCCTGGGCCGCGCCACATCGCCCTATGCGAGTAACGAGACGGTCTTCGAGGCGACCTATCAGGCGACGGTAACATATTGGTTGACGCTACAACCCGACGTCCAGTTTGTGTTCAACGCAGGGGCAAGGGTTCCGGGTACTTTCGGTCGCGCGCCGCTCCCAGATGCGCTCGTCATTGGAATGCGCGCGACGATCAAGTTGTAAGCGTTTAGCGCGATCTGGGCCATTTCGACCCTGGCAACTGCCGATAAGGCGTAGTGCATCGTGGTCAAAAAAACGCTTGCCGCGATCGCCGCTTTAGAAGTGCTCCTGGCCTCTTCAGGATGGGATGCCTCGCTCGTGCCGCCAAATTGCCGCTTTTGTCGCCAAGGGTGGGATTGAATGCGACCGGAGCGTTACCGATGATCCGGCCGCGCCAATCCGGGGAACCGCCGGTATATCGCCGCCGGACCGAGACGAGGAGAAGCGTATGATGCGTGTCCACGCACGGTGGGGCGGCGCCATGGCGGCCGTCATTGCCCTGAGCGCTTGCGCTCCGACGGTGATGGCACCGACGGTCCCGGTGATGCCGGGCGCCAACAAACCATTCGATCAATTCGCCGCCGATCAGCAGACTTGCCAAGCTTACGCCAATTCGCAGACCGCGCCGATGGCGGCGCAGGCGAACAGTCAGGCGGCGGGTGGCGCGCTGCTGACGACGATGCTTGGCGCCGGCCTCGGCGCGGCGTTCGGCGGCGGCCGCGGCGCGGCGATCGGCGCTGCCTCGGGCGCTCTTGTCGGCACCGGCATGGCCGCTCAAAACTCCTCGCTCGCCGGGATGAACATCCAGCAGCAATACAACATCCTCTACGCGCAGTGCATGTACGCGCGCGGCAACCAGGTGCCCGGGTTCGCGCCTGGGCAATATGCGCTGCCGCCCTATCCGGGAGCCGCCCCTGGCGCACCGCCGCCGCCCCCGCCCCCGCACTATTGAGCTAAGCTCCCGGCGAAGGCCCCGCGCTTCGCGTGGAGCTTTCGCCGGGTGGACAACCCCAACCGAGGAGATCGGCGATGGCCAAGACGCGCGGCACCGGGCTGTTGATGGTGTGGGCCGATATCGATCCGGAACACGAGGCCGAATATCATCGATGGTACGACGAGGAGCACATTGCCCACCTGCTCGCTATACCGGGGTTCTTGAGCGCCGGTCGCTATGTCGCGCTCAAGGGCGGGCCCAAGAATCTGGCGCTGTACGAGCTCGAAACGGTCGAAGTCTTGCGCACCTCCGCCTTTCTCGACGAGGTACGCTTCCGCCCCTCGACAAAGCGTGTCGCGGCGTCAGGCGGTACGATCGGGCGCAACTACCTGATCAACGGCTATCGCCAGATTTTCCCGATGCACACCAATCCGATCGAGATGACGCAAGGCCCCGCGCCGTTCCTGCAGATGGGCCGGATCGACATCCCGTCGGTCGTCGAGGACGAGTTCAACGATTGGTACAACACCGCGTATATCCCACCCTATCGTGCCGTGCCCGGCTGCCTCGGCGCGCGCCGCTATGTCGCCATTGATTCGCAGCCGAAATACCTGACGCTTTACGAATTCGAGAACGCCCATGTCTCGGAGAGCGAACCTTGGGCGCGGGCTCGCGACGCCAATCCCTGGAGCAATCGGATCCGACCGTATATGCGTCACGACGTCGGGTCGCCGGGCGTCTACAGCCGAGTTTTCCCGAAGTAGAGATCGAAACAAATAACTCCTCGATCAGGTAAAATACGAAAAAATTCACATCCGGGGTGGCTGGATCGCCACAATCTGGTAAGTTATTTGCAGGGGTGTCGACACGATCGGCCCGACAGCGGCGGTCGGCGACTTGAGGAGGGGGACTACACGTTGCGATGGAAGGCCATCGCCCTCGCGTATTGGGGGCTTGCAATTCTGTTGTCTTTGCCAGCCCAGGCGGCAGTGAAGCATCACGGCGCACCGAGCGGCGGCAATTGCGTCGCCTACGCACGCGCGCTGACCGGCATTCAGCTCGACGGCAATGCGGGGCTTTGGTGGTCGCACGCCGCCGGCCGCTATGACCGCGGGCACGAACCGAAAATCGGCTCGGTCCTCGTGTTCAAATCTTTTGGACACATGCGCTCGGGTCATGTCGCCGTGGTGAGCAGTGTAGACGGGCCTCGCCGAATCCTTGTCGATCACGCCAATTGGATCCGCGGCCGTGTCAGCAAGGCGATGGCCGTGGTCGACACGTCGCCCAACAACGATTGGACCGCCGTCAAAGTGTTGGGTAACCGGCCGGAAGCCGGCGGACAGCGTGACAACCCGACCTTTGGCTTTATCTACCCGCAGACCCAGCGGGCGGATCTCGGCGCGACGGTCGCCAAAGCGAGGCCTTCCCATCGCAAGCCCGTGCACATCGCCGCGCGCAAGCATCACAAAAAGGCCGACGACGCGAAGCTGGCCTACCTGTACTAGGCTCGCCATCGTCGATTGACAGTTGGAGGGGGGCGGCGGAGCGGCGTATCGTTGCCAAATTTCCGCCAATGAGGCCAACCGCCATGCCCTCTCCCCCCGGCGACCCAAGCCTGCTTTCTGCGCGCAGTCTTTCCTCTGAAATCTCCGCCGGCCGCTTGTCGCCGGTCGCCGCCGTCGAGGCGTTTCTTGGCCGCATTGCCGCGCAGAATCAGCAGCTTCATGCCTATATCGACGTTTATGACGACACGGCTCGGCTCGCCGCCGAGGCCGCCGACAAAGCGATACGCTCGGGGCATGCCGTCGGTCCGCTGCACGGCGTCCCGATCGCGCTCAAGGACCTGATCGACCTAGAAGGTC
>DATNJF010000028.1:0-2088 GCA_035604035.1 Allostellaceae bacterium | reverse complement strand
GATGATGGCGAAGGTGATCGCACATGGTGCGACGCGCGAAGAAGCGTGCCGCCGGTTGCTCATTGCGCTCGAGGACACGGTGGCGCTCGGGCTGACCACCAACCGTAGCTTCCTCATCGCGATGCTCCGGCACCCCGCCTTCGCCGCCGGGGAAGCGACGACCACGTTCATTCAACGGTATTTTCCGGCGGGGAGCGACGCCATGCGGCGTCCGCAGGCTGATCTCCGGACGCTGGCGATCGCGGCGGTGCTGCTGTTCGAGGACCGAAAGCGCAGCGCCGCCAGCGCGTCGCGCGCAACCATGAATTGGTCTTCGACGGGCATTGCAGTCTGGCCTTTACGTTTGACATTGAGCGACGTGCATCATTCGGCCAGCATTATGGCTGTCGGCCCGGATGGATATTTGGTTCTGCTGGGCAAGGAAGAGGTCGAGGTTGCGATCGTCGAACGCGGCGAACGCTCGCTTCGCTTCACCGCCTTCGGCCTGCAGCAGACCGCGCGCTTCGCTCTTCAGGACGGCGTGTTGCATCTCGATCTCAACGGAACCACCGTCGCCGTGCGCGAGACCGCTCTCGAGGCGGCCGGCTCTGGACGTCGCGACGGTTCCTCCCGCCTCGTCGCGCCGATGAATGGCGCGATCGTAGGGGTGCTCGCCCGAGCAGGCGATCGCGTCATCAGAGGACAGCGCGTCGTCGTGCTCGAAGCGATGAAGATGCAGCACGAGATCAGCGCGGAGCGCGACGGCACCATCGAGAAGATCCTGGTCAACCCGGGCGAGCAGGTCGCCGCCCGGCAGCTTCTCGCCGTGCTCGTGCCCGAGAGCGTTGCGGGCAAGGATGAGATGGAGGAATCCGCATGAGCGATAAGGTCGTGATCACCTGCGCGCTCACCGGCGTGCTGACCGATCCGAAGCAGCATCCGGTACCGGTCACGCCCGAAGAGATGGCGCGCGAGGCGAAAGCCGCATTCGACGCCGGCGCCGCGGTCATGCATGTGCATTTCCGCCAGCAAGCGCCCGGCAAGGGGCACCTGCCGTCGTGGGAGCCCGAGCTGGCCGTCACCATCATGCAGGCGATCCGCGACGCCTGCCCGGGCGTGATTCTCAACGAGTCGACGGGCACGATCGGGTCGAATATTTCCGGCCCGCTCGCTTGCTTGCGCGCCGTCAAGCCTGAGATCGCCGCCTGCAATGCCGGCTCGCTGAACTACCTGAAAGTGCGTTCCGATGGGTCGTGGGCCTGGCCGCCGCACGTCTTCGATAATCCGGTCGACAAGGTAAAGGCCTATCTTGACGTGATGGCCGAGACCGGCACCCAGCCCGAATTCGAATGTTTCGACGTCGGCATTGTGCGCTGTGTCGGCATGTACGCGAAGAACGGCATGTACAAGGGCCGGCCGAAATACAATTTCGTCATGGGCGTGGAGTCCGGCATGCCGGCCGATCCGGATTTGCTTCCGATCCTGAAGAAGCTCACCCTCGCCGGCGCGCCTTGGCAGGTTACCGCCATCGGCCGCGCGGAAATCTGGCCATTGCACCGGCGCGCTGCCGAGCTCGGTGGCCATTTACGGACAGGCCTCGAAGACACGTTCTATTTGCCCGACGGCAGCAAAGTCGGCTCGAACGGAGCGCTGGTGCAGATGCTGGCCCGCTATGCGCGCGAAACCGGCCGCGCCATCGCAAGCCCCGGAGAAACTCGCGAGCTGATGGGGCTTGCGGGAGCTTAGTGAACCTGGCGCTCCTGGCCGACCCAGAATGGCTTGCGCAGCTCGCGCTTGAGAATCTTGCCGGTCGGATTTCGAGGCAGGGCGTCGATAAAATCGATCGACCGCGGCACCTTGTAGGCGGCGATACGCTCGCGCGCGAAGCCGATCAATTCATCGGGCGTGACCGCGACGCCGGGTTTTCTGACCACGAACGCCTTCACCGCCTCGCCCCATTGGTCGTCCGGCACACCGATCACCGCCACGTCCGCGACCGCGGGGTGGCCGAACAGCGCGCTTTCGACTTCGGCCGGATAGATGTTCTCACCACCCGAGATGATCATGTCCTTCACGCGATCGTAAATGTAGAGGTAGCCATCCTGATCG
>DATNJF010000027.1:0-5345 GCA_035604035.1 Allostellaceae bacterium | reverse complement strand
GCCCTTGCCGAGAACCGGGTTGCCGTCGCTGGTCTGCAGCACGCCGGTCGCCGAGATCGCGAGCGAGCCGTTGCGGGTGAGCGCCGTGCTGCCGTCCGTTGCCTGAACCCCGATCCAGCCCTGGCCCTTGACCGCGACATCGAGGTCGCGTCCGGTGCCCTCGATCGGCCCAGCCTTGAAGTTGGCGGTGTCCTGGGCCGTTGCGACATCGACGCGGTTGGGTAGCCCTTGGCCGTACAGCGGCTGAGCCTGGAAGACCGGCTGCTGCGCCTTGAACGCGGTGGTACTGGCGTTGGCGAGGTTGTTGGTCGCCGAGGTCATCCGATCCATCGTCGCGTTCAACCCGGTCATCGCCAGGTAGACCAGCTGTTGGCTCATCGCGCGCCTATCCGATTCAAATTGCCCTCGCCTGTGCCTATTGGATCGTCATCAGTTTCTGCACGTCCTGCTGGTCGACGTTGACGCTCTGGACGTTGGCCTGATAGGCCTGCTGCGCGACGATGAGGTTGACCAGCTGGGTAGACAGATCGACGTTCGATCCCTCGAGCGCGCCCGATTCCAGCGTGCCGACGCCGGCGCTGCCGGGGGTGTTTGTCAGCGGCTGGCCCGACGCCGCCGACGGCAGCCAATTGTTGCCGGAGATCGGGGTCAATCCTTGTGGGTTGGTGAAATTCACCAGCGCAATCGTGCCCATGACCTTGGTCGCGCCGTTCGAGTATTGCGCGATGACGTTGCCGTCCGAGCCGATATCGAGACCGGCAAATAGCCCGGCGGCGGTGCCGTTGCTCTGGATCGAATTGACCCCGAACGTCAGGTCCGACAGCGTCGTCCCCGTATAATTTTGCGCGATCGACAGCGCCGCCGCGCCGTTTGGCAGGGTGGCGACGTTGATCGTGTTGTTGCCGCCGGTCAGGTTGCCGGAGCTGTTGAAGCGCAAGGTCGCGCCGGAGCCGGAGGCGACCATGTTCCCGTTGGTGTTCGACAGGGCCCAATGGGTCTGCCAATTGTCGGGCGTGCCCGAGCCCGACACCTCGGTGAAATAGGTGGTTAGCGTGCGGGGCGCGCCAAGGCTGTCGTACACCGTGCTGGTGGTGCTCTCGTTGTAGCTGGCCGGCGTGTTTACGCTGAACGGTGTCAGGGTCGTGTTGATCGGCGTGTCGGTCGACGGAAGGTTCACATTCATCGTCACGCTCGATGTGGCCACCGGTGGCACATTCGACTCGCTGATCTGGATCTTCCCCAGCGAGCCGGCTGCCACGGACGAGCCGCCGCTGGCCGGCGCTGAAAAACCCATGACGAAGGCGCCGGCGTCGTTGACCAGATTGCCGTTGGCGTCGAGCTGGAACGAGCCATCCCGGCTATAGGCGGCTCCCGTTGGCGTCAGGACCTGGAAGAACCCGTTGCCGTTGATCGCGACATTGAGCGGGTTACCGGTGGTGCCGATCGAACCTTCGGTGAACAGCTGGGAGAGGCTGCTGGTCATCACTCCCTGACCAGGGGTGCCGGCGGTGCCCGCGGAGCCGAGCAGCGAATTGCCGTAGAGATCGGCGAAATTCGCCTTCGACGCCTTGAAGCCGTTAGTGCCGACGTTGGCGATATTGTTGCCAATCGTGTCGAGGTCGGTCTGAGCCGCCTGCAGTCCTGACAATTCGACGGATAAGGTCATCGCGGCTACTCCGTTAAAACACTTGCGTGACTGAGCTGAGCGGTACCGGCGCGAGCCCGCCGCCCAGATCGAGCATCGGACCGCTCTGGCCGCCGAGCACCACCGAGGTGACCGGAACCACCGCGTAAGGCGTCGCGGTCACCGTGGCACCGCTCGAGGCGGACGTGGCGTTGACCGCATAGAGGTAATTCCCTTGTGGCAGGACGGTTCCGTCCGCGGCCTTGCCGTCCCACGCGAAGGTCTGGTTGCCGGCCGCTACCGCCCCGAGGTCGATCGCACCGACAATGCTGCCGGCCGAGTTGGCGATGGTGACGGTGACATCCTTGGCCGCGGCCGAGAGGCTGAACGCGCCCGGAGCCGAGCCATTCGCGCCGAGGATCATGGTGTTGCCGGCGACCGCGACGTTCTTCCCAACCAGGTTGGCCGCCTGCAAGCTGCTACCCGAGTTGAACGCGGTATTGAGGGTCTGCACCCCGCTCGCGGTCGAGAACTGCGCCAGCTCGGCGGCAAGGTCGCTGGGGCTCTGCGGATTGAGTGGGTCCTGATGTTGGAGTTGGGTGGTGAGCAGCGTCAGGAAATCGGTTTCCGTGAGGCCCTGGCCCAACCCGGTTGAGGCGCCCGCGGCGGACGCGGCCGAAGTGGACGCAGGCGTCAACTGGGTCCCCGCCGGCAGCGACACCACCGACGCCGGCATCACGCTTGCTGCGAGTGTCATGGCTGCCCCCTCGAACCTCGCGCTAGATCGTCAGCGTGCGCAGGGCGAGCGTCTTGGCGACGTTGAACGCCTCGAGGTTCGCCTGGTAGTCCTGCTGCGCCGAGATCATGTTGACCATCTCCTCGACCGGGCTGACGTTGGGCATCTGCACATAGCCCTGGGCGTCGGCAAAGCTGCTGCCCGGGTTGTAGACCGACTGCATTGGCGCATTGCTCTCGACCACCGCCGCGACTTTCACCCCGTTCATCCCGACTGCGGCGGCGTCGCTGTCGCCGCCATCGACTGACAATGCCTGGAACACGACCTCGCGGGCGCGGTAGGGCTGACCGCCCGGGCCCACGGTGGTATTGGCGTTAGCTAGGTTGCTGGCGATGGCGGTGAGGCGCTCGGACTGCGCCGACATACCCGAGCCGGCAATGGCAAGCGTGCCGAAGAGCGACATCTGCTAGCTCCCACTCGATTGCTGCGACCCGGATCCATTGATCGCGGTCATCAGCATGCGGATCGTCTGGGTAGTGAAAGTCGCGGCCGCCTGATATTGGACGGCGTTTTCAGCCGCCGCGGTCTTTTCGTGGTCGAGATCGACGCTGTTGCCGTCGAGCGTCACTTCGCTGCCAGCCTGGTATTTGACGAAATTCGCCGCCGCAGCTGGCGCGGAACCCTTGCCGTCGATCGTCATCTGCCGCTTGTCGTCGACCAGCCAAAGGCGCCGCGAACCGGCGGGGCCATTGGAGTCGGGCTGGCGCGTCGCGGCGTTGAGCGCGCCGGCAAAATCGAGATCGACCGCCTTGAAACCGGGCGTGCTGGCATTCGCTATGTCGGCGGAAAGAATTTCCTGGCGATAGCCGCGCAACGCGAGAACCTGCCGGAAAAATTCGAGCCCGGTGTCGATCGGCAGAGCCATTTACCGGACCCTCATTTGTTCGACCTTGCAGGTGTTCACCGGAATGTCCTCCGCATTACCCATTCACGCTCATTGCTTACGCTTATCCGATATTTTCTCGACTTGCCGAATTCCCATTTTTCGTTATGATGAGAAAACTTTGCGACAAAGGCAAGGGAAAACGGCGATGGCCCCAAAGACTAGGTTTAGCGGTAGCGCTGTCGCCGGCGCCGTTATCCTAATTTTTGCTCAGTTTGGGAGCGCGTCTGCCCAACAGATACAAGATCAAGCAGCTATTCGTACAGCAATCGAAACAGCGATTTCCCCGCGCTTAGCAGCGATACCCGGCGCGTCAGGCGAAGTCGAAGTTGGAACTATTGACTCCCGACTTCGTCTCGAAGCTTGCCCCAATATCGACGTTGAATTGCCGCCGACCAATGCTGCGACGATGACGGCAAAAGTCAGCTGCCAGGACCCGAGTTGGACGCTTTACGTACCGGTCCATCTGCGTGCTTGGGTCAATGCAGTCATCGCCGCAACAAATCTGCCACCAAATACCACGCTGAGCGCGGCGCAGTTGACCAGCGGGCGGGTCGACCAGCTTGCCAGCAATACCGGGCTGATAACCGACCCGCGCCAGGCCCAGGGCAAGATCTTGCGTATCGGGCTCATGGCCGGGAGCCCGGTCCTGTCGTCGCTGCTCGACCTGCCGATTTCGGTGCACCGGGGTCAGAACATCGTGCTGACGCTGACCGACCAATCGATGACTCTCAAGACGACAGCGATGGCGATGGAGGACGGGCGGGTCGGCGACAGCATCTCGGTGCAGAACCCGGCGACTCAGAAGACGCTGCGCGCGACCGTCTCGCGCGACGGCGGCGTCGAGATCAAGTTCTGACGGCGATGCGATGGCAGACACGGCGGATCACATCGCGCAGCTGATCGATCAGCTGCGCGATGTGCTTGAAGAGGAGCGACGCGCGCTCTTGAGCGGCACCGCGGAGGCGATCAATGCGATGGCGCAGCGCAAGGTGCTCCTCGCCGACATGATCGAGCAAGCGACCGTAATTCCGGGAACGCCGCGGCCGGGCGCCGCCGAACTCGTCGCGTTGGCCCGCTACAACCAGGAAAACGCGGTTATCTGCGATACCATGCTGCGCCACCTGACCGCCGCCATCGACAGGCTGCGCCGGCAAGACCCGCATCGGTCTTATAAATCCGACGGTAGCGAACAAAGCCACTCGGCGAAGCACGCACTCGGCGCCGCCTGAGGCGGCGTCCGCTCTTACGCATCGAGACCCTCCGGCGGTTCGAAGCGCCCATCCGCGGGCAGCGGCGGCAACGGGCCGCCGGTGTCGCGCGACGACTTCAGGCGATAGACGTAAGCGAGCACTTCGGCGACGGCGCCATAAAGCGCCGCGGGGATTTCGTCGCCGAGATCGACGAAACGATTGATCGAGCGCGCCAGCGGCGGGGCCTCGACGACCGGCACGCCGTTTTCCTCGGCGACCGCGCGAATGCGCAGCGCGATAAGGCCGGTGCCCTTAGCGACGAGGCGCGGCGCGCGCATGCGATCCTCGCGATAGCTCAGCGCCACGGCGAAATGTTCCGGGTTGACGACGACGACATCGGATTTCGGCACTTCCGACATCATCCGGCCGCGCGCCATCTTAATCCGCAGCGAGCGTATCCGCCGCCGCGTCTGCGGGCTGCCTTCCTGTTCCCGCAGTTCGTCTTTGATCTCCTCGCGGCTCATCTTGAACTGGTCACGGAACTGCCAAACCTGGTACGGCACCTCGAAGAGGGTCACCACAGCAAGCGATACCGCGAGGATCAGGAACGCCTTCGTCGCCAAATCCGCGACATGACGCGGCGCATAGGGCCAGGTCTCGGCGGCGAGATGGAGGAAATCAAAGAGCCAGCTGCGCATCAGCCACGCGGCGATGGCGCCGACCACGACGAACTTGATGAGCGCCTTCAAAATCTCGGCCAACGCGGTCTTCGAAAACAGCCGGCCGAAGCCCTTGATCGGATTGATGCGGTTGAAGTCCGGGACCACCGGTTTCGCCGACACCACCCAG
>DATNJF010000026.1:0-10783 GCA_035604035.1 Allostellaceae bacterium | reverse complement strand
CCAGCCCATATCCTGGTTGGTTGACACAAACCCCGCGATCGTCACCGGGATCAGCAACAGCGACGAGGCGAAGATCGGCGGGATGACGCCCGAGGTATTGAGTTTCAGCGGCAAGTGCGAGGCCTCGCCGCCGGACATCCGGTTGCCCTGTTGCCGCTTCGGGTATTGCACGAGGATGCGCCGCTGCGCCCGCTCGATGAACACGATAAAGGCGACGACGCCGATCGACATCGCCAGGAATATGAGGATGAAGACAGGCGACAGCGTGCCGGTGCGGCCGAGTTCGAGGGTCGCAGCGAGCGCATGCGGCAAATTGGCGACAATACCGGCCATGATGATCAGCGAAATGCCGTTGCCGATGCCGCGCGCGGTGATCTGCTCGCCGAGCCACATCAGGAAGACGGTGCCGCCGCACAGCGTCACCATCGTGACCAGGCGAAAGAAAATTCCCGGATCGATGACCGCCGATTGCGAGCCGATGCGCATGCTTTCCATCGCGACGCCGATGCCGTAGGCCTGCACTGCGGCCAGCAGCACCGTGCCGTAGCGGGTGTACTGGTTGATCTTCTTGCGGCCGCTTTCGCCCTCCTTCTTCAGCGCTTCAAGCGCCGGCGATAGCGGGGTCAGGAGCTGAATAATGATCGAAGCGGAGATGTACGGCATGATGTTGAGCGCGAAGATCGACATGCGTCCGAGCGCGCCGCCCGAAAACATGTCGAACATGCCGAGAATGCCGCCAGCGTTGTGCTGGAAGATGTCGTGCAGGATCGCGGGATCGATGCCGGGGGTCGGGATATAAGTGCCCAGTCGGTAGACGACGAGCGCGCCCAGGGTGAACCAGATGCGGCTCTTTAGCTCGGTCGCCTTGGAAAACGCCCCGAAATTGATACTGGCAGCAAGTTGCTCGGCGGCTGACGCCATGTCCCTCGTCCCTACCCTCTAAGCCGCCCGATTATACGCTTCCCCGATCGATACCGATATCGGACGAAGGCTCAGTCTGCCGGCGTTTCCGCCTCGGGAGCTTCCGCCTTCGCCGGCTTGGTCGCCGATGTGGCGCCTTCCGGCAATACGACCTTGCCGCCGGCTTTCTCGACCGCGGCGATCGCCGCCTGCGAAGCGCCGGCGACCGCGATGGTAATCTTGGTCTTGAGTTCCCCCTTGGCGAGGAGGCGGACGCCATCACCCAGCCGGCGCAGCACGCCGGCCTCGACCAGGCTCTTGCCGTCGATCGTCCCCCGTGCCGTCAGCTTCTTAGCATCGAGCGCCTGCTGCAGCCGGCCGAGGTTCACGACCTTGTAGTCCTTCTGAAATATCTTGTTGTTGAAGCCACGCTTTGGCAGCCGGCGATGCAGCGGGGTCTGACCGCCCTCAAAGCCATTGATCGCGACGCCGCTGCGCGCGGTCTGGCCTTTGCCGCCGCGGCCGGACGTCTTGCCCTTGCCGGAGCCGATGCCGCGACCGACGCGCTTGGCGCGGTAGTGCGCGCCTTGATTGTCCCTGATCTCGTTGAGCTTCATCGGCTGACCTTACGCCCCTTCCACGACGCGGACGAGATGCCTCACCTTGTCGATCATGCCGCGCACCGACGGCGTGTCCTCGAGGATGCGGCGACGGTGCCGTTTATTGAGGCCGAGGCCCTTGAGCGTCGCCTCCTGATCGGCGGGACGCCCGATCGGACTGCCGATCTGGACGACGGTAACCGTCTTCTTGTCCACGGGCTGGGCGCGAGCGGTGCGGGCCACTACGCCGGCTCCTTCTC
This sequence comes from Allostellaceae bacterium, assembly GCA_035604035.1. Lineage (GTDB taxonomy): Bacteria > Pseudomonadota > Alphaproteobacteria > ATCC43930 > CGMCC-115725 > DATARH01. The sequence continues at coordinate 9,024 of DATNJF010000026.1, read as the reverse complement.
GGCCTCGCGGCGCGGCAGCAAGTCGCTGACCTTCTTGCCGCGGCGCGATGCGACCGCACGCGGGCTCGTCGCATGGGCCAGCGCCTGGAACGTCGCCTTGATCATGTTGTGCGGGTTAGAGCTACCGATCGACTTCGCGACCACGTCCTGCACGCCGAGCGCCTCGAAGATCGCGCGCATCGGGCCGCCGGCGATGATCCCCGTACCGGGTTTGGCGGCGCGGATGACGACCTTACCGGCGCCATAACGGTCGGCGATGTCGTGATGGAAGGTGCGGCCCTCGCGCAGCGGCACGCGGACGAGCCCGCGGCGCGCCTGCTCGGTCGCCTTGCGGATCGCCTCGGGCACCTCGCGCGCCTTGCCCGAGCCGTAACCGACCCGACCCTTGCGGTCGCCGACGACGACGAGCGCGGCGAAACCGAAACGGCGCCCGCCCTTCACCACCTTGGCGACACGGTTGATGCTGACCAGCTTCTCGGCGAATTCGCTGTCTTCGCCTCGCTCGCGCGACTGGCGGTCGCCATCGCGGCGGCGGCCGCCGCCACCTTCGCGCTGGCCGCCCGGACCTCGAGGGGGTCCGCCTTGTGTGCGTGCCATCAAAAGCCTCTTCTAGAAATCGAGGCCGCCCTCGCGGGCGGCGTCGGCCAGGGCCTTGACCCGGCCATGAAAGATATAGCCACCGCGGTCGAACACGACTTGCGCAACGCCCGCCTTCTTGGCGCGCTCGGCGATCGCCTTGCCGACCGCTTTCGCGGCATCGCTGTCGGCGCCCGTCTTCAAGCCCTTCTTGACCGCCTCATCGAGCGTCGAGGCGGAGGCCACGGTGCGGCCCGCCGCGTCGTCGATAACCTGCGCATAGATGTGCCGCGACGAGCGGAACACCGTGAGCCGCGGGCGCAGCTTACCCGCGTGCCGCAACTTGTAGCGCACCCGCTGCCGGCGCCGCTGGAACAGCTCGTCTGGTTTCTTCGCCATGGCGACTACTTCTTCTTGCCTTCCTTGCGGCGGACCGTCTCGTCCGAGTACTTGATGCCCTTGCCTTTGTAGGGCTCGGGCGGGCGGTAGGAGCGGATCTCAGCGGCGACCTGGCCGACCCGCTGGCGGTCGGCGCCGCTAACGGCGATCAGGGTCGGCCGCTCGCAGGCGATCTGGATATCCTGCGGGATCGGGTAGGGAATATCGTGGCTGTAGCCGAGCTGCAGGTTGAGCGTGCTGCCCTGCACCGCCGCGCGATAGCCAACCCCGTTGATCTCGAGCGTACGGGTAAAGCCGGCCGATACGCCGGTCACCATGTTGTTGACCAGCGCCCGGGTTGTGCCCCACAGCGCGCGCGCCTGCTTCGACTCGCTGTTGGGCGCGATCTTGACCTCGCCGTCGGCGACCGTGGCGGTGACTTCGGGACCGATCGTCAGGCTGAGCTTGCCCTTGCCGCCGCTGACGGTGAGCACCTGGCCGGCCAGGCTGACCTGGACGCCGCTCGGGATCGCGACAGGGCTCTTGCCGATGCGTGACATGGCTGTTTCTCAGTCCTTTTGGCTCAGAACACCCGACACAGCACTTCGCCGCCGACCTTGGCGGCGCGGGCCTCGTTGTCCGACATGACACCGCGCGGCGTCGACAGGATCGAGATGCCGAGCCCGTTATAGACCCGCGGCAGGTCGACCAGCTTCGAATAAATGCGGCGGCCCGGCTTCGACACGCGTGAAATCTCGCGGATCACCGGCTCGCCATCGACGTATTTCAATTCGATCTTGAGCTCGGATACGCCGGGGCGCACCTGCTCGCGGGAATAGCCGCGGATATAGCCTTCGCGCTTCAGCACTTCGAGCACGTTGGCGCGGTGCTTCGAGGCGGGCGCCGCGACAACCGCCTGACGCGCGCGCTGGCCGTTGCGGATGCGGGTCAGCATGTCGCCGAGAGGATCGCTCATCGTCATCGGGCGCCTCCCTACCAGCTCGACTTGACCATGCCCGGGATCAACCCGGACGAGGCCAGCTCGCGCACCGCGATCCGCGACAGCCCGAACTTGCGGTAATACCCGCGCGGTCGTCCGCTCAAGGCACATCGGTGGCGAATGCGCGTCGCCGAGCTATTTCGCGGCAGGCGGGCGAGCTTCAACTGCGCTTCAAAGCGGTCCTCGGGCGCGGCCTCGCGGTCGCGGGCAAGCGCCTTGAGGCGGGCCCGACGCGGCGCCATCGCCTTCGACATCTTGGTGCGTCGCAGGTTCTTCTCGATCGAGCTTTTCTTTGCCATCGGTGATCGTGTCTCCGCAGGCGGTCAGTTGGAGAACGGCATGTCGAAGCCCTTAAGCAGCGCTTTGGCTTCGGCGTCGGTCTTGGCAGTGGTAACGATGACGATATCCATCCCGCGCTGGGCGTCGACGCGGTCATAGTCGATCTCGGGGAAAACCAGCTGCTCCTTGAGGCCCAGCGCGTAATTGCCGCGCCCGTCGAAGCTGCGCGCCGACACCCCGCGGAAATCGCGGACCCGCGGCAGCGCCACATTGATCAGCCGGTCGAGAAACTCGTACATGCGCTCGCGCCGCAGCGTCACCTTGACGCCGATCGGCACGTTCTTGCGCAGCTTGAAAGTGGCGATCGACTGTTTGGCCTTGATCACGACCGGATGCTGGCCGGTGATCGCGGTCAGATCGCCGACCGCCGCGTCGATCTTCTTGCCGTCCTGCACGGCCTCGCCGACGCCCATGTTGACGACGATCTTGGCAAGGCGTGGCGCCTGTAGCGGGTTGGTGTAGCCGAACTCCTTCATCAGCTCGGAGTGCACAACCTGGGAATAGCGTTCCTGCAATCGGGACATGACCTCCACCCTCACTTGTCGAGCATTTCGCCCGAACGGCGGGCGAAGCGGACCTTGCGGCCGTCATCGAGGAATTTGTAACCGACCCGCGTCGGCTTGCTCGACGACGGGTCGATATGGGCGATGTTGGAGACGTGGATCGTCAGCTCCTTGTCGACGATGCCGCCGGGATTGCCCATGCTTTGCCGGGTGTGACGGCGGGCGATGTGAACGCCCTGGACGATGACCCGCGATTCCGCCGGGAAGACGCGCAGCACCTCGCCCGACTTGCCCTTGTCGCGGCCGCTGATGACGACGACGTTGTCTCCCTTCTTGATCTTCATCTTCGCCATGGTCAGAGCATTTCGGTCATAGGACTTCGGGGGCCAACGAGGCGATCTTCAAGAACTTGCGCGCTCTGAGCTCGCGGGTGACCGGCCCGAAGACGCGGGTGCCGATCGGCTCGTTCTGATTGGTGATCAGCACGGCCGCATTGCGGTCGAAGCGAATCGCGCTGCCGTCGAGGCGGCGAATTTCCTTGGCCGTGCGGACGATGACGGCGCGATGGATATCGCCCTTCTTGACGCGGCCGCGCGGGATCGCCTCCTTGACCGAGACGATGATCACATCGCCGACCCCGGCGGTCTTGCGCTTGGAGCCGCCCAGCACCTTGATGCACTGGACCCGACGCGCGCCAGAATTGTCGGCGACGTCGAGATTGGTCTGCATCTGGATCATGCGGCGCCCCCAGCCTCGGTAGCCTCAGCCTCAACCGCCGCCGCGGCGGCGCGCTCGCGCCGGCGGGTGAGCCCGGGCGTAACCCCGGTCGCGGCCCCGAGCACGACCCAGCTCTTACGTTTCGAGATCGGCCGGCTCTCTTCGATCTGCACCGCGTCACCGGTGTGGAACTTGTTGCCCTCGTCGTGCGCGGCGTACTTCTTCGTGCGGGTGACGAACTTCTTGTAGACCGGGTGCATAACCCGCCGCTCGACCCGCACGATGATGGTCTTGTCGCCGGAGTCGCTGACGACGACGCCCTGGAGGATGCGTTTGGGCATGTCTAACTCCTCGCCTTCGCCCGTGTACGGCGCGCGCGCGCCGGCGCGGCCACGGGCACCGGAGCGGCGACAGCCTCGCCCCGAGTGCGCGCACCGACCACCGTCTTGATGCAGGCGATCTGGCGCCGCACCTGGCGGAACCGCGACGTGTTCTCGAGCTGGCCGCTGGCGCGCTGAAAGCGCAGGTTGAAAATCTCCTTGCCGAGCGCCTCGAGCTGATCGTTGAGCTCGTCCGGCGTACGGGTGCGCAGATCGGAGGCCTTGACCGCCTTCATGACGAGCCCTCCTCGCCGGGGCGCACGACTAAGCGGGTGGCGACCGGCAGCTTGGCTCCGGCCAATTCGAACGCCTCGCGCGCGACGTCGTACGGCACGCCGTCCAGCTCGAACACGATCCGGCCCGGCTTCACCCGGCAGATCCAGTATTCGGGCGAGCCCTTGCCGCTGCCCATGCGGACTTCGGCCGGTTTGGTCGAGACCGGCACGTCGGGGAAGACGCGGATCCAGACGCGGCCGATGCGGCGGATATGGCGGGTGATCGCCCGCCGCGCCGCCTCGATCTGGCGTGCGGTGATGCGGCCCGGCTCTACCGACTTCATGCCATAGGCGCCAAAATTGAGGGTCGTGCCGCCCTTAGCCATGCCATGGACGCGGCCCTTATGCGCCTTGCGGTATTTGGTGCGTTTGGGGGAGAGCATTGCCTAGTCTCTGTCGCGGTCACGGTCGCGCCCGCCGCTCGGCCGGCGATCCATGCCGGCCGGCTGCGCCTCGGCGAGCCGCTTGTCTTGCGCCATCGGGTCGTGCGCCAAGATCTCGCCCTTGAACACCCAGACCTTGACGCCGCAAGTGCCGTAGGTGGTCTTGGCCGTGCCGGTGCCGAAATCGACATCGGCGCGCAGCGTGTGCAGCGGAACGCGGCCTTCGCGGTACCACTCCATGCGCGCGATCTCAGCGCCGCCGAGCCGGCCCGAGCAGTTGATGCGGATGCCCTGAGCGCCGAAGCGCATCGCCGACTGCACCGCCCGCTTCATGACCCGGCGGAAGGCGACGCGGCGCTCCAGCTGCTGGGCGATGCTCTCGGCGATCAGCTTGGCTTCGATCTCCGGCTTCCTAATTTCGACGATGTTGAGGCTGACCTCGCTCGTCGTCATCTTGGCGATGTCGGCGCGCAACTTGTCGATATCGGCGCCCTTCTTGCCGATGACGACGCCGGGGCGTGCCGAGTGCAAGGTGATACGGGTCTTTTTCGCGGCGCGCTCGATGAGGATGCGCGCGATCGCGGCCTGGGTCAGCCGGCGGTCGAGAAACTTGCGCAGCTTCAGATCGTCGAGCAGCTGCTCGCTGTAGCCCTTATGCGCGAACCAGCGCGAGTCCCAGGTTCGGTTGATGCCGAGCCGCAGCCCGATCGGATTGACTTTCTGACCCATCAGGTGGTCTCCGCTTGTGCTTCCGGCCGCTCGTGCACGATCACGGTGAGGTGGGCGAAATGCTTCTCGACCCGCGACGAGCGGCCGCGGCCGCGGGTGTGGAAGCGCCGCATCACGAAAGCCCGGCCGACCGTCGCTTCCTTGACGTAAAGTCGATCGACATCGAGCTGATGGTTGTTCTCGGCGTTGGCGATCGCCGACTGCAGCACCTTTTTGACGTCGCGGGCGATGCGCCGGCGCGAGAAGGTGAGCTCGGCGAGCGCGGTTTGCGCTGCCTTGCCGCGGATCATCGCCGCGACGAGATTGAGCTTTTGCGGGCTGATACGTAGCGCCCGCAAGAAGGCCGAAGCCTCGTTGTCGGCGAGCGCGCGCGGGGTGGAAGGCTTGCCCATCAGCTCCTCCGCGCCCGCTTGTCGCCGGCGTGGCCGTAGAAGGTTCGGGTCGGCGAGAACTCGCCGAACTTGTGGCCGATCATGTTTTCGGTGACGAGGACGGGGATGAACTTATGGCCGTTGTAGACGCCGAAAGTCAGCCCGACGAATTGCGGGAAGATGGTCGAACGCCGCGACCAGGTGCGGATCACCTCGTTGCGGCCCGAGTTACGCGTCTTCTCCGCCTTTTGCAGCAGATAGCCGTCGACGAACGGGCCTTTCCATACCGAGCGAGCCACGCGCCCTCTCCTTCCCTAACGGACCTGACGGCGGCGGAGGATCAGCCGATCCGTCTTCTTGTTATGGCGGGTCTTCTTGCCCTTGGTCGGCTTGCCCCACGGTGTCACCGGATGGCGCCCGCCCGACGTCTTACCCTCACCCCCGCCATGCGGGTGGTCGATCGGGTTCATCGCCACGCCGCGCACCGAAGGTCGCTTGCCCAGCCAGCGATTCCGGCCAGCCTTGCCAATGACGATGTTCTGATGATCGGGGTTCGACACCGCGCCGATCGTCGCCCGGCATTCGCTACGCACCCGCCGCAGCTCGCCCGACGACATGCGCAACAGCGCATAACCCTGGTCGCGGCCGACCAGCTGCACATAGGTACCGGCAGAGCGGGCGAGCTGCCCGCCCTTGCCCGGCTTCATCTCAACATTATGGATGATCGTGCCAGGCGGCATATTGCGCATCGGCATCGCGTTGCCCGGCTTCACATCGACCCGCTCGCCCGAGACGACGCTGTCGCCCTGGCGCAGCCGCTGCGGCGCGAGGATGTAGGCGAGCTCACCATCGGGATACTTGATGAGGGCGATAAAGGCGGTGCGGTTCGGGTCGTATTCGAGCCGCTCGACCACCGCCGCCGCGTCGTCCTTCGTCCGCTTGAAGTCGATGATCCGATAACGCTGTTTGTGGCCGCCGCCACGCCGCCGCATCGTGATCCGGCCGGAATTGTTGCGCCCGGCTTTTTCCTTCAAACCCTCGGTCAACGCCTTGACCGGCTTGCCCTTCCACAGCTCACTGCGGTCCACCGTGACGAGGTGTCGCTGCGACGGCGTTGTCGGGTTGTAGCTCTTGAGTGCCATCGCGTCAGATCCCCGTGGTCACGTCGATGCGCGAGCCTTCGGCCAGCGTGACGATCGCCTTTTTGAAATCGGAGCGATAGCCCGGACGGCCGCGCACCCGCTTGAACTTGCCCATCATGCGGATCGTGTTGACCGCATCGACCTTGACCGAAAACAGCCCTTCGACCGCGGCCTTGACCTCGCGCTTGGTCGCGGTCACCGGCACCTTGAAGATGATCTGGTTGTGCTCGGACGCCGCCGTCGCCTTCTCGGTGATGAGCGGCGAGCGGATGAGATCGTACATCTCCTGGCGGGAGACCTGAGCTGCGGCGCGGGGGATAACGCGAAACCGGCTCATTTGAGGCGCGCCTCCAGCTGCACCACCGCATCGCGGGTCAGCACCAGCGTGTCGCGGCGGAGGATATCGTAGACATTGGCGCCGACCGACGGCAGCAGGTCGACCAGCGGCAGGTTGCGCGCCGCCTTGGCGAACCCGGCATCAACCGCGGCGCCATCGATGATCAGCACCGAGCCCCAACCCAATTTCTCGAAGCGCTGGCGCAGCTCCTTGGTTTTCGGCTCCTTGACCGTGGCGGCGTCGATGACGACGAGCTTGCCTTCGGCCTGCTTCGCCGACAGCGCGGTCTTGAGGCCGAGCTTGCGGACCTTCTTCTGCAGGCCGAACTCGTGGCTGCGCACGACCGGGCCGAAGATGACGGCGCCGCCGCGGAATTGCGGCGAGCGCAGGCTGCCTTGGCGCGCCCGGCCGGTGCCCTTCTGCTTGTATGGCTTCTTGGTCGTGCCGCTGATATCGCTGATGCCCTTTGTCTTGTGCGTGCCGGCGCGGCGCTTGGCGAGCTGCCAATTGACCACGCGCGCCAGGATGTCGCCGCGGACGGGCAGGCCGAACACTTCGTCGGCGAGATCGATGTCGCCGACTTCCTTGTTGTCGAGGTCGTGGACCTTGAGCTTCATACCGCCCCGCCTTCCTCGGCGCTCGCCTCGGGTTCAGTGGTCGGCGCCTCATCCGGCGCGGCCGCGGCCTCTTCGGCCACCGGCTCGGGCGCGGCTTCCTCGGGGATTTCATCGCCGCGCAGGGCCGCTGGGAACGGCAGGTCCGTCGGCGCCGCTCGCTTGACCGCGTCACGGATCAAGACCCAGCCGCCCTCGCTACCCGGCACCGCACCTCTGAGCATCAAGACACCGCGCGCGGCATCGGCCGCGACGACCTGGAGGTTCAAGGTGGTGACTCTGTCGTCGCCGAGATGGCCGGCCATCTTTTTGTTCTTGAAGGTCTTGCCGGGATCCTGACGCTGGCCGGTTGAGCCGAGACTGCGATGCGAGACCGAAACGCCGTGCGTTGCCCGGAGGCCACCGAAATGGTGCCGCTTGATGCCGCCGGCGAAACCCTTGCCGATGCTGGTGCCGACGACATCGACGTATTGCCCGGCGACAAAATGCGCCGCAGTGATCTCAGCGCCGACCGGAACCAGCGCGTCCTCGGAAACGTGGAACTCAGCGAGATGCGCCTTGGGCTCGACCTTGGCGGCGGCGTAGTGGCCACGCATCGGCTTCGTCACGTTCTTGACCTTGGCGGCGCCAACGCCGAGCTGTAGCGCGACGTAGCCGTCGCGCTCCTGCGTGCGGTGGGCGACGACCTGGCAATTGTCGATGCGCAGCACCGTTACCGGCACGTGGGTGCCATCGTCGGTAAAGACGCGGCTCATGCCGAGCTTTTGCGCGATGAGGCCGGTACGCATCGCCCTATCCCCTAGAGCTTGATCTCGACATCGACGCCAGCAGCCAGGTCGAGCTTCATCAGCGCGTCCACGGTCTGCGGCGTCGGGTCGACGATGTCGATCACCCGCTTATGGGTGCGGATTTCGAATTGCTCGCGCGACTTCTTGTCGACATGCGGCGAGCGCAGCACGGTGAACTTCTCGATCCGGGTCGGCAGCGGGATCGGCCCCCGCACCCGAGCGCCGGTGCGGCGGGCAGTCTGCACGATCTCGCTGGTCGACTGGTCGAGCACGCGGTGATCGTAAGCCCGCAGGCGGATGCGTATGTTTTGGCCGTCCATCAGTGGTTCCCTGCTTCCCCTCTAGATCCCTGGGTCAGGCCCGGGGATGACTGTCCACACGTGCGGACAGTCACTTGATGATCTTGGCGACGACGCCGGCGCCGACGGTGCGGCCACCCTCGCGGATCGCGAACCGCAGACCCTCGTCCATCGCGATCGGCACCAAGAGCTC
>DATNJF010000025.1:0-11270 GCA_035604035.1 Allostellaceae bacterium | reverse complement strand
CGATGTCGCACATCATTGCCACCTCGCAGCCGCCGCCGAGCGCGAAACCGCCGACCGCGGCAATGACCGGCTTGCGGCACTGGCCGACCCGCTCCCAGCCGCGGGTGATGAAGTCCTCGGTGTAGGCTTCGACGTAAGTTTTTGCCTGCATCTCCTTGATGTCGGCGCCGGCGGCAAAAGCGCGCTCGCTGCCGGTAAGGACGATGGCGCCGATCGCCGGATCGAATTCGAGGTCATCGAGCGCAGCGCCAAGCTCCTCGATGAGCCTGGCATTGAGCGCGTTGAGCGCCGACGGGCGGTTGAGCCGGACGATGCCGACCGCACCCTGCCGCTCGACCAGAACGGTCTTCTCATGCTGTTCGCTCATCGGCACCTCCGTCAGCGCTGTTTTCTGGCGCAAAAGAATGTCGAGCGGCCGGACTGGACGATACGGCGGACCCCCTCGGCGCAGGTGCAGCCGGGGCAGGGCTCGCCCTCGCGACCGTAGACCGCCCAATGATGCTGGAAATAGCCGAGCTCGCCGTCGGTTTGGACATAATCGCGCAACGACGAGCCGCCCGCCTCGATCGCCTCGGTGAGCACGCTTTTGATTGCCGCGGCGAGCCTATCGGCCCGCACGCCGGCGATGGTGCCGGCAAGGCGCCGGGGTGAGATGCCGGCGCGGTAGAGCGCCTCGCAGACATAAATGTTGCCGAGCCCGGCGACGACGCGCTGATCAAGCAGCGCGGCCTTGATCGGCGTCATCTTGCCGGCGAGCGCCTTGGCCAAGAATTCGCCGTCGAAACCGGGTTCGAGCGGCTCCGGCCCCATCGCGGCGAGGAGCGGGTGCGCCCCCTCCTCGCCGCGCTTGATGTAATCGATCAGACCGAAGCGGCGCGCGTCGTTGAAGCGCACCACCGTGCCGTCGTCCAGGGTAAGGATCACATGGTCATGCCGCGCGTGCAGGGTTGTCGCATCGCCCGTCGTGATCCGTCCCGACATGCCGAGATGCAGGAGTAGCGTCCCGGTGTCGTCGAGCTCGATCAGGATGTACTTACCGCGCCGCTTGAGCTTGCCGACTGCCGCTCCGGTGAGGCGTTTCGCCAGCATCGGCGGAAACGGGCGGCGTAAATCCTGTCGGCGCAGCTCAGCGCGCGTGATGTGGTGGCCGGTCATCTTCAGTGCCAGGCCGCGGCGGACGGTTTCGACTTCGGGAAGTTCGGGCATGGGGCTATCTTCCTGCCCGATGCGTAGGCAAGAGACAAGGGAACAGCCTGAGGCTGAGGCGGATTTCGGCTTCAGCCGCGTACCTCTCGGAGCAAAGGCGCCCCTGGTACGGGCGGTGTTCGATAGCGTTGCCGGCCGCTACGATCTGATGAACGACCTGATGAGCGGCGGCATCCATCGCTGGTGGAAGGCTGAAATGATCGCCTGGCTCGCGCCGCGCGCAGGCCAGAAGTTGATCGATGTCGCTGGTGGAACCGGCGATATCGCCTGTCGGGCAATGAAGCGGCTCGATCCGGAGAAAGGCGGCGGGGTCGTTGTTTGCGACGTCAACGAGCAAATGCTCGAGATCGGCCGCGCCCGAGCGATCGACGATGGCATCCTTGCCGGCCTCGAATGGGTGTGCGGCGACGCCGAGGCGCTGCCGGTCGCCGATCGCAGCGCCGACCTCTACACGATTGCCTTCGGCCTGAGGAACGTTACCCACATCGAGCGCGCCCTCGCCGAGGCGCGCCGGGTGCTGAAACCGGGCGGGCGGTTCATCTGCCTCGAATTCGCGCCCATGGTCGTGCCGTGGCTTGCCGGCGCATACGATCTCTACAGCTTTCGCGTGCTGCCGCTGATCGGCCAGGCCGTTACCGGCGACCGCGACGCCTATACCTACCTCGCCGAGAGCATTCGGCGGTTTCCGCCGCAAGCAGAACTCTGCGAGCTGATTGAAGCGGCCGGTTTCGAACAGGTGCGGTTTCGCAATCTGACCGGCGGGATCGCCGCGTTGCATTCGGCCTGGCGGCTCTGAGCTGGCCCGTGCTGGGGCTATTGCGCAGCGTCCGCCACGTCGCGCGCCTCGTCGGCATTGGTCTGACCCTGGCGCGCTACGACGCGCTGTTCCTATTCGAGCCGATCGGGCTGCGTCCGGTGTTGCGGGCGGTGCGACTGTTGCGGCGGCGCGGCGGCAGCGATCGGCCGGGTCAGCGCCTTGCCGCCGCGTTTCAGGCGATCGGCCCGGCCTTCATCAAGCTGGGGCAAATGCTGGCGACGCGCGCGGACCTGCTCGGCGACGAGATCGCCGCCGACTTGGCGCTGTTGCAGGATAAGCTGCCGCCGTTCCCGGCGCGCGAGGCGCGAGCGCTGATTGAAGTCGAGTTCGGCTGCCCGATCGCCGCCTTGTTCCAGGCCTTCGACGATGTGCCCATCGCCGCCGCGTCGATCGCCCAGGTCCATTTCGCGACGACGAGCGAGGGTGCGGAGGTCGCGGTAAAGGTGCTGCGGCCCGGGATCGCCCGCGCATTCGACCGCGATTTGGATCTGTTGCGCTGGCTGGCGCACCTCATCGAACGGACCCGGCCCGCATTGCGCCGGCTGAGGCCGATCGAAATCGTGCGCACCCTCGAGCAATCGGTCGAGCTCGAGATGGATTTGCGTTTTGAGGCGGCGGCGGCCTCTGAGCTCGCCGAGAATTTTGCCGGCGACCCCGGATACCATGTGCCAAAAGTCGACTGGCGGCGCACCGGCCGCGGGGTCCTGACGACCGGCCGTGTCGCCGGCATCCGCTTCGACGACCGCGCGGCGCTGGTCGCCGCCGGGCACGATATCAGCGGGCTCCTGACCAAGGCTGCAGAGGCTTTTTTCAACCAGGTGTTTCGCGACGGGTTCTTTCACGCCGACCTGCATCCCGGAAACATGTTCGTCGAGCCCGGCGAGGCGATCGCCGTGGTCGATTTCGGCATCATGGGACGGCTCGACCGCAAGACGCGGTTCTTCCTGGCCGACATGCTCGTGGGGTTCCTGACCGGCGATTATCGCCGCGTCGCCGAGGTGCATTTCGCGGCCGGCTATGTCCCGCCGGATCGCTCGGTCGATGACTTCGCTCAGGCTGCCCGCTCGATCGGAGAGCCGATCCTCGGCAAGCCGCTCGCCGAAATCTCAATCGCCCGGCTTCTGGCGCAGCTCTTTCGCGTCACCGAGCAGTTCGAGATGGAGGCCCAGCCGCAGCTTCTGCTGCTGCAGAAGACGATGGTTCTGGTCGAAGGCGTCGGGCGACAGCTCGATCCCACGGTCAACGTCTGGGCGATGGCGCGGCCGCTAATCGAACAATGGATGCAGGACAATCGCGGGCCTGAAGCGTTGTTGCGCCAGCGGGTCGAGGATGCCGTAGCGGTGCTGGACGCCATCCCGCCGCTGGTAAAGGAGCTCGGCACGCTGGTAAGGACCTGGTCGGAAGAGGGTGTCGTGCTGCACGCGGAGACCCTTGCCGCGCATGCCGAGCGGCGCTGGTCGGAGGGGTTCTGGGTCATCGTCCCCCTTTGGCTGATGGGGCTAGGCCTTCTTGGAATCGCCGTCGCGCTTTTACTCGGCCGGTAGCATACTTAGATGATGTGGGATGGAGGCGGGTAGTGCTTGAAGGCCGGCGCATACTGCTGATCATTTCGGGCGGCATCGCGGCCTATAAGAGCCTCGAGCTGATCCGCCGACTGCGCGACCGCGGCGCGGCGGTGCGTTGTGTGATGACCAAGGCGGCCGAGCAATTCGTGACGCCGCTCGCGGTCGCCTCGCTCAGCGAGGACAAGGTCTACGGCGACCTGTTCTCGCTGACCGACGAAAGCGAGATGGGCCACATCCGACTGTCGCGCGAGGCCGATTTGCTGGTCGTGGCGCCGGCAACCGCCAACCTGATCGCACGGATGGCGGCGGGGATGGCCGACGATCTCGCCGCCACGACGTTGCTCGCCTCGGACAAGCCGATCCTCATCACGCCGGCAATGAACGCGCTGATGTGGGCGCACCCGGCGACTCAGGCGAACATGGCGACCTTGGCGGCGCGCGGCGTGCGCAGCGTCGGCCCAAATGCGGGCGATCTCGCCTGCGGCGAGGTTGGCTCGGGGCGGATGGCCGAGCCGATGGAGATCATCGCCGCGATCGAGCGGTGCCTGACCGCCGATCAGCGCCTCTCGGGCCGTCGCGCGCTGGTGACGAGCGGCCCGACGCGCGAGGCGATCGACCCGGTGCGCTATCTATCGAATCATTCCTCGGGCAAGCAGGGGCATGCCATCGCGGCGGCGCTGGCCGTGCTCGGCGCCGAGACGATCCTCGTCTCCGGGCCGACGCAGGAGCCAACTCCGCCCGGGGTCAGGCTGGTGCCGGTCGAGAGTGCGGCCGACATGCTGGCCGCGGCCGAAGCCAGCCTGCCGGTCGATGTCGCGGTGATGGCGGCGGCGGTGTCGGACTGGCGGGTCGAGACGGTGGCCGCGCAGAAGCTTAAGAAGAACGGCAAGGGCCCGCCATCGCTGCTGCTTGCCGAAAACCCGGACATCCTGGCGACGATCGCGCGGCGCAGCAACGACCGGCCGGCGCTGGTCATCGGTTTTGCCGCCGAAACCGAGAACGTCGTCGCCAACGCCAGGGCGAAGCGGCTGAAGAAGGGTTGCGACTGGATCCTCGCTAACGACGTGTCGCCGGGCACCGGCACGTTCGGCGGCGACAGCAATACGATTCATCTGGTCAGCACCGATGGGGTCGAGGATTGGCCGGCGATGACGAAGCACGATGTCGCCGCCCGCCTCGCCGAGCGCATAGCTACCGCGCTCGGTGCCCGCTGAGCCGCCATTGAAGGTCGAGCTCAAAATTCTCGATAGGCGCCTCTCGGGCTGGGGTTTTCCGCATTACGGGTCGAGCCTCGCCGCCGGCCTGGATTTACATGCCTGCCTCGATGCGCCGCTCGCGGTTGCGCCGCAGGCGCCGGCGGTGCTGGTGTCCTCGGGCATCGCCTTTCGCATTGGCGACCCGGAATGGTGCGGGCTGGTGCTGCCGCGCTCGGGGCTGGGGCACCGGCAGGGCCTGGTGCTCGGCAATGCGGTGGGCCTTATCGACGCCGACTATGAAGGCCCACTATTGATCTCGGTCTGGAACCGCAACCCGCCGGGCAGCAGTGCCGTCGAAATCCAACCTGGCGATCGCATCGCCCAGCTAGTCTTCACCCGTATCGGGCGCCCGGAATTTGCTGTGGTCGAAGCGTTTTCCGTCGCCGGCGAGCGGCAGGAAGGCGGCTTCGGCTCGACCGGCGTTTCTTCCGCTTGCCGCGGCGACACGTCGCAGCGAAACTAGTTGGCGAGAACAGGGGGGCGCCAACCGAGCGGCATGATCCGGCTCAACAAAAAGCTGCTCTTCGCGATCGAGGCGGTGCTCGACATCGCCTATAACGGCGGCGCCGCGCCGGTGCGCTCGTCCGAGATCACCTCGCGCCAGGGCATCCCCCGCCGCTATCTGGAGCCGGTGCTGCAGGAGCTGGTGCGGCACAAGGTCCTGATCGGCATCCGCGGCCCGAGCGGCGGCTATCGCCTGGCGCGCGAGCGGCGTCGGGTCAGCGTCGGCGACATCGTGCGTACCGTGCGCGAGCTGGAAACTGTCGCTGATCCTATCGAGGCGCCGAGCAGCAGCGCCCTCGGCCATCAGGTATTGCGTCCGCTTTGGCTCGAGCTGCAGGAAGAGACCATGCGCCGCCTGGACGCGCTTACGCTCGAAGATTTGTGCGTGCGAGCGCACCGCGCCGGAGTCGCCGGCCGGGCCGCCGAGGGCGGCGATTTCGCCATCTAGCTTCTAGACGGGAATCGAGCCGCCCATTGTCGTGCGGTGCATGAGCCGGCGCTGCGGCAGGTCGTAATCCTGGATTGCGCGGTGCTGTACCGTGCAATTGTCCCACATCAACAGATCGCCCGGTCGCCACTGGTGGCGGTAGATATGGGCTGGCTTGATGATGTGGTCGGCGAGCGCGGCGATCAGCGCCTCTGCTTCCTCGGCCTCCATGCCCTCGATCCCAGTGCAATCGTCGCGCATCACGTAGAGGCACTTGCGGCCGGTGCGCGGATGCGTACGGACGATCGGGTGCGTCACCGGCGGGTTGCGGTCGATCTCCGCCTGCGTCGGTGTCAGTGCCCGCTTGCGGCCGGAGAAATCGAAGGTCGCGAGGCGCCCGCCCAGAAGCCGCTTTATAGTTTCGGGCAGGGCATCCCACGCCGCTGCCGCGCTGGCGAACTCAGTGTCGCCGAGCGGCAGGCCGAAAAGGTCGGGGATTTCGTGGGCATAAAGCATCGTGCCGCGGGGCGGGCGCGCGGTGTAGCACATGTCGCTATGCCAGTTTTCGCCGGCGCGCCGCACGCCGATCGGCTTGCCGTCATCGGTCACATTCGAGACGACGACGATCTCCGGGCTGCCCGGGACGCTCCAGCGCTCGCCGAAGATGTTGAACTCGATCTCGCCGAAGCGTCGGGTGAAGGCGACTTGCTGCGCCGGAGTGATGTGCTGGTCGCGGAAGAAGATGACGCCGTGCGCGTCATAGGTCCGCTCGATCGCCGCAAAGGCGTTGTCGCCAAGCGGCTGGGAGAGATCGACACCCCGGATCTCGGCCCCGAGCGCGGCGCCGGTCGGAATGATCTCGATCGACATGGACGGCTCCTCCTGAGGCGGGAAACTCTAGGCCCGTCGCGCGGCCAAATCCATCGTGCCTCAGCGCAGAATTGGATTGCTTTCGCGTTGCGATGCGGCGGGCGCGGGCTTACATCAAGGACAACGATAACAAGGGGCTGAGCGATGGATACCGGCACCACGGCTGCGCCGCGCGGGGAATTTCGCGGCCGGATCTATGACAGCATCCTTGAGACAATCGGCGCCACCCCGCTGGTGCGCCTGTCGCGGCTCGCCGCCGATGCCCGCGTCGAGGCCGATATCCTCGGCAAATGCGAATTCTTCAATCCGCTGTGCTCGGTCAAGGATCGGATCGGGCTGGCAATGATCGAAGCGGCTGAAAAGGCCGGCCGGATCACCAAGAATACCGTGCTGGTCGAGCCGACCTCCGGCAATACCGGGATCGCGCTCGCCTTTGTTTGTGCCGCCAAAGGTTACCGCCTGATCCTGACGATGCCGGAGAGCATGTCGGTCGAGCGGCGCAAGATGCTCACCTTCCTCGGCGCGGAGATCGTTCTGACCCCGCCGGCGCAGGGCATGCGCGGCGCCATCGCCCGCGCCGAGGAGATCGTGCGGGCCTTTCCCGACGCGCTGATCCTTCAGCAATTCGACAACCCGGCCAACCCGGAAATCCATCGCAGCACCACTGCCGAGGAAATCTGGACCGACACCGCCGGGGTGGTCGATGTCGTGGTGAGCGGCGTCGGCACCGGCGGCACCCTGTCCGGGGTCGGCGCGGTGCTGAAGGCCCGCAAGCCCGGCCTGCGCATGGTCGCGGTCGAGCCGGAAGATAGCGCCGTTCTCTCCGGGCGCCCCCCTGGACCGAACCGCATCCAGGGGATCGGCGCCGGTTTCATCCCCAGCATTCTCGACACCGCGCTGATCGACGAGATCATCTGCATCGGCTTCGACACCGCGCTGCACGCGGCGCAGAAGACGGCACGGCTCGAGGGCGTCGCCGTCGGCATCTCGGCCGGCGCCGCGTTGGCCGCCGCCCTCGAGATCGGCGCGCGGCCGGAGATGGCGGGGAAGACCATCGTGACGATTCTGCCCGATTTTGCCGAGCGCTATCTGTCGACGCCGCTGTTCGAGGGGTTGTGAGAGCCAGGCCATGGAGCTGAGCGAAGAACAATTCCGCCGCTATGCCCGCCACCTGATCCTCGATGAGGTCGGCGAGGAAGGACAGGAAAAGCTGCTGCGGTCGCGGGTGCTCGTGGTGGGCGCCGGTGGTCTTGGCTCGCCGATGCTCATGTATCTCGCGGCGGCGGGGGTCGGCACCATCGGTATCGTCGACAACGACCGTGTCGACATCACCAACCTGCAGCGGCAGATCGTCCATGCCACCGGAAGCGTCGGCGAGCTCAAGGTCAAGAGCGCCGAGGAGACCCTGGCGCGGCTCAATGATGGGGTGCGGATCGAGACCCACCCGTTTCGTCTCGATGCGGGCAACGCCGCTGAGCTGATCGCGAAATATGATCTCGTCGCCGATGGCAGCGACAATTTCGCCACGCGCTATCTGCTGACCGACCTCTGCGCGCGATTGGAAAAGCCGCTGGTCGCCGCGGCGCTATCGCCGTTCGAGGGACAGCTCTCGACATTCCGGCCGTATCTCGGTGACGGCCATCCCTGTTACCGCTGTCTGTTCCGCGAGCCGCCGCCGCCCGACATGGTGCCACGCTGCGAGGAGGCGGGCATATTGGGAGCGGTCGCCGGCGTGCTCGGGACGTTGCAGGCGGTCGAGGTGCTAAAGGAGCTATTGGGACTTGGGGACAGCCTCGACGGTACGCTGCTGATCTACGATGCGTTGCGCGTGCGTTTTCACCGCATCCGAATCGCCAAGGATCCGGACTGTCCGACCTGCGGCGCCAAGGCGCTCGCGACACAGCCTTAGTCATTGATCCGATTCCCAATTCCGCCCCGGGCTTGACGGCTGGCGTGGCGGACTCCTATGGCTGTGTATGGGGCCTTGGGGGGAAATCGTGGCCCGTGGACGCTGGGTGAAGGCGGTCGCCGGGCTTCTGGCGGTCGCGATCTGGATTCCCTGGGCGGGAATGGCCGTCGCCGCGAGCGCCAGCGACGTGGTGCCGCGCTTTGCCAGTCTCCATGCCGACAAAGTCTTCCTGCGCAAGGGGCCGGGCGACCGATACCCGGTGGATTGGGTTTTTGTGCGTCGGGGCTGGCCGGTCGAGATCCTGGGTGGGTTCGATCATTGGCGGCATGTGCGCGACTGGCAGGGCACCGACGGCTGGGTGCACGAGAAGATGATCGCCACTCGCCGCGAGGTCGTCGTCACCGGCGATATTCGCGGCATCCGCCAAGGCCCCGACACGGGGGCGGCGCTGCTCGCGCGCGCTGAGCCCGGGGTCGTGGCGCAGCTGATCGAATGCCGCGCCGGCTGGTGCCGGATCGAGGCCGGCGACATCGCCGGCTGGATCGAACGGTCGAATATCTGGGGCGTCTCGCCGACCGAGGCGGTGCCCTGATCCAGGTCGATGATCTATCCGTAGATCGAGAGCACCAAGCCGGCAATTAGCCCGAGGCTCATCGAGATCGCAGCCCCGGATTGCGCGAGGAAATGGGTCAGCCCCAGCGTTAGGGCGATACCGAGGCTCTTGAGCCTCTCAGGGCTCTTTGCGACGGTAGGCAGGGTTATGCGGAACACCAGAAACCAAGCGCCCAGGAGCGGGCCGACGAATAGCCAAAGCATCGGATGAACCGGCTGGTTGAAGCCGTATCGCACCAGGGCAAATACGCCGATGCACAGTAGGAAATGGAAAATGAAACCCCACGCGTTGGTCTTGGTGCCAAAGGCCGCTCGGACGACGGCGTAGAGCAGCCAATAGAAAATCCAACCCGCGACGATGGAGACCAGAGCCATCCCTAAAAGTCCCCGAAAACCCATCGTTTAACGTTCTGCCAAAACGACGCTATCCGTGAACGAATAATGCGCCGGGCTACCGCAGCTAGTTGAGCAGCCGTGCATAAAGCAAAGCACTCAACGTGGTCGGTAAAATCCTTGGTGTACGACTGATCGCAGCTGAATTTGTCCTGAAGGCAGGTGCGGACGCAGTCGTCCCACTCACTGTCCCCGGCGGCCTGGCAGACTGCATAAGCAATCTTGGAATAAAGATCAAAAATCGAACATTCGAGGTATTTGTCGCAATTGGCCACGGCACTTGCCGATATCCGAGAGATCGATAAATTCTATGGCACTACAAGTTGATCGGCAATCGCAATTTTCAGCCCGGCTGGCGAATGCATTTGAGACGTCTATGCGACCGAGAATATCCCCTGACGCGGCAATCAGAGGACGCCGAGCGCGCCAACCAAGCCCGCACCGCCCAGCATCCATAGCGGGTTAAGCCGTGTAAACAGCAGCAAGGCTGCTGCGCCTCCGGTTACGCCAACCGCGGGCCAGCTGATGTCGGCGGTGCGCGCCATCACGGTGCCGCCGGCGACGACGAAGCCGGCGGTCAGCGGGGCGAGCCCGGCCCGAGCGAGCCTCTGCCACGGTGCATCGCGGAATCGGTTCCACAGCCGGTACGCTGCGAAATACATCGCACAGGGCGGGGCGAAGGTGGCACAGGCGCTGGCGATTGCGCCTGGAAGTCCGGCGACCTTCCAGCCGATGAAGCTCATCATCAGGATCATGTTTGGCCCCGGTATCGCCTGCGATACCGCGAGGAAATCGGCGAAGTCCCGGTCGGTCAGCCAGTGGTTGGCGACGACGAACGCATGGATGTCCGGTAGGACGGTGGGCACGCCGCCGAAGCTGATAGACGACAGCAGCGCGAGATGGGCGGCGAGGCGGCCGAGCGCCGCGGGGTCGCTCATCGCGCTCGTCCACCAGCGATGGCGGCGGCGCCGATGCTGAGCGGCGCCAAAGCTAGCAGGACGAGGAGCAGCGGAAACTGGCCGATCGCGATCCCGGCGAAGGCAAGTGCGGCGAACAGCAATGCCGGCAGCCGCCGGCGATAGGCCCTCAGCAAGCGCAGGCCGGTAGCAATTATCATCCCGGCCGCGGCGGCGGAAATCCCGACAAGGACATTCTGCAACAGCGGCACACCGGTGTGGCGAAACCACAGCACGCCGAGCGAAAATCCAATAATGCCGGGGATCAGGATAAACCCTGCGGTCGCGGCGATCGCGCCGACCAGTCCGCGCAATCTCGTGCCGACGCACACCGCGATGCCGACGACATTCGGTCCCGGCATGAACTGGCAGACGCTGACGATGTCGGCGAATTCGGCGTCGCTCAGCCATCGGCGCCGATCGACTGTGATGCGATGCGCCCAGACAATGCCGCCGCCGGAGGCAAGTAGCGAAACCTTGAGGAACTCGTAAAACAGCGCGCCCAAAGCGACGCGAGGGGGCGATGCCGTCGGCAGCGCCATCGCCGAGCCGGTCGTGCTAGTCGAAGTCTTCCGCCAAGGCGGCTCGTACCGGCTCGGGCATCACCGCCATATGCGAATAATTGGGATGATCGAACCCGGCGATGACGCGCGCGCCCGGCGCCTTGAAGCGAGCCACCTGCTCCGATGTGAAGCGGAACCAGACGAATTGCACCGAAGAGGCCTTGCCGTCGGGGCTGGTATTTTCGCGGGTGG
>DATNJF010000024.1:0-5364 GCA_035604035.1 Allostellaceae bacterium | reverse complement strand
TGCCGTTTCCTTCCAGGCAGAAGCCTTCGCCGAGTCGCCCGCCTGCTCCAGGGCGCGCTCGATGCTGACGAGCAGCTCCCTGTAGCCGACCGGCTTCTCGATGAAGTCGGCGGCGCCGGCTTTCATCGCCTCTACCGCCATCGATACGTCGCCGTGACCGGTGATCATGATCGCCGGCAGCCGATGTCGTTCGCGCTTGAGCCGCTGCAGGAGTTCGAGCCCACCCATGCCGGGCATGCGGGCATCGACCACGAGGCACCCTTGCCGGCCGGAACGATAGGCGTCGAGGAACGCCTCGCAGCTATCGTAGGTCTCGACGGTGCGGCCGTCCGCCTCGAGCAGGTCGTGCAACGCCTCGCGCACGGCGCGGTCGTCGTCGATCACGAAAATCGCGGGCGGGTGATCGTCGGGCGGCGCCGCTGGTCGCGGATCGGTGAGCAACTGCTGGATCAGCTGGATCAGCGCCGCCGCTGTCACCGGCTTGCCGAGGTGCACGCGGCCCTGGCCGGCAATCTCGCGCAACGCTTCGGTGGAGATGTCCCCACTGAGAATGATCGCCGGGATATCGTGACCAAATGTCTGCTGCAGGCTTGCGACGACCTGGAGCCCGTTCGGACCGTTGGGGAGGTTATAGTCGGCCAGGACAAGGTCCGGCGGGACCGACCCGCGCGCCGCCCATGCCTGCGCCGCTCTGCCGTCCGCAGCGGTCACCGTGCGGTAGCCTTCGCCATCGAGCAGGAGCTTGAGCATCTCGCGCACGGTGGGCTCATCCTCGACGATCAGGATCGTTTCGCCGTTGCTTGCGGTCGTTTCGGTCTCCGCCGGACCAAGCAGGGGTCGAGCCGCCGGCTCGTTCGCTCCGAGCGGTACCTCGACCGAAAAGACCGAGCCCTTGCCCGGACGAGATCGCACATCGATCGCGTGGCCTAGCAGCTCGCCCAGACGTTGCACGATCGCGAGGCCGAGACCAAGACCCTTGCTGCGCTCGCGGGCCGGGTTGTCGAGCTGATGGAACTCCTCGAAAATCGCCGAAAGCTGATCGGCCGGAATGCCGATACCCGTGTCCCAGACCTCGATGCGCAGCATGTCGCCGCGCCGGCGGCATCCGACCAGAATCCTTCCCGCCGCGGTGTATTTCACCGCATTCGACACAAGGTTGTGGATCATCTGCGCCAGCAATCGCGGATCGCTGCGCACGCTCAGACCGCTGCGAACCACGTGCAAGTCGAGGCGATCGACCGTCTCATGATAGGCGAACTGGCTGCCCAGCTCCTCGAGCACGGCGTTGATCGGAAAATCAATGATATCGCGGCGGACGACCCCCGCCTCGAGCTGGTTGATGTCGAGGAGCGTGTCGAGCATCCCGGACATGGCGCTCACCGTTTCAGCCAGCCGGTCGATCAGCCCGAGGACTGTTTTATCGGTGACCTTCTTCGCCATGAGCCCTTGCAGGAAACTCAGCGTCTGCAACGGCTGCCGGAGATCGTGGCTGGCCGCGGCGAGGAAGCGAGATTTGCCGAGATTGGCCTGTTCGGCCTCGCGCTTGGCGGCGCCCAGCGCTTCCGCCGCGCGCCGGCGCTCGGTAATATCGTCGATCGCCAGCAGGACCTTGGGCTTCCCATGAGGTCCCTCGCGCAACCTGCGAGCATTGAGCAGCAGCAACCGCCGGCCGAGAGGCGGGAGCTCGATCTCGATCTCGTAATCCTCGGCTTGAGAGGGATCGGCCTGCACTCGTTCGAGGAAAGCGCGCAAACCCTCGGCGCCGGGGTGATGGCGGGCGACGCTGCCAAGCGGCTGACCGACCGCCTCCGCCGGTTCCAGCCCGAAAGTGCGGTAGAAGGAGCGGTTGGCGGAAACCACGCGCAATGCCTCGTCGAGCACGACCAGCGGCTGGCGAATCGTGTCGATGATGCTGTCCGAATAGGCTCGCGCCGCCTCGATCTCTAGCTCCGCCGCCTTGACCTCGGAGATGTCGGCGAAGGTGATGACCACCCCCGCAATCTGGTTATCATCGGTGCGGTAGGGCAGGATCCGGCGCATGTACCAGGTGCCGTTTTCGGCTTCGATCTCGCGCCCGAGCGGCGCCAAGCTGGTCAGCATCGCCCGAGCGTCGGCAATCAGGCCGGGATCGATGCCGAGCAGGGCGAGATCGGCGAGCGGCCGGCCGATATCGGTGGCGATGACCCGGAGCAGCGATTTTGCCGCCGGCGTGAAGAAGCGGATGTTGAGGTCGCCGTCGAGGAACAAGGTCGCGACGCCGGTGCTGTCGAGGGTATTCTGCAAATCGTTGGACGTGTCGCGCTGCCGCTCCAACGTTTCTTGAAGCTGACTGTTGAGGGCGGTGAGCTCCTCGTTGAGCGCCTGCAATTCTTCCTTCGAGGTTACCAGCTCCTCATTGGTGGACTGGAACTCCTCGTTGACCGACATCGCTTCTTCGTTGATCGCGGTCTGCTCGGCGTTGGCGACCTCGAGGTCGCGGATGGCGCTGTTCAGTTCCTTGCGGGTAGCGTCGAGCTCGCGCTCGAGTTCCGGGATTCGTGAGGCGGTGTCGGTCGGGATGCCAGCTCGACCGGGCCGCTTCTCGCGCTCGGGCTCATCGAGGAAGCTGACCAGCAGCAAGATCTCGCCCTCGCTCTGCAGCGGTTGCACCTCAACGCTCACCGCTACCGGGTGGTCGCCCCGGGTCACCCGTGCGCCGGTCACGACGGCGCGTGCGTGCTCCTCGCTGGCTTGCCGGATCGCCAGACCGAGCTTGCTGCGCAGCCCGTCGCGCACCATGGCCAAGAGGTCGCGGCTGGGCTCCCCTGCGGCGACCCGCAGATAGCGGTCGGTCGGGCCCGAGTAATAGAGGCACTCACCCTTGCGATTGATCAGAACCGAAGCCGGCGCATAGGCGTCGACCAGCGCCCGTTGCGTCAAGTCGCGCGGACTGGTGCTGGTTAGCGCCCGCCGCCCGCCGAGCAAAGGCAGGTGCGCACCCGCGCCGAGGGGTAAATTTGTCCCCGCCGCCCAGCTGTGAGCGAGATGCCGGTAGATCCGGTGCGTCTGGGAGATCGGCTCGAACCGGTCGGTGAGATTGGCTACCGTCTCAGCGCTGCCGAGGAAGAGAACGCCATCCTCGCGAAGGGCAAAATCAAAGAGCCGGAGGACTTTTTCCTGCGCTTCCGGGCGCAGGTAGATGAGCAGATTGCGACAGGACACCAGGTCGAGGCGCGAGAATGGCGGATCGGCCAAGACATCCTGAATCGTGAACACCACGAGCCCGCGCAACCCGGAGACAATCCGATAGCCGCGATCCTCCTTCGTAAAGAAGCGGGCGAGCCGCGCGGGGGAGACATCCGCCGCGATCGACTCCGGATAAATTCCATCGCGGGCAAAGGCCACCGCGTCGCCATCGACATCGGAGGCGAAGACCTGCAGCGTGATCGCCGGTCTCGTCGCCGCGATTTCATCAAGGAAAAGCATGGCGATCGAATAGGTCTCTTCGCCAGTGCTGCAGCCGGCCACCCAGAGCCGCAGCGGACGGTCCGCCTCGTGCCGGCGCACGAGATCGGGAACGATCTGCTCCGCCAGCAGCTCGAAAGCCTTCGGGTCGCGGAAGAAGCTCGTGACGTTGATCAGCACATCCTTGGCAAGGAGCTCAAGTTCAGCGGGGTCCTGCCCCAGAATGTCGAGGTACCGGTTGCCGTCGACGATGGCAGCCGTCGCCATGCGCCGCTCGATCCGGCGCCGCAGCGTGCCCGGTTTGTAGAAGGTAAAGTCGTGTGCCGTCCGCGTCCGCAGCAGGTCGATGATCGAACCCAGCCAGCTCGGAGCATCGTTCTCCGCAGAGTTGTCCCGGCGTGGGCCGGCGACCGCCTTACCTGCGGCGTGGGCGACGAGGGCCTTGGGAATCGTCGCAACGGGCAGCACGAAATCAACGAGGCCGGTGGTGATCGCGCTGCGCGGCATGCCGTCATAGGCCGCCTCGTCCGGGTTCTGCACGATGACAAACCCGCCGTTTTCCTTGACTGCCTTTAGTCCAACGGTGCCATCGGTTCCGGTTCCCGACAGGATCACGCAGATCGCGCGCTCGCCACACTCTGTCGCCAGCGAGCGCAGGAAAAAGTCGAACGGCAGGCGTGCTCCGTGACGCTCTCGCGGCACCGATAGCTTGAGAGCGCCGCCGTGGATCGAAAGATAGGTTGCCGGCGGAATGACGTAGACATGCTTGCGCTCGAGCGGCATGCCATCGGCTGCCTGCAGGACGTTCATCTTGGTATGGCTGGCCAGCAGCTCGACCATCATGCTGGCATGGGTCGGGTCGAGATGCGTGATCAGGATGAACGCCATCCCGTTATCCGCCGGCAGCGCGTCGAAGAGCTGGCGGAACGCGTCGAGGCCGCCCGCCGAGGCACCCAGCGCGACAATCGGAAAGTCAATCTTTACGGGTAAAGTCGGCAAGGGAGAGGCACGTTTGGCCACCGCACGCGGGCCGCGTTGACCTTTCCTGTCCGGTTTCTTATTGCCATGCGGTTCTTTCTCGCCGCGAATCCCTTGGGAAGGCTGGCGGCGTCGCGATGATATCACGAATCCTAGCGCTGGCGCGGCGAGCTAATTTTTGCCGCCTGGTTCATAGACAAAAAAGCTCTTTGCTCACAAAGCGTACGTCGTGGCCAGCCCGAGCCGCGAGGTTCGGAAACTACTCACACCGTCGCAAGCGACGTCGAAAAACAGCTAGAACAGGCGAATATCCGCGAAGGGCCGCCTGTGCACCGGCGTGCAAAGCCGGCCTCACACACCAGTGAGGCGGACGAGCTGCGGCACGAGAATCACCGGACGGATATCCCAACCGGCTAACGGTTCGGTGGAGAGAATGACGTTGGCACGGCTTCTGCGAAGTAAGGCTCAGCGGTGCACGTGCGGCGCCAAAAGAACTCACACCGATAGGAACAGAAGGCGTGTTGTACCTCACCCCATTCAAGATGACGGGCAAGTCCGTGCCGGTTCACGTCCATCCCGCACAACGAGCATCTTTTGGGTTCCGGCACGATTTCCTCAGAACAGTATCGGGTGTCGAGGATATCTGCCGCGGCCGATCAACTAGAGGGTCGGGATTTACTCAGAACCGACCGCGCAGCAAAATGCAGCAGGCAGCTCTGCGAGAGAGCTGTCTCCGACCTTTCCGAAGCTCACCGGGGTGGATTGCCCCGGTGAGCAGCCATTGGCACGATAGGTATTTCCCGAAGCTATCAGTGGCGGGCTGCCAGAGGCAGGTTGGCTGTCGCGCCCGCTACCCGACGATCACCCCAACATGGTCAACTCGCTCCGCACCAACCGGTCGGAGATCGTAGGGGATATCGAGGTGCATTGGAGCCGGCGCTC
>DATNJF010000023.1:0-11762 GCA_035604035.1 Allostellaceae bacterium | reverse complement strand
ATCAGCATCGACCCGATCTTGAGCATTCCCGGCGTGCGCGGTGCGCTGCGGCTGTGCCAGGCGCCGGTCGTCGCGGTGTCGCCGATCATTGGCGGTCAGGCCGTCAAGGGCCCGACCGCGAAGATGATGGAAGAGCTGGGGTTGCCGGTGAGTGCCGCCGCGGTTGCTCGGCATTATCAAGAGTTTCTCGATATCTATATCGCTGACGAGGCCGACCGCGGTGCGATGGCTGGACTGGACCTACCGGTTGTGCTGGCGCCCACCTTGATGGTGACGCTGGAGGATCGCGAGGCTCTGGCGCGCATTGTCCTCGACGCCGCGGACCGTGTCCGCCGATGAGCGATCCAGCCAAAATCTGGGCGATCATCCCGGTCAAGGAGGCGCACGACGCGAAGCAGCGCCTCGCGCCCGTTCTGTCGTCGCCCCTGCGCCAGGCTCTGGCGCTGGCGATGCTCGAAGACGTGCTGGACGCGGCAACAGCGGTGAAAGGGCTCGGGGGCGTGATCTTGGTGACCGTCGACCCGCAGGCCACCGCCCTCGCCCGAAGCTACGGCGCCGAGACGATCGCCGATGGCGCGCGCGAGGGCCATACCGGCGCAGTGACAGCGGGAGCTCGATATCTGATCGCACATCGCCGCAACACAATACTGACGATTCCTGGCGACCTGCCGCTCGTCACCGCGGCGGAGATCGAACAGCTAATCGGCGCTCATGGCCCTGCCCCGGCCTTCACCATCGCGCCGGCGCATGACGATCAGGGTTCGAATGCGATCTTGATGTCGCCGCCTGACGCCGTTCCGCTGCGCTTTGGCGAGGACAGCTTCTTCCCGCACCTTGCCGCGGCCCGCGCCTGTGGTATCGAGCCATGCGTCATGCGCCTGCCCGGGATCGCCTTCGATATCGACAATCCGCAAGACCTCCATCATTTTGCAAGGCTCGGCACGCGCACACGCGCGGGCAGGCTAGTTGCCGAAAACGTGGGCGAGAGGTTGGATTGACAGATTTCTTCGCGACGATCCTGGCTCACGCCAAAGCCGGCGTGACGCTTTCCGAGGCCGACGCGCTCGCCCTCGCCGAATGCGAAGATTTGCCGGCACTGATGCGGATTGCCGCGGGCTTACGCGATGCGGGTCACGGCGGGCTTGTCTCCTACTCGCGGAAAGTCTTCATCCCACTGACCCAGCTCTGCCGCGATGTCTGCCACTACTGCACCTTCGCGCATCCGCCGCGCAAGGGCGAGCGGGTCTATCTCACCCGTGATGAGGTGCTAGAGATAGCCCGAGCCGGCGCCGCGGCCGGATGCCACGAGGCGCTGTTCACTCTCGGCGATAAGCCTGAGCTCCGCTACCGCGCCGCACGCGACGAGCTGGCTGCGCTCGGCCACGAGACCACCCTCTCCTACCTCGCCGAGATGGCCGGCCTAGTACTCAAGGAAACCGGGCTGTTGCCGCATCTCAACCCCGGTCTGCTGACCAGCGATGACCTCACAGCGCTGCGAAAAGTGTCCGCGTCACAAGGGATCATGCTGGAAAGTGCGAGCGAACGGCTGTCGCAGCGCGGCGGACCGCATTTCGGGTCTCCCGACAAATTACCGGCGCGGCGGCTGGCGACCATCGCCGCGGCCGGCGAAGCCGCCGTGCCGTTCACCACGGGCATATTGATAGGAATTGGCGAGACGCGGCGCGAACGCATCGAGGCATTGCTCGCATTGCAAAACATTCAAATAAAATATGGTCATATACAAGAGATCATCATCCAAAACTTTAGGGCGAAAGCCGACACAAAAATGGCCGCCGCGGCCGAGCCCGATGAGGTCGATCACCTCTGGACCATCGCGATCGCGCGGCTGATCTTCGGCCCGGCGATGAACATCCAAGCGCCGCCGAACCTGATGCCCGACGCGCTCGAAGCGATGATCGCCGCCGGGATCAACGATTGGGGCGGCGTATCGCCGGTGACGCCCGATCACGTCAATCCTGAGGCACCGTGGCCCGGCCTCGATCTTCTAGCCCAGCGCACCACCGCGGCCGGGAAGTTATTGGTCGAGCGGCTGGCAATCTATCCCGAATACGCGCTCGCGCCGGCGAAATGGCTCGACCCCGCGCTGCGCACCCCGACCCTGCGCAACATCGACACGCAGGGTTTTGCGCGCACCGATCCGTGGAGCCCGGGTGCCGGTACCGCTCCGCCCTACGCTGGCAGGCGCATGGGGAATAACGCCCTTCTCGCGCCGCTCGAACCGATCCTCGCTCGCGCGACTGCGGGCGAGACCTTGAGCGAGCACGATATCGTCGCATTGTTCGAAGCGCGCGGTGACGCGTTCGACCTGGTCTGTGAGACGGCCGATCGTCTGCGCCGGGAAGTCAATGGCGACACGGTCAGCTATGTCGTCACCCGCAACATCAACTACACCAACATCTGCTATTTCCGCTGTCAGTTCTGCGCCTTCTCCAAGGGCAAGCTCAGCGAAAACCTGCGGGGGCGGCCGTACAACCTCGACATGGACGAGATCGTCCGCCGTTGCGAGGAAGCCTGGGAACGCGGCGCGACGGAAGTCTGCCTGCAGGGTGGCATCCATCCCGAATATACCGGCGCGGCCTATCTTGGCGTGTGCCGGGCGATCAAGGCGGCGGTGCCGGGCCTGCACATCCACGCCTTCTCACCACTGGAGATCTGGCAGGGCGCCAAGACCTTGGGCCGCACCCTTCCCGACTACCTTGCCGAGTTGCGCGACGCGGGTCTCAGTTCGCTCCCCGGCACGGCGGCTGAAATCCTCGACGACGAAGTCCGCGCGATCATCTGCCCGGACAAGGTCAAGACCGCCGAATGGCTGCAGGTCATGGAGGCGGCGCACAATGTCGGGCTGCGCGCGACCGTCACGATCATGTACGGCCATGTCGATCGGTATGAGCATTGGGCGCGGCACTTGCTGCGCGTGCGCGAATTGCAAGCGCGGACTGGCGGGTTCACCGAGTTTGTACCGCTGCCTTTCATACCGATGGAAGCACCGATATCGCTGAAGGGAGGCGCGCGGCTGGGGCCGACCTATCGCGAGGCGGTGCTGATGCACGCCGTCGGGCGGCTGGCGTTGCACCCGCTGATCCCCAACATTCAGACGTCCTGGGTCAAGCTCGGCGCCGCCGGCGCGGCGGCTTGCCTCAACGCCGGTTGCAACGATCTCGGCGGTACTTTGATGAATGAAAGCATCTCGCGCGCCGCCGGCGCCAGCTTCGGCCAGGAGATGCCGCCGGAGGCGATGGAAGAGCTGATCCGCTCGCTCGGCCGCACCCCGCGCCAGCGCACCACGCTCTACGGTGATGCGCCGACCGAGCGCCGGGCAACCTCGTTCGCCGCCGCCCCGCTTTCCGAGCCGATCAACACGCCCGCTCGCAAATACGAGCGGGAAGCAGCGGACTAGGCTACTTCAGCAGCGCGCGTGCGATCTCTTCCCACTCGCTGTCGAGCGTTGCGCTCGACGGCGTCTTGCCGGCGCGCTTGTACCAGCCGCCGGCGTTCATCTGGTCGCCCTCGACCCGGTGCAGATAGGCATGGGCCCAGGCGCCCTTCTCATTGGCGTCGGCCTGAGCGCAGCGATGCGCCTTGTGCCAATCGCCCTTGGCCTGCCACCACAGCGCCTGCACCGCGCCGCTGATCCCGGCTGGGGGCGACGCGCCCGCTAGCGACGATTTGAAGGTATCGAATTCCATCGTGCCCTCCCGTAAGGCGTTACCCCGATAATAGCGCGTCGCGCCCGGCTCAGGCGAGCATCCGATCGAGCCGATCGCGCAACCGGTAATAGGAGCCGACCAGCGGCAAGAACCACGGATTGCCTGAGTAAAGCGGGTGATCGGGAAATTCTGCACTATCGAAGGCACAGGCGTAGTTGGCTGCGCGGGCGATCTTTCGCGCGGTCTGGTAGCCAAGATAGGTCATCATCGCGATCCCGCTGCCGTTGCAGCCGAGCGCGTAATGCAGCCCTTCGTCCTCGCCCATATGCGGCAGGGCATCGAGAGTGAACGCCGTGTTGCCGGTCCAGCCATGGGTGATGCGCACACCGGAGAGCTGCGGGAAGCGCTCGGTCATGTAGCCGTGGAGCACGCGCGCGCACAGCAGCGGGTCGGCCTGGGTGAACCGGGCGCGGCCGCCAAACACCATGCGCTTGCCGTCCGGCGACATCCGGTAATAGCAAAGAACGCGCTTGGTATCGCTGAGGGTGCGGCCCTTGGGGATCAGCGACCGCGCCAGGTCGTCCGCCAACTCCTCGGTAGCGATGATGTGGCTGGCGATCGGCACGATGCGACGCCGCAGGCGCGGCGTCAGCGCGCCGGTATAGCCGTTGGTGGCGATGACCACATCGCCGGCCTCGATCTCGCCGCGGCTAGTGGTGATCCGCCAGCTGGAGCCAGCTTGAGCAATGTTTTCGACCGATGCTTCGGCGCACACCCCAATACCGCGCCGTCGGCAAGCATCGAGCAGTCCCTTGTAGTAGAGCGCAGGATGCAGACTGGCCGAGCGTTCGACCACCATGCCGCCAAAGTAATAGTCGCTGGCGATCTCACCGCGCTGGCGCTCGCGCGGCACCATGTAGGCGCCGGACTGAGCGTTATCATTGAGGCTGCCGAGCCGCGATCGCTGATAAGCGAAATGCTGGGGAGTCCAGGCGCCGACAAACCGGCCGCGCTTCTGCCAGATGCAGTCGATGCCTTCTTCCTCGATCAGCCGCTCGACAAGCGCGAACGCATCGTAGGCGTCGGACAGCATACGACCGGCGCGTTTGGGATCGATTTCCGCCGGCTTGCCGCTAAAGCTTTTGCCAACATTGACGCCGCCACTGACCGCGCCGCCATTGCGGGTGCTGGCGCCCTCGCCGAGCGCGCCGCGCTCGAACACGACGGCGTCGACGCCGTGCTTCGACAGCTCGAGCGCCGCCGACAAACCGGCGTAACCACCGCCGACAATAGCCACACGCGCTCGGCGCGGCACCTCGACAAGGTCGCCGGCAACCGGCCGATATGCTTCCCACCAATAAGGCGCCGACTTGAAGTCCGACGCGAAGATGTTGCCGTGAACCTTTTGACTTAATGGAATTTCGGCATCACCTTTTTGCAGAGCAATTGCAGCGACTTCATGACCCGCTGATGTGGAATTTTGGTGCCGCAGTTCATCTCGGCCAGGATGCCGTCGAGGCCGAGCGTATCCTTCAGCCCCATCAGCCGGTCGGCGACCCGCTCTGGCGAGCCGACGATCAGCTTCTCCTTGAGCGCGTCCTCATAGGTGATCGTCTGCAACCGCCGGCCGCGCGCGGCGCGATCCTCGACCGCCCGAACGCCTTGCCGCGTCGCCGAGTCCTCGAGCCGCTCGCCGAGATAGCGATAGAAATACATGATGCTCTCTTCGGGCTCCTCGATCGCGGCCTTGTCTGTCTCGGCAACATAGACCGGAGCGCGCAGGAACACCTGGCCTTCGCCCGGGTGCCCGGCCTCCTTCCAAGCCTTGCGATAGGCATCGATATTGGGGCCGAGCTCCTCGATCGTCCCCAGGCGCACCGCGACAAATACCGCGTGGCCGAGCTTGGCGATCGCCGGAAAGGTATCGGCGCTATTGGCGGCGATGCGGATTTCCGGCCACGGTTTTTGAAAAGGCTTCGGCGTCAGCGCGACGTTATCGAAGCTGTAGTACTTGCCCTTGTACGAAAATTTCGGCTCGGTCCAGGCGCGTTTCAGGATTTCCAACGTCTCGGCGAAACGCTCGCGGCTTTCGCCATAGGGCACGCCGTAGGCCTCATAGGTCCGTGGGAAACCGCTGCGTCCGACGCCGAAGATCAGCCGTCCGTGGCTGATCTGGTCAACCGTCGCCACCTCTTCGGCAAGGCGGAGGGGATGGCAGAGCGGGAGCACCTGAACGCCGGTTCCGATCTTCATCCGCTTGGTGCGCGCGGCGATCGCGCTGGCCAGAGTTAGGGGTGCCGAGCACACCGACCGCTCCGGCGCGACATGGATTTCCGCGAGCCACATGGCGTCGAGGCCCCAGCGCTCCGCGGCGTCGATCTGCTCGAACGAGGTCGTGAAGGCTTCTTCCTCGGTAATCCCGGCTGGGCGCTGGAACTCATGAAACATGCCGAACTCGAACGCCATCGCCGCTCCTCCGTTTTGCCAAGCTTTCTCGCCACAATTCGCGTGCGCCGACCTTATGAGCGAATGCCGCTAACGGCCAGCCAAAAAAAGAAATCGGGTATCCCTCATGCTCACCGATCTAGCGAAACTCGCGAAACGGGAACGGTGCAATCAAACCGATTGAGCCGCATACGTTTGTATGGTTATCGTTTCGCGTTTTCGGCTTACCAACAAGGCGATCTATCTCGCCGCCAACAGCGCGCCGATTGCGGACGCACCCCAGTTTCGACGCAACGCCAAGAGCGCGCCCGAACGCAAACGCGAGGCCGGTTAGCGCGGCGGCGACCAGGCCTCTGGAGCGCGCGGCTCGAGGTCGGTTACCACATCGACGACAATCGGTTCGTTGGCGGCGAGCGCCTCGCTGAGCGCCGACGCGATCCGGCCGGGTTCCTCGACACGGATTCCACGCACGCCGAAACTAGCGGCGACCTTGGTGAAATCGGTTGGGCCAAAGCGGATCAGCTCCTCGCCGCGCCCGGGCCGGTTGCCCGAAATGCGGCGCACCCCGGTCAGGTTCTGACCAAACCCGGAATTGTTGTTGATCACGATCACCGCCGGGATCTGATAGCGCCGCGCCGATTCCAGCTCGGCGAGGTGGTAATAGAAGCCGCCATCGCCGGTGAAGCAGACGACACGCCGGCTGCCTGCGGCGCATTGTGCCCCGAGCGATGCGGGAAATGCCCAGCCGAGCGACCCGGCGGCGCGCAGATAGGTCTGCCCGGCGCCGTTGAGGTCGATCATCGTCCCGGTCCAGATGCCGGAATAGCCGGTGTCGGCGACCAGCACACCGTCTGGCGGCAGCGCCTTGGTGATTTCGGCGCAGAGCCGCTCCACTGCAATCGGCGCGGTGTTTTTGGCGCCGAGCGGCGCCATGCTCTCGCGCCAATCGGCGACGATCCGCGCCGCCTCCTCGGCGAAGCCGCCGTCGCGCGCCGGCTTGCCGACGATCTGGACGAGGCGGGCCACGGTCGCCTTCGGGTCGCCGACAAGGCCGGTCGTGTTTGAGTAGGATCGGCCGAGTTCGGTCGGATCTGCATCGATCTGCACAATCTTCGTGTCGATCGGCGGGATCTGCCAATTGAGCGTCACCTGGTCGCCGGTATCGCACCCGATGAACAACACCATATCTGCGCTGTGGACAATGCGATTGGCCGGTGGCGCCGAATAGCTGCCGGCCACTCCGGCCGAGAGCCGATGCCGGGTCGGGATAATGCCACGTGCGCCCAGCGTCGTGGCGATGGGCGCAGCCATGGCTTCGGCCAGCGCCAAGATTTCCGGACCCACACGCGAGGCCGCCGCGCCATCGCCAGCAACGATCGCCAGCCGCTTCGCGCCGCTCAGAATTTTCGCCGCGTTTGCGATATCGCGCTCGTCGGCGACCGGACGATGCACCGGGATTTTCCGCGCCTCGGTCTCGATCTCGACCGGCGCGTCGGTTTGGCCCAGTTCGATGACATCGCCCTGCAGCCCGTTGAAATCGAGGTGCGTCGGCCGCACCGGGTCGGCAAGCGCCGAGCGCCAGGCGTGCCGCAAGAGGCGCGGCAGCTCGCCGGTCGAGTCGACCGGGGTCGAGAATTTTGTCACCGCCGCGAAGAGTGGCGCGTGCGCGATCTCCTGATAGGAGTTGCGGTGTTGAAACGAGGGCTCCTTGCGTCCGGTCAGCGCAATCACCGGAGCATGGCCGAGATACGGGTCCTGTAGTCCCGACGCGAGGTTGGCTGCGCCGACTGATTGCGCCATGCAGATGCCCGGCCGCATCGCGACGCGGGAATAACCGTCGGCCATGTAAGCCGCAGCTTTCTCGGAATGGGCAAGGATCGGCTTCACCCCGAGATCGCCGAGCGCCAGCAGGGTACGCCGCATGGTGGACTCGACGAAAAACACATGGGTCATGCCGGTGCTGGAAAGCGCGCGCGCGAGCCAGTCGGCGCCGTTCATCGTCTCCGCCATGATTTCCTCCCGATTTTTTTTAGAGCGTCAGCCCGCCATCGACTATGATCGTCTGTCCCGTGATCATCGAACTGCCAGCCAGCAGGAAGAACGCCGTCTCAGCAATGTCATGCGGCGAGCAGGCGCGCTTCAGCGGCGTGCGCTCGACCGAGGCCTCCTTGCGGTCGGCGGGCCAGTCTTTGTTCCACGGGCTGTCGACAAACCCCGGCGCTACGGCGTTGACGCGGATGTCCGGCGCCAGCGCGCGGGCGAGGCTACGCGTCAGGTTGATGACCCCGGCCTTGCTGGCCGCATAGGGGATCGAGCTGCCGCTGCCTTGGGTACCGGCAATCGAGGCGGTGCTGCAGATCGCGCCCTTCGCCGCGCGCAGCGCCGGCACCGCGGCATGGGCGCAGCGAAACGGTCCGATTAAATTGGTGTTGAGGATCGTCTGCCAGAACCCCTCGGTGAGGCGGTCGAGCTCGGGGAACGGGATCGGCGCCGGGGTCGCCGGGGTGCCAGCATTGTTGAATAAATAGTCGAGCCGCCCGAGCGCGTCTATCGCGCGCCCGACCATGGTCTCGGCCTCGACCGGCGTCGCGACATTGCCCGGCGCGGCGATGACCTTGAGTCCCTGGCCTTTTAGCCGTTCGACCTGCTCGGCCCCGCGCGGATCGTCGGGCAGATGATTGAGCGCCACGGTTGCGCCAGCCTTGGCGAAGATTTCAACCGTCGCCAACCCGATGCCCGACGCGGCGCCGGTGATCAGCGCGGTCTTGCCGCTTAGATCGATGGTGATCATGGGGGTTACCGATCTTCAGTGCTGACTGAGCATGTCCCAAGGGGTCTTACCCTCTGGCAGCGGCGGGATTTTGAGCAGCGAGGCTATCGGCTCACCGGCTTCGTAGCGGCGGCACATCTCCTCGGGGTCGTAAGTCACGCCGACCGGGTTGTCGCGGAACGCCTGGCTTTGGAAATACCCGTCCAATTCCTTTGACGTCGGAAAATTGTCGATCTGCAGCTCGACCCGGTTGTTGTCCGGGTCGCGGTAGTAGATCGACGTGGTGACCCCGTGATTGATGGGCCAGTTCGGCGTGATCCCGGCGGCCTTGAGCCGGCGGTAGGTCGAGAGCAGATCGCCAAGTCCGTTGTAGCTGTAGGCGACGTGGTCGGTGCCGGTCGACTCGGGGTCGCGCACGCCGGCGCCCGGCATGTTGATCAGCGCCAGCCGGTGATGCTCGTCGTCATACGATAGGAAGCACAGCACCTGGTCGCGGAACACGATGCGGGCATTGAGCACCGTGCGATACCACTCGGCCATCTTGTCGAGCTGGCCGGTGCGCAACACGAAATGAGCGAATTTGGCCGGGCTGATTGCTTCCGCCGAAAGCTTGCGGGCCGGGCTGACGTCATTCATCGGTTCTCTCCCTGTTTAGTCGGCATAGTCGGGTTCCTTGCGGTCGAGCAGCCGCTTGAGCGCGTCGAAGTGGTGGTCCCAAGTCGATTTGTTACCGTATTTGGGCCAGACCGCCTCGTATTGCTGCTGGGTGTGTGTGACCACTTCGGGGGTTACCTCGCGCAGCTTGCGCCCGGTCCACATTGCGTAAAGGTGCACCTGTGCGGCGCGCTCCAGGTAGTAGAGCAGGTCGTAGGCCTCGGCGACACTTTCGCCGCACACCGCGACCCCGTGATTGGCCATAAACAAGATTTTCCTGTCGGGCCCGAGAATGCCGGCGAGCCGCTCGCCCTCGGCCGGGTCGAGAGCGGGGCCGGTATAGGTGTTGTCGTAGGCGATCTTGTCCATGAGCCCGATCTCGGTCTGGCCGATCGGCTTGATCTCCTGCTCCTCGAGCCGCGACAAGGCGCTCGCGTAGGGCATGTGGGTGTGCAGCACGCAGGCATGCACGCGCACGAGGCGGTGGATCGGCGCGTGAATGCAGTAGGCCGACTGCTCGACCTCACCCTCGCCCTCCAGCACGCTTCCGTCCCAGCCGACCTCCATGAAGCAGCTGGCCGTCACCTCGGACCAATGCAGCCCGAACGGGATCTGGTAATAGCGGTCGCTCTTGCCCGGGACCGACAAGGTCAGATGGTTGAAGATGCCCTCGCTGAACCCATGCCAGACCGCCAGGCGGTGTGCGGCGGCGAGATCGAGCCGCGCCTGCCATTCGGCGGCGGTGATTGTCGGGCTGTCCTCGGTCAAAACCAGCGCCATGGAGGCTCCTTCACGCAAAACAGAGCAAGAGTTTACGGCAGATCAGCGCCTGACGTCGATCACGGTGCGGCCCCGCACCGCGCCCGATAAAATCTTGGGAGCCAGCGCGGCGACTCCGGAAAGCGGCACCTCATCGGTCATCGCGTCGAGCTTGTCGAGCGGCAGGTCGCGGGCGAGGCGCTGCCAGGCGTCGATCCGCGGCCATTTCGGGCACATCACCGAGTCGATGCCGAGCAAATTGACCCCGCGCAGCAGAAACGGGATCACCGTCACCGGCAGATCGCTGCCGCCGGCCAGCCCGCAGGCGGCAACACTGGCGCGGTACTTCAATTGCGTGAGGATGGTCGCCAAGGTCGTACCGCCGACCGCGTCGATCGCCCCATCCCAGCGCTCACGGTCGAGCGGGCGCGCCGGTGGTGCCGAAAACGCGCCGCGGTCAACGATCTCGGCGGCACCGAGACCTTCGAGATAATCCTTGAGTTCGGCCCGGCCAGTGGAAGCCACGACCCTGTGGCCGAGCTTGGCCAAGAGCACTATCGCCACGCCCCCGACCCCGCCGGCCGCGCCCGTGACCAATACCTCGCTGCCGCCGCCGAGCTCGTGTTTCTCCAGCGCGACGACCGCGAGCATCGCGGTAAGCCCGGCGGTGCCAATCGCCATTGCCTGACGCGTGCTGAGCCGATCAGGCAGGGGCACAAGATATTCGGCCTTGACCCGGGCCTTCTCGGCGTAGCCGCCCCATTGTGCTTCGCCGACCCGCCAACCGGTCAGCACCACCCGCTCGCCGGGATTGAACGCAGGGGAATCCGATTGCTCGACGGTGCCGGCGAAATCGATCCCCGGAACATGCGGATAGGCGCGCACCAGCCGACCGATCCCCTGAAGGATCATCCCGTCCTTGTAGTTGAGCGTCGAATACTCGACCGCGACGGTGACCTCGCCCTCGGGCAGGCGAGCGTCTTCGACATCCTGGATATGCGGCGTGACCTTGCCGCCCTCCTCGTGGAGGACGAGCGCACGAAACGACGCCATCGCTAGCCGCGCAGCGGTTCGAGGATGCTGACGAAATTGGCGACCGCGGCGCCGCCCATGTTCATCACCCCAGCGAGCGCGGCGCCGGGGATCTGCATGCCGCCGGCGGCGCCCATCACCTGCATCGACGCCAGCACGTGCATCGACACGCCGGTCGCACCGACGGGATGACCTTTAGATTTAAGCCCGCCAGACGGGTTGATGGGCAATTTTCCGTCCTTCTCAGTCCAGCCTTCGAGGATCGCGCGCGAGCCTTCGCCCGGCGCGGTCAACCCCATCGCCTCGTATTCGATCAGCTCGGCGATGGTGAAACAGTCGTGAGTCTCGACCAGATCGAGATCGAGCACACTGAGACGCGCGGCGCCCAGCGCCTTCTTCCACGCCAACGCCGGCCCCTCGAAGGCGAGGATGTC
>DATNJF010000022.1:0-2678 GCA_035604035.1 Allostellaceae bacterium | reverse complement strand
GAGCCGCTCGGGATGGTTGACCGCGAAGGCCAGCGAATTGATCGCGCCCAATGACATGCCGACGAGGGTGAACTTGTCGAGGCCGAGATGGTCCGCAAACCCCTTGGTATCGGTGAGCTGCGCGCCCATCGAGTAGTCCGCGTCGTCCGACCAGTCGCTGTCGCCGTGGCCGCGCTGGTCGAGCGCGACGCAATGGTATTCGTCGCGCAGCGCCAGGCAGACGAGGTCCCAGGTATGGGCGTTGAGCGCGCCGCCATGCAGAAACACGATGGTCGGCAAATGCTTGTTGCCCCAATCGAGGTAGTGAAACCGCATCTTGCCGTGATGAAATTCATGGCTTTGCGGCAGCACGACCCCGTCAAAGCTGAAGCCGGCGCGTACGGCCGTCGACTCAAGATGCTCGCGGTACTCCTCGGGCGACAAGCTCATGGCAAAAACAAGCTCCTTCAGCATTTTGCACTGCATCATGACGTGCGACGGCGGCGCGAGGAATAGTCTTTAGCCGCCGAAAACGCGGGGTCTGGCCTGAATTTCCGCCGGGACGGAGCTAGCGCGGGGTGAAAAGCTCGCGCGGCGCTGCCAGACCGCGCAGCTGGTGCCGGCCGAGCGAGACCACGCCGCCGCCCAAAACCTGCACCAACTCATCGCTGACGACGATCGGCTGGTCGAGCGCCTTGGCGACCGCCTCGATACGGCTGACAAGGTTGACCGCCGGCCCGATGACGGTGAAGTCGAGCCGGTCGGTGGCGCCGATATTGCCGTAATTGACCGTGCCGATATGCAGCGCGACGACGATTTCGAGTGGCGGCTCATCCACCATTGCCGGATGCTCGATGAGACCCCGCACCGCATCGATCGCCGCCTGCGCCGCGGCGACCGCTCCACGCGCGATGTCGGGCGCCGCAGCCGCCTCCTCGATCGGGAACACCGCGAGAATGCCGTCGCCGATAAATTTGAGGATCTCGCCGCCGTGATCGCGGATCGCGGCCGCCTGGGCTTCGAACAGCGCGTTGAGGATCGCGATCATCCGCTCGCTCGGCAGCCGGTCGGAGCGCTCGGTGAAGCCGCGCAAATCGGATGACCACAGCACCGCGGTCAACTCGATGCCGGCGCCGCGGCGGATCTGCCCGGCCAGCACCTTTGGCCCGGTTCGCGCGCCGAGATAGGCGGTCAGCACGTTGTGGGTGATCCACGATTGGCTGTACCGGTCGACGGTAACCGCGAGCCGCCGGGCGACCCGCGTGAGGTCGGCAATCTCCTTGGGCGTGAAGCCGCCGGGGCGGTCGGTGACGAACGTGACCATGTAATCGATCGCGTGCGCGCCGGCGATCGGCAAGGCGATGTAGTCGGTGCCGCCGCGGTCGCGCAGTTCGATCAGCACATCGAAATCGAGCTGTTCGTCAGGGAGGTCGAGGCGCCGGCGCAATGTCTCGCCGCCCTCGCACACGCGCCGGACCGGATTTTTCTCGTAGGGGATCGCATCGCCGATTTCGTGTCCGATCATGACCTGCGTGGTCTGCCCTGTGTCGCGCCACCACACGATCGTCGAGCCGAGAAATTGCGGGTGAATCGTGCCGACGTGGAGCGTCACGCGTAGCAGCGGCATCCCCGCCGCCAACAGGCGCCAGGCGAATTCATCGAAGCTCGCCGTCCCCGAGTCGATCAGGCGGGTCGGGCCAACCAGCCATTCGGCAATCTCGTCGATGGTGTCGTGAGTGGGCCTGTCCTCCGGTCGGCGCGTGACCACATCGATGATCACGATGTGCTCGCGCGAAATTGGCGCGGCCCGCGGCGATACGGCGC
Organism: Allostellaceae bacterium; assembly: GCA_035604035.1. GTDB lineage: Bacteria > Pseudomonadota > Alphaproteobacteria > ATCC43930 > CGMCC-115725 > DATARH01. The sequence goes on along the minus strand of DATNJF010000022.1, from coordinate 875 downwards.
CCGCCGGTTCGCTCGCCGGGAGATTGTTGCTCATGGCGGCGAGCTTCGCCCGCGAGGCGGCGCGACGCAAGGACGGGTCAGCGTTGCAGGCGGGGAATGTTTGCCCCGCCGACGAACTCCGTTAGCATCGTCTCGCCAACACCCGCGAGGCTGCGTAATGACCGAGATCAACCTCCGCACGGGATTTTCCTGCCGCCGTTCCATCCGAACGAGGAAGACCCGACGCAGTGCCTCGAACGCGACCTCGAGCTGATGACCTGGCTCGATAAGCTGGGCTTTCATGAGGCCTGGATCGGCGAGCACCACTCCGCCGGTTTCGAGATCATCTCGTCGCCGGAGATCTTCATCGCCGTCGCCGCCGAGCGCACCAAGAACATCCGCTTCGGCACCGGCGTCATTTCGCTGCCCTACCACCATCCGATGATGGTCGCCGACCGCATCGTCCAGCTCGACCACATGACGCGCGGCCGGGTGATGTTCGGCGCCGGCCCGGGCCTTCTCGCATCTGACGCGATCATGATGGGGATCGACCCGATCACCCAGCGCGACCGCATGGCCGAATCGTTGGACGCGATCCTCCGCCTCTTCCGTGGCGAGATCGTCACCGAGAAGACCGAGTGGTACACGATGGAGGGGTGCCGGCTGCACCTCTTGCCCTACACCAAGCCTTATCCCGAGGTCGCCGTGGTGAGCGCGGTGACCCCGTCCGGCGGACGGCTCGCCGGCAAATATGATCTCGGCATGATCTGCGTCGCCGCGACCAACCCGTTCGGCTTTGACGCGCTCGGCTCGAACTGGCAGATCGCCAACGATGTCGCGGCTCGGGACGGCCGCACGATGGACCCGAACCTGCTGCTCCTGGTCGGGCCGATGCA
>DATNJF010000021.1:0-22825 GCA_035604035.1 Allostellaceae bacterium | reverse complement strand
CAGCGCACCAATTACGATGTCGAAATGATCGAGGAGACCGGCGCCTGTGCCGGGATCGAGAACTATTCGCGCTATCTCACCGGCCGCAAGCCCGGCGAGCCACCGCCGACCTTTTTCGAATACATGTCGCGCGACGCACTGGTGATCGTCGACGAGTGCCATGTCACGGTGCCGCAACTCGGCGGCATGTTCGGCGGCGACTGGACGCGCAAGACGACGCTCGCCGAGTACGGTTTCCGGCTGCCGTCGTGCACCGACAACCGGCCGCTCAAATTCGAGGAGTGGGACGCCTATCGCGGCCAGACAATCTTTGTCTCCGCGACCCCGGGGCGCTGGGAGATGGAGCGGGTCGGCGGCGTCTTCGTCGAGCAGATCGTGCGGCCCACGGGTCTCATCGACCCGCCTTGCATCATCCGCCCGATCGAGAACCAGGTCGACGATCTGATGGCCGAGTGCCGCGAGATCGCCGCCAAGGGGCAGCGCGCGCTGGTCACCACCCTGACCAAGCGTATGGCCGAGGCGCTGACCGAATATTTGCATGAAGCCGGGCTGCGCGTCCGCTACCTGCATTCCGACGTCGATACAATCGAGCGCATCGAGATCATTCGCGATCTGCGGCTTGGCGTGTTCGACATCCTGATCGGCATCAACTTGTTGCGCGAAGGGCTTGATATTCCTGAATGCGCGCTGGTCGCGATCCTCGACGCCGACAAGGAAGGCTATCTGCGCTCACGCACCTCGCTGATCCAGACGATCGGCCGGGCCGCACGCCACGTCGAGGGTCGCGCGATCCTCTATGCCGATCACATGACCGACAGCCTCAAGGCAGCGCTCGCCGAGACCAGCCGGCGGCGCGAGAAGCAGCAGGAATACAACGCCGCGCACGGCATCACCCCGGAAAGCATCCGCCGCGGCATCGCCGACATCCTCGACAGCGCTTATGAGCGCGATCACGTCACCGTGGGGCTCGGCGAAAGCGACGCCGCGCATTACCAGGGCAAGGACCTGAAATCGGTCATCGCCGACCTCGAAAAGCGGATGCGCGCCGCGGCGGCCGATCTCGAATTCGAGGAGGCCGCGCGCCTGCGCGACGAGATCAAGCGGCTGGAGCAGGCCGAACTCGGCCTCGCGGCGAGCACCGCACCGGCGGGAATTGGGCGCACCGAGGGCTCGCGCGGGCGGTCGATCGCCGGGCGCGCCGGTGTCTCGGCACGCGACGTGATGCGCGCCAAGATGCGGGCGAAAAAGGACCGCCGTGCCCGCCGGTTCTGACGAGACGCCAAGCGGCGCGTTACCGACGCCGGAGATACCGAAGGCAGCGCTCGTCACCGGTGCGGGCCAGCGCATCGGCCGCGCTTGCGCGCTGGCCCTGGCCGAGGCCGGTTTCGCGGTGGCGGTGCATTACAATGCGTCTGGAAAGGCCGCCGAAAAACTCGTGGCCGCAATCCACGACAAGAGCGGCAAGGCGGTCGCGATCGCCGCCGACCTGGCCGATGAAGGCGCCGTCGTATCGCTGCTGCCGCGCGTCGCCGCCGAGCTCGGGCCAGTGGGGGTGCTGGTGAATAACGCCTCCGTGTTCGAGGGCGACACGGTCGCGACCGCGAGCCGCGAAAGCTGGGACCGCCATCTCGCGGTCAATCTGCGGGCGCCGTTTGTGCTGATTCAGGAATTCGCCCGCCATCTGCCCGAACAGGCCGGCGGGCTGATCGTCAATCTGTTGGACGAGCGAGTCTGGAATCTGACTCCATATTTCGTCTCCTATACCCTTAGCAAAGCTGGGTTATGGACGTTGACCCAGACAATGGCGCTGGCGCTCGCGCCGCGCATCCGGGTCAACGGCATCGGTCCCGGTCCCACTCTGCCGAGCCCGCGGCAGAGCCACGAGCAGTTCCTCCGCCAGTGCGAAACGATGCCGCTGAGGCGTGGCACCGGCCCAGAGGAGATTGCCGTGGCATTGCGTTTCCTGCTAGCGGCGCCGGCGATGACCGGGCAGATGATCGCCCTCGACGGTGGCCAGCATCTCGGCTGGGCACAGCCGCGCGACACTCACGTGGTAGAATAGGAGACGCTAAACTACTCGAATAAGGCGGGTGACAATATGCCTCAGCTAAGCCCCGGATTCGCCTCGACTCTGGGCGCTGATGCTAAAGTTGTTCACAGCGCATGTTACCTACGTGTGACACCCTTGCGATTCCACGGTTTAAGACCAATTGTGACAGGCTGTTCATAATTCAAACGGGAAACATTTCGAAGATTCAATGATTTGACTTTTTGCCTTTTTTTTAGGCAAGCCTTTGAAACATTCGGTTTCATTGCCCTTGGGTGGCAGCGAACCGGGTTTTTCGACAGAGTTATCCCCAGATTCGGTGGATATGCCCACGAGCGTGCAACAACCCGAGAATGCGACCTCCGCGAAGCCGGTCGACCCGGCCAAGCGAGCGCCGCGGCGGCAACGTCAGTCCGAGCCCGAATCGTTTGACCCGCGGCGGGGCCCGGATGGGCTCGACATCGCGTCGGCCCAGCCGGCGTCCGGCCCGGTGCCGGCTGGCGGTATCGCCAACGGCGTCGCGGTTTTGCGCGCGGCGTTGCGCAACGCGCCCGCCGGGCCGGGCGTCTACCGCATGCTCGACCGCAAGGGTGATGCGGTCTATGTCGGCAAGGCGCGCAACCTAAAAACCCGGGTGCAGAACTACACGCACGTCGCCGGTCTCTCGAACCGGCTGCGGCGGATGGTGGCGGAGACAACGGCGCTCGAGATCGTCGTCACGGCGACCGAGGCCGAGGCGCTGCTGCTCGAATGCAACATGATCAAGCGGTTGCTGCCGCGCTTTAATGTGCTGCTGCGCGACGACAAGTCGTTCCCGTTGATCCACATCACCGCCGACCATGAATTCCCGCAGCTTACCAAGCATCGCGGCGCGCGCGACAAACATGGCGCGTTCTTTGGCCCCTTCGCTTCGGCCGGCGCGGTCAATCGCACGCTGATCACCTTGCAGAAGGCGTTTCTGCTGCGCTCGTGCAGCGACAGCGTCTTCGCCAACCGCACCCGCCCGTGCCTCTTGTTCCAGATCAAGCGCTGCAGCGCGCCCTGCGTCGGGAGGATCTCGCCCGAGGATTACGCGGCGCTGATCGAGGAGGCGAAAGGCTTTCTGTCCGGCCGCAGCGCCGATGTGCAAGGGCGGCTCGCGGTCGAGATGGAAGCCGCTTCCGCCGCGCTCGACTTCGAGGCGGCGGCGATGCTGCGCGACCGCATCCGCGCGCTGTCGATGGTGCAGGGCCACCAAGACATTTACGTGCAAGGCATCGACGATGCCGATGTGATCGCCGCGTACCAGGCCGGCGGACACACCTGCGTGCAGGTGTTCTTCTTCCGCGGCGGACAGAATTGGGGCAATCGCGCCTATTTCCCGAGTCATGACCGCCAGCTCGGGGTCGAGGAGGTGCTGACGAGCTTTGTCGGCCAGTTCTACGACAACCGGCTGAAGCCGCCTTACGTGTTGCTGAGCCATCGGTTGGTCGAGCAAGACTTGGTCACCGAGGCGCTGTCGCTGGGCGGCCATAAAGTGACGCTCGTCGTGCCGAAGCGCGGCGACAAGAAAAAGCTCATTGAACGCATCGAGGCGACTGCGCGCGAGGCGCTCGGCCGGCGCCTCGCCGAGAGCAGCACGCAGCGCCAGCTGCTCGACGGTGTCGCCACGGCGCTCGGGCTGGCGGGTCCGCTCAATCGGATCGAGGTTTACGACAACAGCCACATCCAAGGGTCGAACGCGGTCGGCGGGATGATTGTCGCAGGACCCGAAGGGCTGATGAAGAACCAGTACCGCAAGTTCACCATCCGCGGTGAGCGCGTCGCGCCGGCTGAAAGCGTCGCAGGCGTGGAACCCGGCGGGTTCGGCGGCGATGACTATGCGATGATGCGCGAAGTGCTGCACCGGCGGTTCGCCCGGGCGATAAAGGAGGACCCCGAGCGGACGGGCAGCGCCTGGCCCGATCTGGTGCTGATCGATGGTGGTCTCGGCCAATTAGGCACCGCGCAGGGGGTGCTCGACGAGCTCGGCATCAGCGATGTCGCGCTGGTCGGCATCGCCAAGGGGCCCGACCGCAATGCCGGCCGCGAACGCTTTTTTATCCCCGGCCGGGCAGCGTTTTCCTTGGAGCCGCGCGATCCCGTGCTCTATTTCCTGCAACGGTTGCGCGACGAGGCGCACCGCTTTGCCATCGGCACGCATCGCGCCCGACGCACCAAGGCGATCGGCCAATCGCCGCTCGACGAGATCGTCGGCATCGGCGCACGGCGCAAGCAGGCGTTGCTGCACCATTTCGGCTCGGCGCGCACCATCGCCCGCGCCGGGCTCGCCGAGATCGAGCGGGTCACCGGCATTAGCAAAGCTGTCGCGCAAAAGGTCTATGACCACTTTCACGGGGATCGCTTAAGATAAAGCTCGTTTCTCCACGGAATTGCTGTCCGGAGGCCGGGGTGCCGTTGACCAGTCTGCCGAACCTGCTGACGCTGTCGCGGATCCTGGCGATCCCGCTGGTGGTCGGGACCTTTTATCTGTCGGGAGATTCGGCGCGGTGGTTCTGCTGCGCGCTGTTCTCGGCGGCGGGCATCACCGACTGGCTTGATGGCCATATGGCCCGGCGCTGGGAGCAGCAATCCGAATTGGGCCGCTTCCTCGACCCGATCGCCGACAAGCTACTGGTGTCGGCAACCCTGTTCATGCTGGTCGCCAAGGGCCGCTTCTCGACCGAGTGGGCATTGTTGCCGGCGCTGGTCATTCTGTGCCGCGAGATCCTAGTCTCTGGGCTGCGCGAATATCTCGCTGGGCTCAGCGTCGGCGTACCGGTGTCGCGCCTTGCCAAGTGGAAAACCGCGATCCAGATGGTGGCGATCGGCGTGCTGATCGTCGGCGATGCCGGCTGGCATGTCATCCCGGTCGTCGCGATCGGCGAAACCTTGCTGTGGCTCGCCGCGGTCCTCACCCTGGTCACCGGCTACGACTATCTGCGGGCGGGGCTGTCGCATATTGCCCGGCCGCCGCGTGCCGACGCGCGCGGGAAGACCCAGCGTCTCGCGTGAGGGAATGCGGGTTTTCGGCCTCGCCGGCTGGAGCGGGAGCGGCAAGACCACCCTCCTCGCCGCGCTGATCCCGGAGCTGGTCGGGCGCGGCATCACCGTCTCGACGATCAAACACGCGCACCACGAGTTCGACATCGATCAGCCGGGCAAGGATTCCTGGGTGCACCGCCAGGCCGGCGCCAGCGAGGTGATGGTCGCCTCGTCGCGAAGGTTTGCGCTGATGCACGAGCTGCGCAATGCACCCGAACCCACGCTCCACGAACTGGTGGAACGAATGGCGCCGGTCGATCTGCTGCTGGTTGAAGGGTTCAAGCGCGAACCTCATCCAAAGCTTGAAGTGTACCGCCCCTCGGTTGGAAAACCGTTCCTCTATCCCGACGACCCGCATATCGTCGCGATTGCCTCCGACAAGGCGTTGGCGGCACCGCTGCCGGTACTCCCTCTTGCCGATGCCGCGGCCATTGCCGATTTCATCCTCGATAGGATGGGCTAGGCGCATGGCGCAACTGAGCGACGATTGCTTCGCCTTCGGTGGGACGCTTCTGGGCGTCGACGCGGCGCTAGCGCTGGTCGCCGAACGCGTACACCCGGTCGTCGGCGTGGAGACCGTACCGCTCGCCGAAGCGGCGGGCCGCATCCTCCAGGCCGATCTCATCGCCGGGATGGACGTACCGCCGCACGCCAACAGCGCGGTCGATGGCTACGCGATCGTCCATGCCGACCTCGCGTCGGATCGCGACACGGAGCTGCCGGTGACGGGACGCGCCGCTGCCGGTCATCCGCTGGACCGCGTGATCGAGCGCGGCGAGGCGATCCGCATTTTCACCGGCGCGCCGATGCCCGACGGCGCGGACACGGTGATGATGCAGGAAGACTGCACCTTTTCCGGCGGCAAGGTCACGTTGAAGCCCGGGATCAAGAAGGGCGCCAACCGCCGCCATGCCGGCGAGGATGTCGAGAAGGGTTCGGTCGCCCTTCCCGCCGGGCGGCGGTTGAAGCCGGTCGATCTCGGCCTCGCCGCTGCGCTCGGCCATGACCGGCTGACGGTCTTTGAGCCGCTCCGCGTCGCGCTGCTCTCAACCGGCGATGAGGTTTGTGAGCCCGGAATCCCGCTCCCGCCCGGCGCGATCTACGACGCCAACCGGGTCATGCTGGCCTCGCTACTGCGGGGGCTGGGGTGTCGGGTGAGCGATCTCGGCATCCGTCCCGACCACGCCGCCGCGCTCGCCGACACGCTGACCGCGGCGGCGAAAGAGCACGATCTGATCGTGACTTCAGGCGGCGTGTCGACTGGCGAGGAAGACCATGTCCGCGCCGCGATCGAGCGGCTGGGGCGGCTCGATTTCTGGCGCCTGGCGATCAAGCCGGGGCGGCCGGTCGCGCTGGGGCACATCAAGGGCGTGCCCCTGATCGGACTGCCGGGCAACCCGGTGGCCGCGGCGCTGACCTTCGCGATCCTCGGGCGACCGCTGATCCTGCGCCTTGCCGGCGCCGCCGAGGAGAAGCCGGCGACGTTCCGGGTGCGCGCGGATTTTTCCTACCAGAAGCGGCCAGGACGGCGCGAGTATGTCCGTGCCAGCCTCAGTCGCGACGGCGATGCGGTTGTCGCGCACAAATACCCGAAGGACGGCGCCGGCATCCTGTCGTCGATCGTCCGCACCGACGGGTTCGTCATCCTCGACGAGGATGCGGATGGGTTGCAACCCGGCGCGACGGTCGATTTCCTCCCCTATGCCGAGATCATCGGCTGAGTGCGAGGCTGAAGTGCGGCTCCTCTATTTCGCCTGGCTGCGCGCCAAGATCGGCACCGCCGAGGAGGAGTTTGATCTGCCATCTGAGGTTAACGATGTTAGCTCCTTGCTTTTATGGCTTAAGTCGCGCGGACCGGGTTACGCGGAGGCGCTGAAGGACCTTAAGACGGTGCGGGTCGCGGTCAATCAGGACTATGTCGGGCCGGAGCACCCAATCCACGACGGTGACGAGGTGGCGATTTTCCCGCCGGTGACCGGAGGGTGAGATGATCCGCGTACAGCGCGAGGATTTCGATGTCGGCGCAGAGCTGGAAAAGCTGTCGCGGGGCAACCCACGCATCGGCGGGGTCGCGAGCTTTATCGGCTTGGTGCGCGATATGGGCGGCGGCGACAAGATCGAGGCGCTCACCCTCGAGCACTATCCGGGCATGACCGAGAGGAAGCTCACCGAGATCGAGGTCGAGGCAAACCGGCGCTGGCCGCTCGACGCCAGCCTTATCATTCATCGCTACGGCAGGCTGGAGCCCGGCGACCGCATTGTGCTGGTGGCGACCGCCTCGCCGCACCGCGAGGCCGCGCTCGCCGCCTGTCATTTCCTCATCGACTGGCTGAAGACCGACGCGCCGTTCTGGAAGAGCGAGGAGGCACCCAAAGGCGAGCGCTGGGTCGCCACGCGCAGCGAGGACGACGAGGCGACCCAGAAGTGGAAGGCGACGAAGGAGCGGTAGCCTATTCCGCCGCGGCGGCGGTAGCAGCCTTGCCGGTGGCGCGGTCGTAGTCTTCCCACATCAGCCGGCAGATCGCGCCCGGGGTGAAGCGGTACTTGCCGATCGCGCCGTGGATCTCGCCAACCGGCGTGATCTCGGCAGCGGAGCCGGTTAGGAAAACTTCCTGCGCCTTCGACAGTTCGTCTGGCATGAGCGCGCGCTCGACCACTTTGATCCCGCGCGCCTTAGCAAGGCCGATCACGGTCTGCCGGGTGATGCCGTTCAAGAAACAGTCCGGGATCGGGGTGTGCAGCTCGCCATTGATGACGAGGAAGAGGTTAGCGCCGGTGCCCTCGGCGAGCTGGCCGCGCCAGTCGAGCATCAGCGCGTCGTCATAACCGGCCGCATTCGCTTCGTGCTTTGCCAGAGTGCAGATCATGTAAAGACCCGAGGCCTTCGAATGAACCGGCGCGGTGTGCGGCGCCGGACGCGCCCATTTCGACTGCATCATGCGGATGCCCTTGGCCCGCGCCTCGGGCGCGAAATAGGCCGGCCAGTCCCAGCAGGCGATCGCCAGGTGGATCTTGCTGAGCTCGGCCGACACGCCCATCTGCTCGGCGCCGCGCCAGGCGACCGGGCGCACATAGCCATCGCGGATCTTGTTGGCGGCGATCAATTCCTCGCTCGCCTTCTTCAAATCGTCCATGCTGGCGGGAATCTCAAAGCCAAGGATGTTGGCTGAGTTGATCAACCGCTCGTTATGCTGTTCGTGATGGAAGATGTGCCCGTTATAGACGCGCTCGCCTTCGAACACGCAACTCGCATAATGGAGCCCGTGGGTGAGCACGTGCAGCTTGGCATCGCGCCAAGGGATAAGACGGCCGTCATACCAGATGAAGCCGTCGCGATCATCGAAGGGGAGCAGATCACCAGCCATGGACATTTCCTCCCGCGCCGGGCCTTTGCGAAACTTTATAACGCAGCCAACGTCGCGTTGTACCGATCCTTACAGAATATGTCAATATGACTGACATAAAATTATCGGTTGCGCCGCCCAGTGAGGCACCCTTTCTCAGCGACGAAGAGGTGCGGCAGGGCATCGAGCTGCTGTTCTTCGCCTATCGCGACTTCACCGCTGAGCCCGACGCGATCCTGACCCGGTACGATTTTGGCCGTGCGCATCACCGGGTCGTGCATTTCGTCGGGCGGCGGCCGCAGATGACGGTTGGCGATTTGCTGCTGATCCTGCAGATCACCAAGCAGAGCCTCAACCGGGTGCTCGGCCAACTGGTGCGCCAAGGCTTTATCGTCCAGCACCACGGCGCGCAGGATCGGCGGCAGCGCCTGCTGGAATTGACCGAGAAGGGCCGGGAACTCGAACGCCAACTGTCGGCGCCGCAGCGTGCCCGGGTCGCCGCCGCCTACCGCAAGGCCGGAGCCGGGGCGGTCGAGGGGTTCCGCAAGGTGCTGCTCAACATCATCGCCAGCGCCGACGATCGCCATCGCTTCGACCGGAAGCGCCCGACCCGGCGCTGACCTGCCTTTTCCTGTATATTTCACGGCGATGAGCGAAACCGAACCTCACCTCCTCGTCGTCGACGATGATGCGCGGCTCCGCGAGCTGCTGCGCCGCTATCTGTCGGATAGCGGATTTCGCGTGACCGGCGCCGCCGACGTGCCGGAGGCGCGCACCCATCTGATAAGCTTCGCCTTCGATCTGATCGTGCTCGACGTGATGATGCCAGGAGAAAGCGGACTCGACCTAACCCGCGCGTTGCGCAGCGAGTCGAGCGCCTCCGGGCCGGTGCCGGTGCTGCTGCTGACTGCAATGGCCGAGCCAGAAGATCGCATCAACGGGCTGGAGCAAGGCGCGGACGATTTTCTCGCCAAACCATTCGAGCCGCGCGAGCTCGTGCTGCGTATCCGCAACATCCTGCAGCGCCGCCCTGCGCCCACTGATGAACCCGCGCCGGCGCCGGACATCCGCTTCGCCGGGCTACGCTTCGACCTTTCCCGCGGCGAGTTGTTCAACGGCGATGATCTTGTCCGCCTGACCGCCGCCGAGACTGCGCTGTTGACGAGCTTGGCGCAGCACGCCCCGGAGCCGGTGTCGCGCGATGAGCTGTCGCAATCGGCGCAGTTCAGCGGCAATGTCCGCAATGTCGATGTGCAGATGACACGGCTGCGCCGCAAGGTCGAGCCGGACCCGCGCAACCCGCGCTTCCTGCAAACGGTGCGCGGCACCGGTTACGCGTTGCGGCCGGAGTGAGCCATCGGCGATGAACGATCTGCCGCTCGATCTTCCCGCCGTGTTGCCGGACAGCCGCGCCATCCGCCAGCGGAGCTGGATCAAGCGAATGCTGCCGACGACGATGTTCGGCCGCTCGCTGCTGTTGATCGTGATGCCGCTGATCATCGTCCAGATCGTCTCTGCCTGGGCGTTTTATGCCCGGCACTGGGAAACGATGTCGCGGCGGCTGTCAGCCGACGTCGCAGGCGACATCGGGGTGACGATCGAGGCGATGAAATTCGTCGCCGGGGATGCCGATCTGACAAAGCTGCTGGAGCAGGCATCGCTCAGGACCGAAATCAGCTTCAGCTTCGACAAGAATGCGAGCCTGCCGCCGCTCGCGCCGGGAGACGGCAGTGGGGCGGAGGAGCAGCTCCGCATTGCCGTAGAAAACCGCCTCGGCGCCTTAAGCCAGACCGAGACGCTCAACAACTCCAGCGATTTCCTCGTTCGGGTGCCGGTTCAGGGAGGCGGCGTACTTAGCGCGGTGGTCTCGCGCAAGCGCCTCACCACCCCGACAACCTACATCTTCATCCTTTGGATGATCGGCTCATCGCTGGTTTTGCTGATCGTTGCGGCGATCTTCTTGCGCAACCAGGTGAAGTCGCTCCGCCGGCTCGCCGTCGCCGCCGAAGGCTTTGGCAAAGGGCGGCCGGTCGCGTTCTCCAAGATCGAGGGCGCGCTTGAAGTGCGCCAGGCGGCGGTCGCCTTTATCCAGATGCGCGACCGCATCCAGCGCCAGATTCGCCAGCGCACCGAGATGTTGGCTGGCGTGTCGCACGACCTGCGCACGCCGCTGACGCGGATGAAGCTTGAGCTTGAGCTACTCGGCGACAACCCGATCGTCGCCGAACTGAAATCGGATGTAATCGAGATGGAGCGGCTGGTGCAGCTCTATCTCGATTTCGCCCGCGGCGAGGGTACCGAAACTCCGGTCGAGACCGATATCGCGCCGCTGATCGCAGACCTCGCCGCGACAATGCGGCGTCAGGGAACGGAATTGTCGCTCGACCAGCCGGCCGAGCTGGTGGTGCCGATCCGGCCGAACGCCCTACGCCGCTGCCTTGGCAATCTGATTGCCAACGGCGCCCGCTACGGGACCCACGTCTGGCTTACCAGCCGGGCGGTCGATGATGGGGTCGACATTCTCGTCGACGACGACGGACCGGGCATCCCGGCCAACGAGCGTGACCACGTGTTCCAGCCGTTCATCCGGCTCGATTCGTCGCGCAATCCATCAACCGGCGGGATCGGGCTTGGGCTCACCATCGCCCGCGATGTGGCCCGCAGCCACGGTGGCGACGTGCGACTGGAAACCTCGCCGCAGGGCGGCCTGCGGGCGCGCGTGCACCTGCCGAAATAGTCGGGCTAGAACAACCTGCCGCCGTTCGCGACGGGCTCATCCGGCGCGATCAGGACAACGGCGCCATCGGGATCGGGAAAACCGAGCACCAGCACCTCGGACATGAAAGGCCCAATCTGGCACGGTGTGAAATTGAGCACCGCGGCGACCTGCCGGCCGATCAACACGTCACGGCGATAGTGAGCAGTGAGCTGCGCCGAGGACCGTTTCGTCCCGATCTTCGGACCGAAATCGATGGTCAGCTTGTAAGCCGGCTTGCGCGCCTCGGGGAAATCTTCGGCCGCGACGATGGTGCCGACGCGGATATCGACCTGAGCGAAAGTTTCGTAAGGGATCGTCATCGGACGATTTTAGCAGCACAACAAACGAAAAGGGCCGTTGCCGATCGCGGCACCGGCCTTTGTCGTAACCCACCCGGGGCGATATTTGGATATCTAGGCGGCGGCTTTGCAGGCGAAAGCCTTGAGCTCGTCGATGCCTTCGGTCGTGCGCTTCTGTAACACCTCGGCCGCCTCGGTGCCGGTCTTGGTCGCCATCATGGCAATCTCGCGGCCATGGTTGAGGCCCTTGTCGATCGCCTTCTTGGTGTATTCGGTTTGCTTGGCGATGCGGTCCTCGGTCGAGGCCGGCTGCGTCATCTCGCGCATCAGTGTCGAGAGGTCGTCGAAGGACTGCTGAGTCATCTCGATCTGACGCTTGACCACCGCATGAACGCCCTCGACCGCGAGCTGATTGGCCTGGCTCAGCGCCTCAAGATTGCGCCGCTGCGCCGCCCATACCGCCTCGACATCGAATGGCTTCAGCTTGAAATCGGCAAACATCTTGGTCACATCGAAATCGAAAAAGCTGCGTGCGTCGGACATGGCGGGATTCCAATGGAGAGAGGATAGGGCAAGGAAGCGTTTTGTGCAGTGCACAATGGCTTATATGACCGGTGCCTCTTTTTTCGTCAAGAGGCTTTTGCGATGCAACAAAACGGGCAATCCCGCCTTGGCAGCCCAACCGAAGGCTTAAGCAGCAGCCTCGCTGCTATCGGCGGCGCGCCGTCGCGGAACGAGAAACCGCTCGATCCCGCGCAGCCTGCGATCGAGCGAGGCCATCGTGGGCGCGAGGTCGGGCGACTCGTCGCGCGCCCAGGTCTGCGAGGCAAAAAGATATGCCGCCGCTACGAGTTTGACCGCGATCACCCCACCGATGCCATCGGTTGAAATGCCGGCGGCTTCGAGGGTGAGTCGCATCGAGCACAGCAGCGCCGCACCCGCCGCGAGCGCACTCAGCGGATCGAACGGAAGGTCGCGGCGCAGCGCCGTCAGCGGCGCGCGATAGGGCTGGAGTGCGTCGAAACGCCGCATCAGGAGGTCGAACACGCGATCGCGCGGCCGCTCCCCCGTTTCGGTTTCGACCGGCGCTCCCAGCGCCGCCTCGTCGATCCTCCGAAAAAAGCCGCACAGGATCGTGGCGCGGGACGCAAAGACGCGGTAGACCTGGAGGATCGTCAGCCCTGTTTCTTCCGCGACCGCGGCCAGCGACACGCTCCGCCATCCGCCGGTAGCGATCAGCGCCATCGTCGTGTCGATGATCCAGTCGGCATCGCTCGCCGCCGCCTGCGCGGTGCGGCCACCGGATCGAGCGCGTCTGCGTCCTTGCGCCATCAGCTTGCCAATTCGCGCGAACGACGGGTCGCCGCGGCCACCGCCTGGTCCATCAACTCGGCGAGGCCCTTGTCACCCATCAGCACATTGAGCGCCGCGATCGTCGTACCGCCCGGGCTCATCACCGCCTCGCGCAGCTTGGTCGGCGTATCGAACGACGAGCGCGCCAGCTCACCGGAACCGGCGACCGTCGCCTTGGCGAGTTGCAGCGCGAGATGTGCCGGCAAACCGGCCTTCTCCCCAGCCGCCGCCAGAGTTTCGATCAACAGGAAGACATAGGCCGGGCCGCTGCCGGAGACAGCCGTCACCGCATCCATCAGCGCCTCGTCCTCGACCCAGGTGCTTTCGCCGATCGCCGCGAGCAGCCCTTCGCAGAGCTGCCGTTGCGCCACGGTGACGCGGGGATTGGCGCAGGCGACGCTGATCGCGCGACCAATCGCGGCCGGGGTGTTTGGCATCGCCCGCACGATCGCCGCGTCACCCAGATGCCGCGCCAGCCCGCCAATGGTCTTGCCGGCGGCGATCGAGAGGAACACGGTTTGCGGCCGGACGAAACGGCGATAGGCCGGAACGACGTCGTTGGCGACTTGCGGCTTGATCGCGAAGACCACCGCATCAACCGCGAGATCGGCGGCAAGCTCGTCCGGCGAAGAGCGCGCGCTGACTCGCGGCGAGGCGGCAAGCGCCGCGGGAGCGCCGGCCGGTTCGATCACGTGGAAATGCTGGGCCGCTTCGCTCGCCAGCCAGCCGCACAGCATCGCTGAGCCCATCTGGCCGCAGCCGACGAGGACAACCGTACCGGCACTCATGAAGGAGCCTCCGAGACTAGGCTTCGCCGATCGGGTCGATCATCGCCGCCGCCATCGCGTCATCGGCCGGCTTGCCACCCCAAACGACAAGCTGGAAGGCGGGATAGAACCGTTCGCATTCCGAGACGGCGATATCGACGAGATCCTCGACCTGCTCGCTGCTGACGCTGGCCATGCCGCGCATCAATACGGCGTAGCGGAAGGAGGGCGAGTTATCGCCGGCGGCGAGGTCGAAATGGCCGAGCCACAGCCGCTCATTGGCAAGCGCAAGCAATTCGTACAGCACGCCGCGGCGGCGCTTTGGCACCTTCATGTCAAAGCCGCACGAGAAGTGCAGCGCGGTAAGCTCTTCTTGCCACAGGAAGTAGAGCCGGTAGTCGCACCAGCGCCCAGGAATCTCGACGATCAGCTCGTCTTCCCCGGCGCGATCGTGCGCCCAATCATTGGCGATGACGATCTCTTCGACCAGGTCGATCGGATTGCCGGCGTGCGGCCGATTTTCTTCGTAGGAAAGAGAGGTCATCGCGCCCTCCTCGGGCTAACCCACGCCATGGGGCGCGGCCACCCTTTTAACAACTTTGCGGCGGCGGCAATCGGGAAAATTGCCCAAGCGACGTGGATTACCGTGCCGCGGGGCTACGCTGCCAAAGCCAGGTGACAGTTGCAAGACTAGATGTAGCGTTGTCTCGCGAGATAGCCGCAGAATTTAGGGGATAACTCGCTTTTTTCTGGGCGCGGCCGGGCGCGCAGCCGCGCGTCGCTTGCCGCGCCCCTCCAGTTCGGCGACGCGACGCTGCAAATCTTCTTGCTCCGCGCGCGCGTTCGCCGCCATCGCCTTGACCGCATCGAACTCCTCGCGACTTACCAGATCCATCCCGGCGAGAATGCGCTCCAGCTGACCGCGCAGCCGCGCCTCGATCTCGTCCCGCACGCCCGAGAGAGCGCTCGCCGCGCCGCCGGCGACGCGAGCCATATCGTCGAAGAAGCGGTTCTGGCTCTGCACGGCGCTGTCCCCTACTCCGCCGCTTCCTTCTTGCCTTGGCGGGCCTCGTGCCGGTCGATCGCCTTCTGGATCGCCGCGGCAGCCTGGCCGCCGAACTCGACATGGCGGTTGGCGGCGTAGTCGTAGCTGCCCTGCAGCAGATCGCGGCTCTGCTGGAACTTTGGATGGACAAAGCGCGCCATCAGCTCGTAATGCCGCTTGGTCGCTTCCCAGTCGGCCCAGTTCTGCGCTAGCTCGCAGAGGACGCCGAACCCGCCCGAGCCGGCCATCAGCCGCTCGATGTAGGCGACCGCGTCATCCGGCGTGCCGATGCAGGCGGTGCCGGTCTCCATCAGCCAGTCAGCCGCGTTCTCGACGTCGCCCGGGATGATCGGGAAGGTGGCGACGTCGCGGAAATACTGGGCAAAGGACTCGACCCCGAACTGGACATTCTTGCGCGCCTGCTCGCGCGTCTCGGCGATATGGAAAAAGCCGACGACGCGCCAATCCTTGCGGTTCGGCGTATGACCGTTGGCGCGCGCGGTCTCCTCGTAGAGGCCCCAATTGGCCGTGTGCCGCTCCATCGCCATCGGGCTGGTGCCGCCGATCGACAGCATGCCGACACCGTAGCGGCCGGCCAGCACGGAACCCGACGGCGAGCGCGCGGCGGCGACCGCAAGCTCCATCGTCGGCCGCGTGTAAGGGCGCAGCTGCAGCTGGGCATCGGTAAGGTTGAACCAATCGGTCTTCTTGTTGACGAGCTCGCCGTTGAGGAGCCGGACGATGACGTCGAACGATTCCTCCATCATCTCGCGCTGGTTCGACGGATCGATGCCGATCTTCAGCGCGTCATGCACCAACGCGCCCGGGCCGACGCCGAACATCGCGCGGCCGCGGGTCATGTGGTCGAGCTGGACCATGCGGTCGGCGAGCATGAACGGGTTGTGATAGGGCAGCGACACGACGCCGGTGCCGAGGCGGATATGCCGCGTGCGCTGCGCGGCGGCGGCGATGAACATCTCCGGGCTGGCGATCAGCTCGAACCCGCCCGAATGATGCTCGCCGATCCACGCCTCGTGGTAGTTGAGCCTGTCGAGATGCTCGAGCAATTCGAGATCCCGCTCCATCGACAGGGTCGGGTTCTCGTCGTGGTTATGGAACGGCGCCATGAAGATGCCGCTGCGCAGGTAAGGGTCGGTCATGCCCGGGTCCTCTGAGGATGTGCCCTCTATCGGTGATCGTCGACCATGCCACCCGGTTCCGGCAAGCGAATTCCCGTAGGGTGTGAGTTGCGGTCTACTCACCCGGCGAAGCGTGCGGCAAGCCTACGCCCCAGCCGGATCGAAGGGCGCTCGACGCAACGATAGCCGATCCACGCGACCAGCCCGATGATCGGCGCCGCGATCGCCAGGATCAGCGACACCGGAAGCCACCCGCCCAGCAGGCTGCCGAGCGCCATCAGCACGACGACATGGGTCAAATAGAGGCTGTATGAGATTCGCCCCAGAAACTTGCACCACCATGCTGAGAGAAGGCGCACGGTCGCCGGGGAGGCGGCGATCAAGCCGATCATTAGCACCGCTCCGACGCCGGCGATGACGGGAGCGCGGGGATCGTCGCCGGGCACCGCGAGGAGCAGGAGGGCAACGATGCCGATCAGCGCCTTTGCGTATCCGTTTACCGCCTCGGCCAGCTCGGCGATCCGGTCTCGGTTGATCGCAAGCCAAGCTCCGGCGACGAAATAAACGATATAGGCCGCCGTTCCGGGCACCAACTGCCCGAGCCACGACGGCGCCTGCAGGACAGCGATATTCAGACAAAGCGATGCCGCCAGGACTACCGCCGGTGCGCGCCGAACGAGGACGAACAGCAGCGGAAAGAACAGCGATATCCTAAGCTCGTGAACCAGGGACCAAGCCGGCAGGTCAAGACCGATCGGGATCGACGGCATGGCGATCTGCTCGACCAGCGCATCGACAGTCACGGTGCCGGGCTGCCAAATATTCGCCTGCCAAATCGCCGGCAGAAGCGGATTCTCCGCTAGGGAGATACAACCGATTGCAAAGGAAATCAGGATCGTCGCGGCAAAGGGTAACCATATCCGGCAAAAACGCCGCGCGGCAAATCCGAGCCAGCTCGGGCGACGCTCGCCCATCAAGTTGAGGGCCAGCACATAACCGCTGAGGACGAAGAACAGGATTACCGAGCCGTAAGCCGTCCGCAGCAGAGAGAGCGGCGGGATCCCTAGCCACCACGAGGTAGACCGTCCGAACGGCGTCGCGGAAAGAAGGATCAGATAATGGCAAGCAACGACCGACAGGGCGGCAAGACCACGCAGCGAATCGAGCACGGCGAGACGAGCGACCACGCTTCCGCCGTGCACGGCGAACGTGGTGAAATCGGATTTGGTCGAGCTTTCGACGACCGCCATCGCGCCGACCCGCCTTGCGACGCCAGCCGTCGCCACAGAAGAACGTTCTTCTGAATTTTAGGAGCTGAACCTGTCGCAACGGTTAACAGTCGTCCTTTGGCGTATCGAACCCCCGCCCGCGGCCTGCTTGTTATCTGCCTTTTTAACAGGAGGTCACCTCCTGTTCCGCGTCCTGTTATCGGCTTCAGCAACAGGAGGGCGACTCGGCAATATCAGGACGCGACGTGCCAACCGCCCTGGACAAAGCAGCAGACGATTGTCACCGCATAAACCCCGATTATGGCGATTTTAGCGGCGGTCTAAGGCCTCACGCTCCATCAGGCGTGGCAAACCCACGGCGGTAGGAGATCGCCTCGGCGACGTGGCGGCGGGCGACGATGGCGGCGCCGTCGAGATCGGCGAGGGTGCGGCGACGCGCAGCACCCGGTGGTAGCCGCGCGCCGACAGGCGCAGCCGCTCGGCGGCGCGGGTGAGCAGTGTGCGGCCGGCCTCCTCCGGGGTCGCGACCTCATCGAGCAGCGTGCCGTCGGCCTCGGCGTTGGTGCGGATGCGGCGCTCGCCCGACAGTTTGGCATAGCGGTCGGACTGCCGCTTGCGGGCGATACGCACGCGCTCGGCGACATCGGCGCTCGACTCGGCGGGCGGCGGCAGGGCGAGGTCGCTGGCCGCGACCGCCGGTACGTCGATGTGCAAATCGATGCGGTCGAGCAGCGGCCCCGACAGTTTCGACTGGTATTCCTGGGCGCAGCGCGGCGCGCGGCCGCAGGCGCGGCCGGGCGCGGCGAGATAGCCGCAGCGGCACGGGTTCATCGCCGCGATAAGCTGGATGCGCGCCGGGTACGTCATATGACCGTTGGCCCGAGCGATAGTAACCCGTCCGCTTTCGAGCGGCTGGCGGAGCGCCTCGAGCGCGGCGCGGTTGAACTCGGGCAGTTCATCGAGGAAGAGCACCCCGTGGTGCGCGAGCGAAATCTCGCCCGGGCGCGGCCGGATGCCGCCGCCGACCAGCGCCGGCAGCGAGGCGGAATGATGCGGGTCGCGAAACGGCCGCTCGCGCAACAGCGCACCGCCGCGCAAGCCGCCGGCGGCCGACTGGATCATGCCGAGCTCCAGGGCCTCGGCCGGCTCCAGCGGCGGCAAGATGCCGGGGAGCCGCGCCGCCAGCATCGATTTTCCGGCGCCTGGCGGACCGACTATCAGCATGTTGTGACCGCCGGCCGCGGCGATTTCGAGCGCGCGCTTGGCGCTTTCCTGGCCTTTGACATCCTTCAGATCGAGCCCGGCGGCGCGCGGCGGCGCCAGTTTCGCCTCGGGCGGCGGCAAGAGTTGGGTGCCCTTGAAGTGGTTGATGATCGCCAGCAGGTTCGGTGCGGCGATGATCTCGACCTCGCCAGCCCAGGCCGCCTCGCCGCCGCTGGCGGCCGGGCAGATGATGCCGAGCTCGCGCCCCGCGGCGGCAAGCGCCGCCAAGAGCACCCCGGCGACGCTGGTCAGTGAGCCGTCGAGCGCCAATTCGCCGACCGCGAGATAGCCGCCGATCTCGTCTTGCGGAAGGATGTCCATCTCGGCGAGCAGACCGAGCGCGATCGGCAGGTCGAAATGGCTGCCCTCCTTTTGCACGTCGGCCGGGGCGAGGTTGACGGTGATGTGGCGCGGCGGCAACGCTAGGCCCAGCGCCGCCAGCGCCCCCCTGACCCGCTCGCGCGACTCGGCGACCGCTTTGTCCGGCAGCCCGACGACATGAAACGCCGGGATGCCCGGGGTGAGCGTCACCTGGGCCTCGACATCGATGACCTCGACGCCGTGAAACGCCACCGTGCGGATGCGCGCGGGCATGGGGGACGATCCTGCTGTTCTACCGCGAGTTTAGTGAAGGCGGGCGGGCTATGCCAGTGACGCAAGCGGATTCCGTGGCGGCGCGATTTGCTCTAACCTCCCCCGCTCCCGGAGGGATGGCCGAGCGGTCGAAGGCGCACGCCTGGAAAGTGTGTATACGGGCAACCGTATCGTGGGTTCGAATCCCACTCCCTCCGCCAGCCGCCCGGCCATAGGCGGCTACCAAAGTTCCATAAACCATAATTTGTGACCCGCGCAAAATGGCTCCGCAAACCAATCGATCTGTCGCCAGAGGCGCGGCGCTATTGGGATTTGCACGGGCCGGCGTTGCACGCAGGGGAGCAATCGGCCTCTGAAAACGCTGAAGATTTCAAACTGTTGTGCCGACTTCTCGCAACAGCGCGCATCGCCAGCGATGAGATTGAGCGCTTTGGCATCACCGTCGGGACGCCTTCGGGCGGCTGCAAGGCAAATCCGGCGGTCGCCGCGCTAATTTCCGCACAGCGAGCGGCGCGCCCGGTCTCATTCTGGAGCAAACGACGGGAGCGTGACGAGGGCTAGGATTGCGACGGTGAAGCGCTGCCGGTTATCGTGCCGCGCGAGGTTAGCAATCGAGGCAGGTGATGGCGGGCCCGTACCGAGATATCGTGATCTTTGACCTCGGCGGCGTGCTGATCGAGTGGGACCCGCGGCACCTGTACCGCAAGCTGTTCGCTAGCGACGAGGCGGCGATGGAACATTTCCTCGCGACTGTCTGCACCCATGAGTGGAACCGCGGCCAGGATGCCGGCCGCAGCTTTGCTGAGGGCGCGCGGCTGCTTAAGGCCGAGCACCCAGACAAGGCCGAGCTGATCGACGCCTATGGCGCTCGGTTCGACGAGATGATGCCCGGTCCCGTTGCCGGCTCGGTCGCAATCCTCACCGAACTGCGCGAGCGCGGCACGCCGCTTTACGCCTTGACCAATTTCTCGGCCGAGACCTATCCGCCCGCCTTCGCCCGCTTCGAGTTCCTGCGATGGTTTCGCGGCGTCGTCGTGTCGGGCGACGTCAAGGCGATCAAGCCGGACCCCGAGATTTTCCACGCGCTGCTCGACACCTACGCGATCGACCCGCATCGCGCCGTTTTCATCGACGACGTGCCGATCAACGCCCACGCAGCGAAGGCGCTCGGCATCCACGGCATTCACTTCACGACGCCGGACGCGCTGCGCGCCGAGCTCGTCGCGCTCGGGCTGCTCCCCTAGCGCCATGGCGGAGAGCGCCGTCTCGCTGGAGGTGCGCGACGCCACCGTGTTCTATGGCGCTAACCGCGTGCTCGATCAGGTCTCGTTGAGCGCGGCACGCGGCGAATTCATCGCCCTGCTGGGCGCGTCGGGTTGCGGCAAGACCACTCTGTTGCGGGCGATCTGCGGGTTCGTGCCATTGGCCGGCGGCTCGATCGCAGTTGGCGGCCGCGAGATAAGCGGGCTGCCGCCCGATAAACGTAACGTAGCGATGGTATTTCAGTCCTATGCTCTGTGGCCGCACATGACCGTCGCGCAGAACATCGGCTACGGCCTCAAGCTCCGGGGCGCTGGTCGGGCGGCTATCGGGCTGCGGATCGGGGAATTGCTGACGATGCTGCGACTGGAAGGGCTGGCGGAGCGCAAGGTGACGGCGCTCTCGGGTGGCCAGCGCCAGCGGGTCGCGCTCGGCCGTGCACTGGCCATTAATCCCCAAATCCTGCTGCTCGACGAGCCCTTGTCGAACCTTGATGCGCGCATCCGTGAGGAAGTGCGGCACGAGATCAAGACGCTCCAGCAAAATCTCGGCATCACCACGGTTCACGTCACCCACGACCGGCAGGAAGCGATGGTGATGGCCGACCGGATTGCGATCCTCGACGCGGGCCGCGCGGCGCAGATCGGCACTCCCGAGCAAGTTTACAACCGCCCGAATTCGCCGTTTGTGGCTAGCTTCATGGGCGCGACCAACATCGTGCCGCTAGTCGTGCGCGACGAGGGCGAACGGGTGCGCATCGCCGAGGGCCCGTTCAGCGATGCAATCGACATCGATCCGGAACTCGCCGCGGCCCGCGCTTTGCGCAGCGGCAGCGCTGAGACGCAAGTAGACGCCCATTTCCGCAGTGAGGACGCGAACCTGTGCCCGCCAAATCAGTCCGCCCCAGGTTGCCTTGTCTTGCGCGGCGACATCGCGCAGTCCTCCTATCCGGGCGGGGTCTATCGATATGCGGTGCGGGTTGGGCCGCATTTGCATCTCGTCGACGACGCGCGCCGGTTCACGCCAGGTGACGCAGTCGGGATCGCGGTGCCGGTAACCGCACTGCATCTCTACAAACAAACACACTGACAGGGGGCAGCAATGAAACTTGGCCTGATGATTGGCGCCATTGCGTTGGCGGCAAGCGCCGCCGTGCCGGCGAGCGCGCAGCAGCAGGTGACGCTCAGCGTCGTTACCGCCGGCGACCAAAA
Source organism: Allostellaceae bacterium (assembly GCA_035604035.1). Lineage (GTDB taxonomy): Bacteria > Pseudomonadota > Alphaproteobacteria > ATCC43930 > CGMCC-115725 > DATARH01. Next base: position 1,453 of record DATNJF010000021.1, on the reverse strand, counting down.
CATGGTCGACTACGTCAAGGACTACCTCGGCCCGCTGTTCGAGAAAGAGCATCCGGGCGTCACCGTCAAGTCGGTCGGCACTGGGCCAGGCGATGCCGGCTCGCAGAAGATTTACGAGAAGCTCGACGCCGAAAAGGCGAACGCCAGTTGGGATATCGATGTCGCCGTGATCCATCAGAAGGCGGCCGGTGAGATGGTGCAGAACGGGCTCCTCGCGCGCTATGTGCCAGATGTGCCGACCGGCGCGCTGGTTACCTCGCCGGCGGCTAAGCTGGCGCTCGGCGCCAATGTCGACGGCTATGTGATGCCGATGTTCAACAGCCAGACCGTGATCGCCTACAACACGACGATGGTGACGGACCCGCCCACGACATATGCGGCGCTCGCCAAATGGGTCGCGGCCAACCCGCAAAAGTTCGGCTACAACGGGATCAAGGGCGGGATGTCCGGGGTAGCCTTTATCGTCGGCTGGATTTACGCCTACTCGGCCAATCCCGACCAGCTGATCAATGGCCCCTATAATCCGGAGACCAAAACAAGCTGGGATCAGGCGCTTTCTGAGCTGGCGGCCTTCAACAAGAACGCGGTTCTGACACCGGGCAATGCCGGGACCCTCGATATGCTCAATCGCGGTGAGATTGCGATGGGGCCGGTTTGGGTCGACATGTTCTACACTTGGCAGGCCGAGGGTAAGATCCCGCCGACCGTCAAATTGACCCTGATCGGGCCGGGGATGCCCGGCCAACCGATGTACTATGTGGTGCCGGCGAAGGCCGCGAACGCCAAGATTGCCGAGGAATTCATCGCCTTGGCCACGAGCCCAGGGGTGCAGGCGGACGGCATCGTCAAGCGTTTTAACTGGTATCCCGGCATCGATGCCACGGCGGTGAAATCGCAGCTCGATGACGCAACCTGGCAGAGATTGTTTGTCGACGTGACGCCGCAGGATCTCGCGACCAAGGGCAAGCCGTTTCCGATTGCGCCCTATTTCAAGGACATTCTGGAGGCCTACGAGCGCAAGGTGAAATAGCGGCGGGGCGCGCAGCGGGCTGGCATGGACGATCGGCGCCCCGTCTTTCTGCTGCTGGTCGCGCCAGCGGTGGCGATGGTGTTGGCGCTGTTCGCTTATCCGGTCCTCTATTCGCTCGTCTCCGCCTTCACCGCCAGCGACGGGCGTGCCAGCCTCGAGAACTTCGCCAAGACCTTCGAACTCTACGGCACCGACATCGTCTTCACGCTGGTGATCATCACTGTTTCGAGCGTGCTGATCGGCCTCTTTGCCGCGGCGATCGGCGGCTATCTCGTGCTAGGCGCGCACCCTGTCGCGGTCGTATTCCTTAAATGGCTTTACCGCTGGCCGCTCTTCGTACCGTTCATCGTCGCCGCGCAGTGCATGCGGACCTTTCTCGCCAAGAACGGCATGCTGAACAATACTCTCGACGCGCTCGGCGTC
>DATNJF010000020.1:0-18757 GCA_035604035.1 Allostellaceae bacterium | reverse complement strand
GGCGGTGTCTGAGCTGCCCAACGGGCAACGCTCTCGTCGAAAAACGGCTCGGAAAACCGCCGGTCGCCAAAGTCGCCCCATTCCACGAACGGCGTTTCAGCTTCGAGATCCAGCGAAACGGGAACCCATCGGGCAAGCTCGGCTGCGTTTATGGTTGTCATGCCCCAACTTCGCCGTCTGGTCGCTCATCGGATGATTATAAGCGCCGCGTGTCAGCCCGACCTCTCCTAAATGGCCTGGGCGGACCGTCCCGCAGACACGATCGAGAGCTTGCGTTCCGCTAAGAAAATAACCTTAACGACCACAATACCGGTTGAATAATACTGACATTTAAACTGATCCGCCTTGACGATTTATTTAGGATAACATTTGCTTAACGCTAGCTGAGCAAGCGGCTGAGTGTTTCGAGGGAAAATCAATGTACGCTCGTGCGCGAGACGGCCTTGATCTTCTATCGGCGAGACTTTGGAGCCTTAAGAAGGACTATAACTGGGCGCGCTCTCGCGGCGATTCTGAGCGTGTCCGTCTGTTCGAGATCCAAATCAAGGCGATAACCGCAGAGCGCGAACGCCTCATTCATCACCTGTCCGAGAACATGTCCCGCGACATGTCACGGCGTGGACGGTAAGGACTTCTCCAAGCGCCGCTTTCGCGCCCGTTCGGGCGCCAGTGACGATGCGGTCAGGCCGCCAGCGCTGTTGTCCGGCATTTCATCAGCGGCTGAATGCGCTGGCCGAACTGCTCCATGCCGATGACGAAATCGTCGAAGGTGAGCATGACGCCGCGCACGCCGGGCACGGTCGCCATCTCGTCGAGCATCTGCGCGACCGAGGCATAGGAGCCGACAAACACGCCTTGGTTGGTCGGCAATTTGTCGACGCCGAGGGTCTTGCGGCGAAGTGGCTGCGAAAACGGATCCTTGCTCGGGTCGTCTTCGGCCTGCGCGTCGCGATAGGCGATCGCCTCGAGATCGATCCCGGCCTTGTAGTGCTCCCACTTCGCCATCGCCGCCGCGTCGGTCTCGTCGGCGATGATCATTTGTAAGAGCAGCGCACCGCAATCGCGGCCGGCTTTGGCGTTGGCCTCGATCAGACGGGCGACGCTGGCTTCGGCCGCCCGCGGCTGGTTGACCTGGCCGCCGCTGCAGAAATTGTAGTCCGCGTACTGCGCGGCATAGCGCGTCCCCGCGTCGCTTTGCGCGGCGCAGATGATCGGGATGTCCGCGGTCGGCGTCGGCAGGCAGCGGCAATCGTCCATCTGGAAGAAATCGCCCTTGAAGTCCGACCGGCCGGTCGCCCACAGCTCGCGCATGATGGTGACGTATTCGGCGCAGTAATCGTAACGGCGGCGGTAGTGCTCCGCGCCGGGCCAGATTCCCATCTGCGTGTATTCGCGGCGCTGCCAGCCGGAGATGATGTTGATCCCGAACCGCCCCTGCGAGATCGAGTCGATCGTTACCGCCATCCGCGCCGCGAAGGGCGGCGGCACGGTCAGCACCGCGCAGGTGGCGAAGAGCTGGATGCGGCTCGTCGCCGCCGCCAGCCCGGCCATCAGGGTGAACGATTCGAGGTTGAAGTCCCAATACCGCGACGGGCCGCCGAACCCGTGCAGCTTGATCATCGACAGCGCGAAATCGAGCCCATAGCGCTCGGCCTTCAGCACCACCTCGCGGTTCAGATCCCAGGTCGGCAGGTATTGCGGCGACGTCGTCGAGATCAGCCACCCGTTATTGCCGATGGGAATAAAGACGCCGACCTGCATGGCTTCCGCCTCACAACAGAGGAGCGAGAGCCTCCGCGACGCAAGACGGGTGCCATCTCGTGCTCAACAAAGCGGCAGTGGAACGCCCCTCGGGTTGGCCGGGCTTTTGCTAGTCTGTCGGGGCGTCGCAGGAGCCCCCCATGTCGATCTCCGAGGCCAGAGACAGCGAAGAGAAGGATCTGCCGCTGCGCGAGGACATCAGGCTCCTCGGCCGCATCCTCGGCGACACGGTGCGCCAGCAAAAGGGCAACGCCGCGTTCGAGACGGTCGAGCGCATCCGCCAAAGCTCGATCCGCTTTCGGCGTGACGAGGACGGCGCCGCGCGCGATGAGCTGGAGCGCGTGCTCAACGCCCTGCCGCGCGACGAGGCGTTGCAGCTGATCCGCGCTTTCGGCTTCTTCTCGCACCTCGCCAATATCGCCGAGGACCAGCACCACATCCGCCGCAGCCGCGCGCATGCCTTCACCCCCTCGCCGCCGCGCGAGGGCACCATGGCGCACGCATTGGCCGCGGCGCGAGAGGCCGGGGTATCGCCGGAGCGGCTGCGCGCATTCTTCGCCGGCGCCATGGTCGTGCCGGTGCTGACCGCGCACCCGACCGAGGTGCGGCGCAAGAGCATGATCGACCGCGAGATGGAGGTGGCCGACCTCCTGGCCGAGCGCGACCTCCACCCGCTGACCGCGAGCGAGACCGCCGCCAACGAAACCGCGCTGCGCCGCGCGATCCTCACCCTGTGGCAGACCAATCTGTTGCGCGGCAGCCGGCTGCGCGTCGTCGACGAGGTCAATAACGGGCTCGCCTATTACGACTACACCTTCCTCGACCAGCTGCCGCGCTTCTATGCCGATCTCGAAGCCGAGCTTGAGGCGCAAGGGGTCGCGGTCAATGGCGGGTTGGCGTCATTTCTGCGCATCGGCAGCTGGATCGGCGGCGACCGCGACGGTAATCCGTTTGTCGACGCCGCCGTGCTGAAGGAAGCGCTGCGCCTGCAAAGCGCCAAGGCCCTGCGCCATTATCTCGCCGAGCTGCAAGCGCTGGGTGCCGAGCTGTCGCTCGACGGCAGGCTCATCGATGTCGCGCCCTCGCTCTCCGAGCTGGCGGCGCGCTCGCCCGACCGCTCGGCCTATCGCCGCTACGAACCCTACCGCCGCGCAATCACCGGCATCTACGCGCGGCTCGCGGCGACCATGCGCGCGCTCGATCATGCCGAGCCGCCCGCGCACCCGGTCGGAAACGCGCCGGCCTACGCCGACAGCAGCGAATTGCTCGCCGATCTGACCATCATCGCCAACTCGCTGATCGCCAACCGGTCTGAGCTGCTGGCCAAAGGCAGGCTGCGTGATCTGCGCCGGGCGGTCGACGTCTTCGGCTTCCACCTCGCCTCGATCGATTTGCGCCAGAACTCGGACGTCCACGAACGCGTCGTCAGCGAGCTGTTCGAACAGGCGGTGCCGGGCACCAACTATCTCGGCCTCGACGAGGATGCGCGGGTCGCGCTGTTGCGCGCCGAGATTACCTCGCCGCGCCCGCTGGCTTCCGACTTCCTGCCCTATTCGGCTGAGACCACGGGCGAACTCGCCATTCTGCGCGCGACCGCCGACGCGCATCGCCGCTACGGGCCGCAATCGGTGCCGCGCTATGTGATCTCGAAGGCGACCAGCGTCTCCGACCTACTCGAGGTCGCGGTGCTGCTGAAGGAAGCCGGGCTTTTGCACCCGCGCGAGCAGGCGCTCGATCTCGACATCATCCCGCTGTTCGAGACGATCGAGGATTTGCAAAACTGCGGCGAGGTGATGGAGGCGGTGCTGAGCCTCCCCGATTACGCCCGCCTGCTCGAAAGCCGCTTCCGGGTGCAGGAGGTGATGCTCGGCTATTCCGACAGCAACAAGGATGGCGGCTTCCTGACCTCGGGGTGGGAGCTCTACAAGGCCGAAATCGCGCTGGTCGAGGTGTTCCGCCGCCACGATATCGGCATCCGCCTCTTCCATGGCCGCGGCGGCTCGGTCGGCCGCGGCGGCGGGCCCAGCCACCAGGCGATCCTCGCCCAGCCGCCGGGCGCGGTGCAGGGCGCCATCCGCATCACCGAGCAGGGTGAGGTCATCGCCAGCAAGTATTCCAACGGCGAGCTCGGCCTCCGCAACCTCGAAATCCTCGCCGCCGCGACCTTGGAAGCGACCCTCTTGCGCCCGGAGGAAGCGGCGCCGCGCCCCGAATATCTCGACGCGATGGCGCAGCTGTCCGACGACGCCTACCGCGCCTATCGCGGCCTTGTTTACGAGACTGACGGCTTTCTCCGCTTCTTCCGCGAGTCGACGGTCGTCGGCGAGATCGCCAACCTCAATATCGGTAGTCGCCCGGCGTCACGAAAATCTTCGGAAAAGATCGAAGATTTGCGCGCCATTCCCTGGGTGTTCAGCTGGGCCCAGATGCGGCTGATGCTGCCCGGTTGGTACGGGTTCGGCAGCGCGGTCAAGTCCTGGGTCGAGGCGCATCCCGGCGACGGCATGGACACGCTCCAGGCGATGTATCGCGAATGGCCGTTCTTCCAGATGCTGCTGTCCAACATGGACATGGTGTTGGCGAAGAGCGACATCGCCATCGCCTCGCGCTATGCCGAGCTGGTGTCGGATATCGAGCTGCGCGAGCGCATCTTCGCCCGGCTGCGCGCCGAATGGAGCGCGTCGATCGAGGCGCTGCTGGCGATCATGGGCCAGAACCAACTGCTGGAGGCGAACCCGCTGCTCGCCCGCTCGATCCGCAACCGCTTCCCCTATATGGACCCGCTCAACCACATGCAGATCGAGTTGCTGAAGCGCTACCGTTCCGGCGACGCCGGCGAGGATGTCGTCACCGGCATCCATTTGACGATCAACGGCATCGCCGCCGGCCTCAGAAACAGCGGTTAAGTTCCGCGATGTAGGGCGGAAAAGCACAGCGCCTTCCGCCGAGCCCAGTTGGATGGTGGATGACGCTTTGCTTATCCACCCTACGGTGATGCCGGGCCGTATTGCCCGCTTGTGGGGCCGCGCCCATAATTGCGCTCGTCCGGCCTCACGAGGAGACCATGCTCGACCATCCCATCGCCGGCCCCAGCGCCTGGCACCGCGCCGACATAAGCAGCGAGGATTACCGCGTCGTGCTCGACGCGCCCTGCCTCGACGAAATCCGCCGCGTCGTCGACGAAATCCGCGCCCACCCGCTGCCGACGATCTTGCGCACCCCTGCCGATTTCGACATGACCAACTGCCACGCGGCGATGGCAGAGGTGAGGCGCATCCTCAAAGAGGGCGTGCGTTTCGCGGTCCTCGACCGGCTGCCGGTCGAGGAATTGTCGAAGCAAGAGGCCGAGACAATCTACTGGCTCCTCGCCTCAATGGTCATGCGCCCGGTGGCGCAAAAACTCGACGGTACGATGATCTACGATGTCCACGACACCGGGCTTCAAGCGCTGCCCGGCTCCGGCATCCGCCCCGACAAAACCAACATCGAAATCCGCTTCCACATCGACAACGCCTACAACACGACGCCGCCCGAGATCGTCGGCCTGCTCTGCCTCAAGACCGCGAAATCGGGTGGGACGAGCCGCGTCTTGAGCTTCCACAGCGTCTACAACGAGCTGCTGGCGCGTCACCGCGAGCTGCTACAGCGGCTCTACCGGCCGTTCTGGTTCGACCGCCAGCGCGAATTCTTCCCCGGCGAGTCCGAGACCTTCTTCGCCCCGGTGTTCGAGGAGGGCGAGGAATTGCGCTCGCGCTTCAGCGTCCACCAGATCAATTCCGGCTACGCGCTGAAAGGCGAGCCGGTCGACAACGAAGGCGCCGCCGCCCTCGCCGCCATGCTCGACACCTTCGAGCAGCCGTCACTATCGATCGATTTCGAGTTCCAGCCCGGCGAAATCCAGTTCGTCGACAACCGCATCCTCGGCCACAGCCGCACCGAATACGAGGACTGGCCCGACCCCGACCGCCGCCGCCACCTCGTCCGCCTCTGGCTGCGCGACCATGGCAGGCGCGCGTATACGGGGTAGCGGCTAGCGGTCGTCCCGGCCGCGCGACACCGCCCTAAAACCGCCAGAAAGACGTGTTACACACCCCGCCATGCTTCGCTGCGGCATCCGTTCGCCTGATAATTTCCAGCAAAAACAGGCGGAACAGGCCTGGCGCGGATTTGCTGTTGATTAGCTGTTTTAGCAGCAAATCTGGGCGCGGCTCGGGCCGGTCTGGTAAAAGGGACGCCGAAAGGAAGTCCGATGCCCGACCCACGTCCCGCCAATATCGACATCGACGCCGCGCTCCGCGAAGCCGAGGAGCAATACCGTGCCCGCAACCCCAAGAGCGCGGCGCTTTACGAGAAGGCCTGCGACGCGCTGCCCGGCGGCAACACCCGCTCGGCGATCTACGCCGAGCCGTTCCCGCTGACCATGGTCAAGGGCGAGGGCGCGCATCTGTGGGATGCCGACGGCCACGAATACGCCGATTTCCTCAGCGAGTTCACCGCCGGGCTTTACGGCCACTCGCACCCGGTCATCCGCAAGGCGATCGACGCAGCACTCGACGGCGGCATCAATTTCGGCGCGCACGGCATGGCCGAGGCCAAGTTCGCCCGGGCGATCCGCGACCGCTTCCCATCGATCGAGCTGGTGCGCTTCACCAATTCCGGCACCGAGGCCAATTTGATGGCGGTGCTGGCGGCGCGCGCCATCACCGGCAAGAACAAGATCCTGGTGTTCCACGGCGGCTATCACGGCGGCGTTTTCTATTTCCGCGGCAAGGGCAGCCCGATCAACGCACCGTTCGACTATCTGATGGGCGACTACAACGATATCGATGGCGTGCGCGCGCTGGTCGCGCCGCACAAATCCGACCTCGCGGCGATCCTCATCGAGCCGATGCTCGGCGGCAGCGGCTGCATCCCGGCGACGCGCGACTTCCTTGCCGATCTGCGCGCGCTGGCGAGCGAGACCGGCGCGATCCTCATCTTCGACGAGGTGATGACCTCGCGCCTCGCGCCCGGCGGGCTGCAGGAGGTTCACGGCATCACCCCCGACATGACCACGCTCGGCAAATATGTCGGCGGCGGCATGAGCTTTGGCGCGTTCGGCGGGCGGACCGATCTGATGGAATGGTTCGACCCGCGCAACAAAAACGGCTTCCAGCACGCCGGCACCTTCAACAACAACGTGCTGACAATGAACGCCGGCTATGTCGGGCTGACCGAAATCTACACGCCGGCGGCGGCGAAGAAGCTCAACGATTGGGGCGACGGATTGCGCGAGCGGCTCAACGCGGTCGTCCAGCGCAAGGGGCTGGCGATGCAGTTCACCGGCATCGGCTCGATGATCGGCGTGCACATGACCGGTCGGTCGATCCATAACGCCGCCGACGCGGCGAAAGGCCATGCCGGACTGTTGGAGCTGTTCTATTTCGACCTGACCGCGCGCGGCATTTGGTTCGCCAAGCGCGGCATGATGGCGCTGTCGATCGCGCTCGATGACAATGACGCCGACAAGCTGGTCGGCGCGGTCGAGGAATTTGTCGAGACCCGTGCGCCGCTCTTCGGAGGCGTCCAATGAGCGAAGCCCGCTCTAATCCGCAAAGCAATCAGCGCGTCGCCTATTTCAACGGGCGCATCGTGCCCGAGCGCGAGGTGGTGATCCCGTTTCGCGACCGCGGCTTCAAATACGGCGACGCCGCGTTCGATATGACCCGCACCTTTCACGGCCGGCCGTTCAAGCTGAAGGAGCATGTCGGCCGCTTCTACCGCTCGCTCAAATATCTCCGCATCGACCCCGGCCTGTCGCCGCAAGAGATGGTCGGGATCAGCGAGGAGGTGCTGGCGCGCAACGCGCATTTTCTCACCGACGACAGCGATTTCTGGCTGGCGCAGCGCGTCTCGCGCGGGGTCGACGCGGTCGGCGACGAGGGCTGGGATCACACCGGGCCGACCGTGATCGTCGAATGCATCCCGCTGCCCCTCGCCAAACGGGCGCGGCTGTTTCGCGACGGGATCGATATTATCGTCCCGCCAATCCGCCGCACCGCGCCCGAGGCGCTATCGCCCCGGGCCAAAACTCACAATTATCTCAACCTCGTAATGGCCGATCTTCAGGCGAAAGCTCAAGACCCGGACGCCTGGTCGGTGCTGCTCGACCATAACGGGCATCTCTCCGAGGGGATCGGCAGCAACATCTTCCTCGTCCGCGACGGCGAGGTGTTGACGCCCCGCAACGAGTTCGTGCTGCCGGGAATCAGCCGCGAGACGGTGATCGAGCTGTGCGGCGAGCTCGGCATTCCCTGCCGCGAGACCGATCTCGACCTCTACGATTCCGGGATCGCCGACGAAATCTTCATGACCTCGACCAGCCTCTGCATCTGCCCGGTGCGCAGCATTGGCGGGCGCACGCTACCGGCGCCGCTTCCCGGGCTGGTGACCAAGCGGATCAGCGACGCCTACGCGCGCTTCGTCGATTGCGATTTTGTCGCCCAGTATTTGAGGCATCTTGCTTCATAGCATCGCTTCCCGGCGGAAGCCGGGACCCACTTTTCAGGGTGCGGGACGGTGGATGGATGGACCCCGGCGTTCGCCGGGGAGCGATCGAGAGGGCCTGTTAACCGCTACGCCACACCGCCTTTTCGTAAAGTTCCGGGCCGAAATCGGGCGGAACATTGCCGGTCATGCGACGCTGATGGTGCTCGAAATCGGCGAGGAACAGGTCGCGGCTGATCTGCGCGGTGACGGTCGGGTGGCCGCGTTTCATGCTCGGCACGTCGCCGATCGGCACGCCAAAGCTGACGAACCCGGCCGGGTTGAAACAGTGGATGTCCTTGAGATAGGGCGCCGCACCGGGCTCGCGCTCCATGAATTCATTACCCGGCCCGAGATAGGGGTGGGCGCCGAGAAACGGGTCCTCCTCGTCCGCCGGCGGGGTATAGCGGTCGCGCCACAACAAAATGTGCCGGGCGAAATCGGCGAACTCCGGCCGCAAATTCGGGTCGGCTGCATAGCCGGTGCCGGCGATGGCGAAGTCGAAGCGGTATTGGCCGTCGGCGGCCTCGGCGGCGATGCGGCCGGTTTCCTCTCGGGCCGAAACCCACGGCGCGGCCAGATGCAGGTGGAAATTGGAGAACTTCAGCACCCGATCGATCGCGTCTTGCGGCGCCGTCGAGCCGGCGCGGCGATAACGGATCGCCTGCTGCCAGCGCACCGCGTCGGGCAACGAATAGTAATTGTCGTAGGCGCCGGGATAGCCGCGGACACGATTGATCGGCGTCGCGGCGAGTTGTGGCCGGCGGGCGAACAGATGCACCGACTTGGCGCCCGCTTCGAGCGCGACCGCGGCGGTGTCGAAGGCCGAGGCGGCGCCGCCGATCACCGCGACCTCCTTGCCGACGAGCGCGGCGAAATCGATGTCCTCGGCGGCGTGGGCGTAGAGCGACTTCGGCAGGTCGCGCAGCATCTCGGGGATGGCGAGACCGCCGCTGCCTTCGAACCCGGTGGCGATGATGATCTTCCGCGCCGTCTCGACACCGCTAATGAGATGCAGGCGGAAATATCCTTCCCCCGGCTCGATGCGTTGGAGCCTGGTGCCGTACCGCACCGCGATGCCGAGGAAGTCGCGGTACCACGCCAGGTAATCGATCCAGGCCTGGCGCGGAGCGCGCTCGAACGCGGCATAGGCGGCCTCGCCATGGCGAGCCTCGTACCATGCCTGGAATCCGAACGCGGCGATGCCGAGTTCGGGGCCGGCCAGGCTCTTGGGCGTGCGCAGCACGTTCATCCGCGCGGTGGTTTGCCAAATTCCCGCCACCCTTCCATCTACCGCGGCGTCGATCACCGAGACCTTGCCGATCCCGGCGCGGCGCAGCGCGAAGGCAAAGGCACAGCCGGTCTGCCCGCCGCCGACGATCACCACGTTGTGGTCGATCCCCTCGCGATCCGGCACCCAGTTTGCCGGGTCGGGGCCGGTCAGCCGCAGCGCCGCGCGGGCGCCGGCATCGGGGTCGGTCACGCCGCGAGCCGGCCCTTCAGCACCTGGCCGCCGGAGTTACCGGTCGCTTGGCCGTTCTCGATCGCGACCGTGCCGTTGACGATGGTCGCGGCGATGCCGTCGGCCTTCTGCACCAGCCGCCGCGCGCCGCCGGGGAGGTCGGTCTCGACCGTCGGGAGCTGCGGTTTCACCTGGTCTTCGTCGAACACCACGAGGTCGGCGGCGTAGCCGGTGCGGATCAACCCCCGATCCGGCAGCTCCCAGGCCGAGGCGTTGTCGAACGTCAGCATCCGCACCGCTTCTTCGAGGGTGAATTGCTGCTTGTTGCGCACCCAGTACGACAGCAGATGCGTCTGCAGCGATGAGCCCATCTCCTGGCAAACATGCGCGCCGGAATCGGAGAAGGTCGCCAGGGTGCGCGGATGCTTCAACAGGTTCAACACATCAGCGGGCTGCTCGTTGACGATCGGCTGGACGAACATGCGGTTGTCATTCTCGAGCGCGAGATCGAGGATCACTTCGACCGGGTGCTTGTTCTGGCGGCGCGACAGCTCGCCGACGCTGGGGTCGTCCCAGTCGACGCTCAGCATCGGGAAAAGGTTGTCGTAATTGGGCTTGCGCGGGTCGGTGGTGGCCGCGCCGCCGCCTTGCAAGGTGCGCTCGCGCGGCTTCATCGTCGCTTCCGCGGCGATGAGGCGAGCGCGCACTTCGGGGTCGCGCAGCCGCGCCTTCCGCTCAGCCAAAGGCAGCGCCCGAACCTCCTTCCATGCCGGCAGCACGTCGAACGGCAGATAGGATTTCAGCGAGAACACCGCGTTGATCGAGCGCGTCGTCGCCTGGCCATACATACGGCCGCCCAAGGCCACGGTCTCGTCCATAAACCGGGTCTGGAAATCCCATGGGTTGGGGTCGATGCCCTGCTTGGTCGCGAGCATGCCGAACATGATCGGGCGGCCGGTGTCGATGGCGATCTTGCGCAGCTGTTCGAGGCAGGCCTTCTGCGCCTCGCCGCCCGAGATGTCGGGGCCGATCTGGAAGATGCCGGCATCGAGCTTGCCCATCGCGCCGACCAACCGCTCGATCTCGCTCCATTCGGCGATGCGGCTGGCGACCGGCGTGTCGTCGGGGGTCACATGCGTCGTCGCCCGCGAGGTCGAGAAGCCGAGCGCGCCGGCCTTCAGCGCCTCGGCGACCGCATGCTCCATCGCGCGCAGATCGTCCTCGCTCGCCTTCTCTTCCAGCCCGCGCTTGCCCATCGCGTACATGCGCAGCGCCGAATGCCCGATATACATGCCGTAATTGAGGCCCTTGGGCAGGCGCTCCACATTGGCGAGGTATTCGGGGAAGGTCTCCCAGGTCCAGTCGATCCCCTCCATCATCGCCTCGGTCGGGATGTCCTCGACCGCGGTCAGGCAGCGGGCGAACCATTCGCGGTCCTGCGGCTTGCACGGCGCCAGCGCGAACCCGCAATTGCCCATGACGACGCTGGTCACGCCGTGCCAGCACGAGCAGCTGCCGAGCGGGTCCCACGCAACCTGCGCGTCCATGTGGGTGTGGCCGTCGATAAAGCCGGGGCTGACGATCATCCCTTCGGCGTCGATGACCCGCTCCGCTGGCTGGCGGATGCGGCCGATCTCGACGATCCGCCCACCCTTGACCCCGACATCGGCGCGGTAGCGCGGCAGCCCCGAGCCGTCGATCACCGTGGCGTTCTTGATCAGCAGGTCGAGCGCCATCGCCGCGTCTCCTTCAGTTGCCGGCGTCCAGGATCGGGGCAGCGCTCCGCGACTGTCAACCGACGCAGGCGCAATACGGGGCCCTTCTGGGCGCTTAGTGGAATCTTAGGCGTGATTGGGTATCAGCGTCTCGGGCATCGGTAAGGCGCGCAATGAGCATTTCCCTGCAGCATCCAGGCACCGGCCGGGTGAAGATTTTGCCGGAGGGCTGGAGTTGGTCCTGCTTTTTTGGCGCGACCTTTCTCGGGCTACCCCTATTCAGGCGAGGGCTCATCGTTTGGGGATCGGCGATGCTGGTGTTCGATGTCAGCGCGTTTGTCGTCGGGTGGATCGCGACCGACAGCGCCGAAAGCCTCGACACTTGGATGACGGTGATCGGTATCGCGGCGAGCCTGTTCTTCGGGATGAAGGCCAACGCCATGGCTGCTCGCCATGCCATCGCCAGCGGCTGGGAATCTGTCGATAAGCATCGCAAATGGTTCGACTGACGGGCTTGCCCTGATGGCGGTTGTGCGTCGCACCTGGCGGGCGGCATCATGGAAGCCGCACGGCGCCGGGGAGGGGACATGGCCGACTACAAGTTCTGCAAGGTCGAGGACGAGGGCCGCATCCGCATCGTCACGATCAACCGGCCGGAGGTGCTGAACGCGCTGCACAGCGAGGCGCATTGGGAATTCGATCGTGTCTGGAACGAGTTCGCCGCCGACCCCGAGCTGTGGGTCGGGATCATCACCGGCGCCGACGAGCGCGCCTTCTCGGCCGGCAACGATTTGAAGGTTCAAGCCGCCGGGCGGCGCGGCCCACGTCCGGCGACCGGGTTCGCCGGGCTGTCGCATCGCTTCGACCTCGACAAACCGCTAATCGCCGCGGTCAACGGTGTGGCGATGGGTGGCGGGTTTGAGACCGCGCTCGCCTGCGACATCGTCGTCGCCGCCGAGAACGCGGTCTTCGCGCTGCCCGAACCGCGGGTCGGCCTCATCGCCGGCAGCGGCGTCCACCGCCTGCCGCGGATGATCGGGCAAAAGAACGCGCTTGGCATGATCCTCACCGGCCGCCGCGTCTCGGCGGCGGAGGGCAAGGAACTGGGTTTCGTCAACGAGGTGGTGCCCGTGGGCCAGGCGCTGGAGGCCGCCAAGCGCTGGGCCGGGCTCATCCTCGAATGCTCGCCGATGGCGATCCGCGCGTCGAAGCAGTCGGTCTACCGCGGCCTCGATGAGCCGACCCTGCAACAGGCGATGACCACGATTTACCCCGCGGTGCAGGCCAATCTCGACAGCCAGGATTATATCGAAGGCCCCAAGGCCTTCGCCGAGCGCCGCAAACCGAATTGGCAGAACCGGTGAAGTAGAGCGCGAATATCTGCCATGGCTAAAAACCGGGCAGGGTCGTTGTCGTTTCCGTGTTAGTGCCTGAGATCATATCAGCCGCACCGGCGCGCGAAGGTGAGTGCGCCGAGGGAAGGAAATGACCACCGAGGTATCGACCCAGCCCACCATCGAGCGCCGGATCGCCGAAGGCACCGCCTTCTCGATTATCCTCGCGCTCAGCTTCTCGCACATGCTCAACGACATGATGCAGTCGCTGGTGCCGGCGCTCTACCCGATGATCAAAGACGGCTACAGCCTCAGCTTCGTGCAGATCGGCATGATCACCCTGACCATGCAGGTCATCTCCTCGATGATGCAGCCGCTCGTCGGCTTGGCCGCCGACCACAAGCCGCAGCCTTATTCGCTCGCGGTGGGGATGTGCTCGACCTTCGCCGGGCTTTTGCTGCTGGCCGGCGCCACCCACTATCTGACCGTATTGCTCGCGGTAGCGTTGATGGGCGCCGGCTCGGCGGTGTTCCACCCGGAGGCGTCGCGGGTCGCGCGGTTGGCGTCGGGCGGCGCTACGCGGCACGGCCTGGCGCAGTCGTTGTTTCAGGTCGGCGGCAATATCGGTTCGGCGACGGGGCCGATCCTCGCCGCCTTTATCGTCATCCCGCGCGGTCAGGGCAGCGTCGGCTGGTTTTCCAGCGCGGCGCTCCTGGCGATGGCCGTGCTGGTCCTGGTCGGCAACTGGTACCGGCGCGAGCACCCACCGTCGCGGCGCGCTCGATACACTTCGGCCGTGCCGCTCAACCTGTCGCGCCGGCAGGTGTTCTGGTCGCTGGCGATCCTGTTGTCGCTGGTGTTCTCGAAGGCGTTCTACCAGGCGAGCCTCGGCACCTATTACACCTTCTACCTGATCAGCAAATTCCACCTGACCCTGGCCAGCGCGCAGATCTACCTTTTCGTCTTCTTGGCGTCGGTGGCGGTGGGCACCTTGGTCGGTGGGCCGATCGGCGACCGCATCGGACGGAAAGCAGTGATCTGGGGCTCGATCCTCGGCGCCATCCCGTTCGCGCTGATGCTGCCCTTCGCCGATCTCTTTTGGACCAGCATCCTGACGGTCGCGGTCGGCGCGACGATGGCCTCGGCTTCGTCGGCGATCATCGTCTACGCGCTCGACCTGGTGCCGGGGAAGATCGGCACGATGGCCGGCCTCTTTTTCGGGCTCAGCTTCGGCATGGCCGGGGTCGGCGCGGCGGCTCTCGGCAGCCTCGCCGACGCCACCAGCATCGACACGGTCTACCGCGTCTGCGCCTACCTGCCGTTCATCGGGCTCCTCACCGTGTTCCTCCCCGATCTCCGCCGCGCCGCGCGCCTCGCGACCGCATAACTCCCTTCTCGCTGCCGCGGCCTGGGCTTACCATGCGAGAACAAGGCCGCACGGAGGCTTAGCATGTTTGCGCGCAATGCCTGGTACATCGCCGCGTGGGGTGACGAACTCGGCGACAAGCCGCTCGCTCGCCGCATCTGCAACGACCCGATCGTGCTGTTTCGCGACAAAGACGGCCGCTCCGCGGCGCTGGCCGATCGCTGCTGCCACCGCTCCGCGCCCTTGAGCCTCGGCACCATCGTCGAGCAGGGCATCCAGTGCGGCTATCACGGGCTCATCATCGACGCCGATGGCAAATGCGTGAAGGTGCCGGGGCAGCGCCTCATCCCCGGCGAGGCGACGGTGAAGAGCTACCCGCTCGTCGAGAAGAACCAGTTCCTTTGGGTATGGATGGGCGATCCGGCGCTGGCCGACCCCGCGACGATCGCCGATTTCCCCTATCATGACGACCACGCGAAGTGGCCGAACAAGCATGCCTGCTACCCGATCAAAGGCAATTACATGCTGATGGTCGATAACCTCATGGATTTGACCCATCTCGGTTATCTCCACGCCAAGACGGTCGGCGGCAACCCATCGGCCCATGTCGATGCCGAGATGAAGACCACCCGAACGCCCACCGGAGTCAAGTTCACCCGCTGGATGAAGAATTCGGTTCCGCCGCCAAGCTATGTCCGGGCCGCGGGGTTTACCGGAAGGGTCGACCGCTTGCAGGAATTTGAGTTCGTCGCGCCGTCGAGCATCCTGCAATGGACCGGCGCCACCGATGCCGGCTCCGGCGTCGAGCCCGGCGATTTCGCCTTCAAATTCCGCCTGTTCCACGGCCTCACGCCCGAGACCGAGACGAGCTGCTTCTATTTCTGGTCGGCGGCGAACGGCTATCGCCAGAACGAGCCCGAGGCCACCGAGCAGCTTTACCGAGAGATCGCGCCGACCTTTCTCGAAGACCAAGAAATGGTCGAGGCGCAGCAGGCTCGGCTCACCGAGTTCGGCGAAAGCGGGCTCGTCGACATCGCCTCGGATGCGACGCGGATGACGATGCGACGGCACGTCGACCGGATGATCGCCGCCGAGCAGCAGCAACAAGCGGCGGAATAGCCCTTCGAGACGGCGCTTCGCGCCTCCTCAGGGTGAGGATGTTCTTGATGCCATGAGAAAAGTCCCCTCATCCTGAGGTGCCTCGCGCAGCGAGGCCTCGAAGGACGCAGGGCCTCCACGCAGTTCAGATTGAGGAGTTATTTATGGCCAACACACTGATCTCCTGCGACGACCACATGGATCTGGGCCAATTGCCGGCCGATCTGTGGCAGACGCGCCTGCCTGCCGAATTCCGCGACCGCGCCCCGTACATCGACGAGCGCGACGGGCAGGCCGTGTGGATTTGCGACGGCAAGGTGTGGGGACGCTGGAACGGCAAGCCGCCTGCCGACCCCAACCAGCGGCCGGTGAAGCCGCTCTACGATTCGTTCGACCGCGCCGGCATCTACGACCACAGCGCGCGTCGCCCGGCGGTCGCCGAATTGCGCCTCGCCGACATGGACCGCGACGGCGTCCGGTCGCAGGTGATCTTCGGTCCTATCTTTCAGATATCAACAAACGATCAGGCGCTGCGCGTCGCCTGCTACCGCGTCTACAACGACTGGCTCTTGGAGTTCTGCCAGGCCGCGCCCGAGCGGCTGATCGGCGTGCCGATGCTGCCCGAGACGCCGCAGGCCGCGACCGATGAATTGCGCCGCCTCGCCAACAAAGGCGGCGTCAAGCAGGTCACGCTGATGATCGCCAACATCGATCCCAAGCTCGACGACCCGGCATGGGAGAGCCTGTGGAATGCGCTGGAAGAGACCGGGATCATCCTCTCCTGGCACATCACCGTCTTCGTCGGGAAGCCGGGCGACCGCGCTGCCGGCAAGGCGGCAAGCGTGTTCGAGAACACCAAGTTCTTCCTGGGCAATTTCCTGGAGCCGTTCGTCGACCTGTTCGCCTGGGGCATCCTCGAGCGCCACCCGAAGATCAAGATGGTGATGGCCGAGGCCGGCACCGGCTGGCTGCCCTGGCTGGTCCAGGAGCTCGACTACCGCCACTGGCGGCTGTGGGAAGCCAAGGAGTTCTGGGCCGACAAGGGCGGCAGTGCGCTCGAAACCAAGCCGTCGGAGCTGTTCAAACGCCAGATTTATGCGACCTTCCAGGAGGATTACGCGGCGATGGCGCTGATCCCGTTCTTCGGCGACGGGCATTTGCTGTGGGCGTCGGACTATCCGCACCCTGACGGCGTCTGGCCGCACTCTAAGGACGCGATCGCACGGCAGATGGCCGCTCTCAGCCCGGAGATGCGCCAAAAGCTGACCCATGACAACGCCGCTAAGCTCTACGGGCTGGCGTAGGGTTTTCAACACCCCGGCGAAGGCCGGGGCCCACTTTTCAGCCGCTCGAAAGGCGGATCGGTGGGTCCCGGCCTTAACCGGGATGAGAAAAAAGCACTGGGAGGAACCTCGATGAAAACCAGCACCGACCGCATCCTCACCACCCATGTTGGCAGCTTGCCGCGCCCGGCTGCGCTGCGCGAGCTCTTGGTCAAGAAGGATCAGGGCCAGCCCTACGACAAGGCTGAGCTGGCCCGGCAGACCAAGCAGGCGGTGTACAGCATCGTCCGGCGTCAGGCCGAGGCCGGGGTCGATATCGTCGATGACGGCGAGATGTCGAAGCCGGGCTACTCGACCTATGTCGCCGACCGCTTGTCGGGTTTTGCGGGGCATGAACCAGCGAAGCAGCGGCTCGATACCGGGCCGCACCCGAATTTCTCGGCGGCGATCGGGCGGATGACCGGCGAGAATGTCCCGCGCCGCGCGGTCTGCGTCGGCCCGATCGCGGTGCAGGACCGCCAGCCGCTCGCCGACGACATCGCCAACCTCAAGGAAGCGGTCGCCGGGGTGAATGTGACGGACGTCTTCATGACCGCGGCCTCGCCCGGCCTCGTGCCGGTGTTCCAGACCAATTCCTATTACCCCTCGCACGAGGCCTATGTCGAAGCCATCGCCGCGGCGATGCAGGAGGAGTACGAGGCGATCGTCGGCGCCGGGTTCGTACTGCAGCTCGATTGTCCCGACCTGGCGATGGCGCACCACACCAGCTTCCAGGAACTGAGCGAGGCGGACTTCCTCAAGCGCGCCGCCTTCCATGTCGAGGTGCTCAACCACGCGCTGCGCAACGTGCCGGCCGGGATGAGCCGCATCCACATCTGCTGGGGCAATTACGAAGGCCCGCACGACCACGATATCGATTTCCGCAAGGTCGCGCCGATCCTGGTTAAGGCCAAACCTCAGGCGCTCGTCGTCGAGGCCGCCAACCCGCGCCACGCGCACGAGTGGGCGGTGTGGAAGGACGAGATCAAGCTGCCCGACGACAAAATCCTCATCCCCGGCGTGCTCGATACCTCGACCAACTATGTTGAGCACCCGGAGCTCGTCGCCGAGCGGATCTGCCGCTTCGCCGACATCGTCGGGCGCGAGCGGGTGATCGCCGGCAGCGATTGCGGCTTCGGCACCTTCGCCGGCTACGGCAAGCTCGACCCCGACATCTCGTTCAAGAAATTGCGGGCGATGGCCGAGGGCGCGGCGATCGCCTCAAAGCGGCTGTGGAACCGCCATTGAGCTTGCCCGAGGCTTTTCCGGCCCCGTTCGACCGCTACCGCGGCGAGGTCCTGCCCGAGTGGATCGACATCAACGGGCATATGAACCTCGCCTATTACACGGTGCTGTTCGACTACGCGACCGACATGCTCTTCGACGTGCTCGATCTCGGGCTTGCCTATCGGCGGCGCACCGACCTCGGCACCTTCGTTACCGAGACGCATAACCGCTACGAGCGTGAGCTCTTGGTCGGCGACAAGGTGCGAGTGACGATCCAGATCCTCTTTGCCGACGACAAGCGGTTGCACCTCGCGCACGAGATGTTCCGGCTCGACAACGGCGAGCGCGCCGCGACGCAGGAGCTCTTGTTCCTGCACGTCGATCTCAACAAGCGCCGGGTGACGCCTTTCTCGCCGGAACTTCACACCCGCGTGCACGCGGCAGCCGCCGCCCACGCCCATTTGCCGCGCCCGGACTGGGTCGGACGCCATGTCGGAGCGAAGCGTTAGCGGCGCAACACGCAACTTAAGTCAAGTTGAGTCGCATCCACGTTTCCGCCAGTCGAAAAAATCTGCATTATGGTGATTACGGGGTGTATGGCCCCGGGTCTGGGATTGGGAATTGCGTCGTGGAAAACGGGAGAGGGCATCGCGACCGCGGTCGGCGGCGCGAATTTGACGAGGGTGAGTTTGGCGGCGGCGGTGGCGGCGGGGGTTATGGTGCACCGGCGCCGCGGTTTAGTTCGGGGCCGCGGTTTGAGGAGCAGCCGTCGGGTCCTCCGGTGACGGCGGTGGTGAAGTGGTTCAGGGCCGATCGCGGGTTTGGCTTTGTCGAGCTGGCGGACGGGTCGGGCGACGCGTTTTTGCACGCGAGCGTGTTGGGCCGGATCGGGGTTCAGGCGGTTGAGACCGGCGAGACCCTGGAGGTGCGGGTGGCGCCCGGACAGC
>DATNJF010000019.1:0-7259 GCA_035604035.1 Allostellaceae bacterium | reverse complement strand
TGGCGGCGACCGGGATGATGGTCATGGTCTCGGCCAACGACCTGATCACGCTCTATCTTGGTCTCGAATTGCAGAGCCTGGCGCTTTACGTCGTCGCTAGCTTCGATCGGGATTCGGTGCGCTCGAGCGAGGCCGGGCTCAAATATTTCGTCTTGGGCGCGCTGTCGTCGGGGATGCTGCTTTACGGAGCCTCGATGATCTACGGCTTTGCTGGGACGACGAGCTTCGTCGCGCTGGCGAAGCTGTTGACCGGCGCGGGCGCACCATCACCAGGGCTCATCATCGGGGTCGTCTTTGTCGCGGTCGGGCTCGCCTTCAAGGTCTCGGCGGTGCCGTTCCACATGTGGGTGCCCGACGTCTACGAAGGCGCGCCGACGCCGGTGACGGCGTTCTTCGCGGTCGCGCCAAAGATGGCGGCGATCGCGCTTTTCATGCGTTTCCTGATTGAGCCGTTCGGCGCGATGCTGACCGAGTGGCGGCAGATCATCGTGTTCCTGTCTGTCGCCTCGATGGTGCTCGGCGCCGTGGCGGCGATCGCGCAGAGCAATATCAAGCGGCTGATGGCCTATAGCTCGATCGGCCATATCGGCTATGCGTTGATTGGCGTCGCCGCTGCGAGCCCCTCGGGCATTCGCGGCGTTCTTATTTACATGGCGATCTACCTGTTCATGAATGTCGGTACTTTCGCGGTCATTCTGTGCATGCGTCAGCAAGGCCGGATGCTCGAAGGGATCAACGATCTCGCTGGGTTGTCCCGCTCGCACCCGGGCTTAGCGCTAGCGCTGGCGATCTTCATGTTTGCGATGGCCGGCATCCCCCCGACCGCCGGCTTCTTCTCTAAGCTCTACATCTTTCTTGCCGCCATCGACGCCCATCTTGTCGGTCTCGCCGTGATCGGCGTTCTCGCCAGCGTCGTGGGCGCGTTCTACTACCTGCGGATCGTCAAGGTGATGTATTTCGATGAACCGGCCGGCGCCTTCGACCGGCCGCTCGCGCCGGAGCTCAAGGCTGTCCTCCTGGTGACCGCGGTCGTGACGATGTTCTTCTTCCTGCTGCCCGATCCGGTCGTCGGTGGCGCCGAGGCTGCGGCGGCCTCGCTCTTCGCCCAATGAGCGCTCGAGCGCTCCAGCTTCCACCGCCCTACCGGCTGATCGCCTATGAGACGATCGGCAGCACCAGTGACGAGGCAAAGCGTCTCGCCCGTGGGGGCGCCGAGGAAGGGGTGATCGTCTGGGCTAAGACCCAGACCACGGGCCGCGGCCGACGCGGGCGCGTGTGGGAATCGCCGGCCGGAAACCTCTATATGTCGATGATCCTGCGGCCGGGCCGCCGCGCCGCGATCGCCGCGCAGCTCGGCTTTGTCGCGGCGTTGGGGATGGCCGCCGCGCTTCGTCAGCTGGCGCCAGGCGCCGCGGTCCGCTGCAAATGGCCCAACGACCTGTTGGCCAACGGCAAAAAGATCGCCGGCATCCTCCTCGAAACCGAGATGGTGGCGGGCGAGTGTCCCGATTTCGTGGTCATCGGTATCGGGGTGAACCTTGCCGCCTCGCCGGATGACACGCCGTACCCGGCCACGTCGCTGGCCAAAGAAGGGGCCGGCAACATCGCGCCGGAAGTCGTCCTCGCTTGCTTCGTCGAACGTTTTGCTAAATGGCTCGATGCCTGGCGAAAGGATGGCTTTGGGCCAATCCGCGAAGCGTGGCTTTCGCATGCGATTGGTCTTGGCGAACCGATCCAAGTGCGGCTGGAGCGTGATACGCTCGATGGACGGTTCCTTGACCTCGATGACGACGGCGCGCTGATGCTTGGCATGGCGAGTGGGAAGAGGCGCATCGCCGCTGGAGAAATCTTTCCGGCGAGTGCAGGCTGACCTCGATGCTGCTCGCGATCGACTCCGGCAACACCAACGCGGTCTTCGCCGTCTATGAAGGCGACGTGCTGCGTGCATCGTGGCGGGTCTCGACCAACGCCCGCCGCACCGCCGACGAGTATGCCGTCTGGCTGACGCAGCTCCTGGCCCTGGCGGGGCTCAAACCTGGCGATATCGATGCGACGATCGTCGCCAATGTCGTACCCGAAGCGAGCTTCAACCTGCTGCAGCTTTGCCGGCGCTATCTCAACAGCGAGCCGCTGGTGGTCGGCAGCGCCGACTGCAATCCCGGTATCGGCATCGATGTCGATATGCCTGCCCAGGGCGTTGGCGCCGATCGCGTCGCCAACGCGGTCGCCGCCCAGGACCGCTACAAGATACCACTGATGGTCGTAGACTTCGGGACCGCGACCAATTTCGACGTGGTCGATAAGAAAGGCAATTACTGCGGCGGCATCATTGCGCCGGGACCGAACCTGTCGCTGCAGGCGCTCGAGATGGCGGCGGCGCAGTTGCCGCATATCGCGATTGGTCGGCCGCCGACGGTGGTCGGACGCAACACGATCGGGGCGATGCAGTCGGGTGTGTTCTGGGGCTATGTCGGACTGATCGAGGGGTTGATCCGCCGCATCCGCGAGGAACGCGGCGAGAAGATGGGGGTGGTCGCCACCGGCGGCCTCGCCCCGCTCTTCGCCGGCGCCACCGAGATGATCGAAAAGGTCGATCCCGATCTGACCCTGTGGGGGCTACGTCTGATCTTCCGGCGCAATCGCAATCAATGAAGTCGCCGGCTTCCTCGGGGAACGCCACTTCACTGGATCGCGCCATCGAGCGCGACGATAAAGGCGTGTTTTTTCTGCCGCTCGGCGGTAGCGGCGAGATCGGCATGAACCTCAACCTTTACGCCTATCTCGGCCAGTGGCTGATGCTCGATTGCGGCGTCACGTTTGGCTCGGAAGAACATGCCGGCGTCGATGTGATCATGCCCGACCCGGCCTTTATCGTGGAGCGGCGCGACAAGCTCCTTGGCATCGTCGCCACCCATGCGCACGAGGACCATATCGGCGCGATCCCATATCTGTGGTCGCAACTGCAGTGCCCGATTTGGGCGACGCCGTTCACCGCTTCGCTGCTGCGTGCCAAACTCGCCGAAGTCGGCCTGCTCGACCGGGTCGAACTCACGGTTGTGCCGCTCTCGGGTCGGTTTCAGATCGGCCCCTTCGACCTCGAAATGGTGACGCTGACCCATTCGATCCCGGAGCCGAACGCCGTGGCGATCAGGACGCCGGTTGGCACGATCATGCACACCGGCGATTGGAAGCTCGATCCTGAGCCGCTGATTGGCGATGTCACCGACGAGGTCTCGCTCACTCGTATCGGCGACGAAGGGGTCCTCGCGATGGTTGGCGACTCGACCAATGCAATGCGGGAAGGCACGTCCGGCTCCGAAGGCGAACTCCGCGAGGCGCTTACCGAGCTGATCGGGCGCTTTCAGGGCCGTGTCGCGGTCGCTTGTTTCGCCTCGAACGTCGCGCGGCTGCACACGATCGCTCGCGCCGCGCAGACGCATGGCCGCGACGTTGCGCTGGTCGGCCGCTCGCTGGTACGGATCGACAAGGCTGCACGTGAAAACGGCTATCTGACCGATCTGCCGCGTTTTCTGACTGAGGATGAGGCCGGTTATGTGCCGTCCGACAGAATTCTGTTGATCTGCACCGGCAGCCAGGGCGAGCCGCGCGCCGCGCTGAGCCGCATCGCCCGTGAGGATCACCCCAATATCGTGCTCGAGGAGGGCGATGTCACGATCTTCTCGTCGAAGATCATCCCCGGCAACGAGAAGGCAATTGCCCAGCTACAGAACGCGCTCATCAAGCTCGGCGTCGAAGTAATCACCGAGACCGACCACTTCGTCCATGTCTCGGGGCACCCGGCGCGGGCCGAGCTGGTGCGGATGTACCAGATGGTGCGGCCGCGCGTGGCGATCCCGGTGCACGGTGAGGCGCGCCACATCGCCGCCCACGCCGATCTGGCGCTGGAATGTCAGGTTAGCGAAGCGATGGTCATCGAGAACGGCGATGTTGTGCGCATCGACACGCGGGGCGCAACGGTCGCCGGTAAGGTGCCGTCGGGCCGGGTCGCCAGCGACGGCCGGCGTCTGCTGCCGCTCGACGGCACCGTGCTGCGTCAGCGACGCCGTGTCGGAAATCAGGGTGGGCTGGTGGCGACGCTCATCCTCGACCGTGCCGGCGGCCTTGCCGCGCCCCCGCAGATTGCCATGATCGGCATGGTCGAGGCGGATGAAATCGAGAAGATGTCGGCGGCCCTGCGCGACGCGGTGACCGCTACGGTCGAAGGCCTGCCGCGACCAATGCGCCGCGATGACGGGTCAGTGCGCGACGCCGCGAACCGCGCGCTGCGCAAGGCGGTCAACGAGCGTCTGGGAAAGCGGACGCTGATCGAGGTGCAGCTGGTCCGGCTGTGAGGCCTAATGGATCAAGAAGCGATGATCGGAAAGTTGAACCATGTTGCCATCGTCGTCCCCGATCTAGAAGCGGCGTCGGTACTCTACCGCGATACGCTCGGCGCGACGGTGCGGGCTCCGCAGGCGCTGCCGGAGCATGGTGTGACAGTCGCTTTTGTCGAGCTAGGTAACACCCGTGTTGAACTCCTGGAACCGCTCGGAGAGGATTCCTCGGTGCGGGGGTTTCTCGTGCGTCACCCCGAGGGCGGAATGCATCATGTGTGCTATGAGGTCGCCGACATCGGCGCGGCGCGCGACCGCTTGCGCGAAGCTGGCGCCCGGGTGCTCGGCGACGGCGAACCGAGGATAGGCGCGCACGGCAAGCCGGTTCTGTTCCTGCATCCCAAGGATTTCTGCGGCACGCTGATCGAACTTGAAGAGGTCTGATGGGCTGGGTTACCGGGATCGTCGTCTACATACTCACGTGGTGGGTCGTGCTGTTTGCTGTCCTGCCCCTGTGGGTGACACCCAGCGATCCGGCCGATCCACACTATGCGACCGGAGCACCCAAACGGTCGCGGATGTGGCTGAAGGCTGGCGTGACCTCGGCGATTGCGGCGGTCATCTGGGCCGGCATCTACGCCCTGGTGAGATCGCCGTATCTGAGCTTTCGCGGAGGATGAGTTGAGCGTAGCCTATTGTCTTGCTGCGCCCGGCAATGCGCTGCACGCGTCGTATCACGACGGTGAATACGGGTTTCCCGCCCGCGATGAGGCAGTGCTGTTCGAGCGGCTGGTGCTGGAGATCAACCAGGCTGGCCTGTCCTGGGCGACGATCCTTCGGAAGCGGCCGGCGTTTCGTCGCGCCTTCGCCGATTTCGACGTGGACCGAGTCGCGGCCTTCGGGCTGTCTGACATCGAGCGGCTTATGGGCGATGCCGGTATTATCCGCAACCGGCTCAAGATCGACGCGACCATCGGCAATGCGCGGCGCATCCAGGAGTTACGCCGCTCGCACGGCTCGCTTGCGGACTGGCTGGATGCCCATCACCCGCGCTTGCGCGAGGAGTGGGTCAAGCTGTTCAAGAAAACGTTTCGCTTTACCGGCGGCGAGATCGTCAACGAATTTCTGATGAGCCTGGGCTATCTGCCGGGGGCGCATGAAATGAATTGCCCGGTTTATGCGCGGATCGCCGCGCTCGGGCCACCTTGGGCGAAACCGGAGCGATGTCGGGCAATCTAAGCGTGCCAAATTGACGCAGATAAGGGTTCCGCGCTATAGATGGGTCGCCGGAACGCGTCTGGCATGTGTGATTGTTCATCTAACGAATTGCCGCGTTCGTGCCTTGCCCCTATACCGTTCGGCGCGAGCCCGGAAGACAGTCGTTCCACCGGTCGCCGATGAAGGAGGAAATCTTGTCATTGCGGCAGAAATACCAAACCGTCCTGACCCAGCTAGCCCCTCTCGGAGCGGTGGGTATGTCGTTGGCGCTCGGTGCCGCCGCTCCCGCCGCGGCGAGCGAGCCGCCAACCGGGGGGCAGCCCCTGGTGACCTTAAAGGAAGGCGTCTCCGAGCGGCTCACCGCCATTCGGGACGCGGTTTCCGCGGTCGATCAGTTGCGAACCGATGCCGCCAAGGCTGAGGGTCGCTTAGCTTGGGGAAATTGGGGTTGGGGATACCACCCGTGGGGCTTCGGCTACGGTTTCCCGAACTGGAACAACTGGCACAACTGGAACAATTGGGGCAACTACTACCATCCCTGGTAAGCCCCGGTTGAAAGCGGCGGACGGCGGCGGCTCCCTTGGGCGACATCATGCCCCGGATACAGCTGCTCGTCGTCCAGCCGACTCCTTTCTGTAACATTAATTGTCGCTACTGCTATCTGCCCGACCGCACCAACAAGGCGGTCGTGTCGGACAACACTCTCAAGAACCTGTTCAGCCAGGTCTTCGCTTCGGGCTGGGCCGATGACGGCCTGAGCGTCGTCTGGCATGCGGGAGAACCGATGGTCCTGCCGATCGAGTTCTACCAGCGCGCTTTCGCGCTAATCGATCAGCTGAAGCCTGCGGAATTGCCGCTGAACCATTCGTTTCAGACCAACGGTATGCTGCTCAGCGACGCCTGGGCCGACTTTATCGTCGAGGCCAAGATCAATCTCGGCGTCAGCATCGATGGGCCGCGCCGATTTCACGATATGAACCGGGTGAACCGCGCCGGCCGCGGCACCTTCGACAGGGTGATCGCCGGCGTTCGATTGCTGCGCCGGCGCGGCGTGCCGTTTCACGTGATTTCGGTGCTGACCGCAGACAGCCTCACAGCCCCGCGCGAGATGTTCGATTTCTACCTCGATGAGGGCATCGACCGTGTCTGCTTCAATGTCGAGGAAAGCGAGGGCGATCACCGCTCGGAGAGCTTTGCCAAAACGGGTATTGAGGACGCCTACTACCGGTTCCTGAGTGAGTTCTGGCGCCTCTCGGCGGCGCATCCTGGCAGGATCAAGTTCATCCGCGAGATCGACGATACGCAGCGCAATGTGGTGCGCCCGCGCGGGGCCAATTTTTCTAACCAGCTCACTACCCCCTTCGCGGTGATGAGCGTGGATTGGAGCGGCAACGTGGCGACCTTCTCGCCGGAGCTGCTGGGCCTCAAGAACGCGCTCTACGACGATTTCATTCTCGGCAACGTCAATCGCGATCGGCTTAACGAGCTGGCGGATCGGCCTCTCTTGGCACGGATGCGTGTCGACATCGATGCCGGGGTCGCGATGTGCCGCGAGAGGTGCGAATATTTCAGCGTCTGCGGCGGTGGTGAGCCGGTCAACAAATTGGCCGAGAACGGCAGCTTCGCGACGAGCGAGACGACCTATTGCCGGATGACCAAGATGCGGCCCACTGATTTGATTGTGGATCGGCTGGGGCGGATGGGAAT
>DATNJF010000018.1:0-21901 GCA_035604035.1 Allostellaceae bacterium | reverse complement strand
ACCGGGCTCGACATCTGGAAACAGAAGGTCAACAAGGCGCCAGGGCACTACACGCGCGGCTTCAACGGCAAGATCGAGAATCCGCCGGCGCCAGTGGTGTATTGGGAGGATCAAGAGCCGTTGCGCGAGAATGCGCCGCTGGCTGAGCGCCTCGGCCATTGGCTTACGCTTGTTGAGCGCGGAGAGGTGATCCCCGCCTACCGGATGTTCCTTGGCCTGATGGAAAACCCCTACCAGCGCAAGGAGGTGCTGGCGGAACTTATGTTCGCTGGGCTGATCGATGTGCAGGACCGGATGCTCTATAATCGCTCTTACTCCACCGGCCATAAATCCTACCGCGCCCGCGCCACGATCGAGCTTGGCAACGCGCTCGGTTGGGCGAATGCGCATGACGTTATTTATGCGGGCGCGCTCGATATGGCCGTGGGTCCGCGCTGGTATTCGACCTACGAGATGGCCTGCAACGTCATCAAAACGTTCATCGAGCGCGAACCGCTCCACGCAGTTCCCTACGGCGGCGTGTCCGACGCGGAGCGAGCCATTCTGCAAAATACCGACGCGCTCACCGCCGACGACGAGGGGCCGCTCATCGATGCGCTGTTGCATAAACCAGAGACTGAGTACATCGGCCTGATCACCAGCCTATTGCTGGCGGGTAAGGACCCGCGGCGGATTGTCGATACGATCCAGGTCGCCGCGGCCGAGATCGAGCTGGCGACGCAGGGCGTCAACAATTTCTCGATGCCGATGCACTGCTACGAATATTGCAACACGGTCGGCTGGTTCTTCGACAATTTCGATCACCCGAGACGGCTGCGGTTTCTTTACGTCGCCGCCGCCTTCGTCAACTGCACCGCTTGGCATCAGAAGAACACTGGCGAGCTGCGCCGGGAAGTGGCGCACATCCCCAGTGGTGCCGACAAACTCGACCAGCAGGAGATGGCCGACAGGGTCGAGGCGGCGATTTGTGGTCTCAACGGCCCCGACAGCGTAGGCTGGACGCAGGCCTATCTCGGCCGCTTTGCCGACACCGCGCCGCTCGTCGGGGCGCTCGCCGTCGCGGCTACGCGGCTCGGCAACGACCCGCATAACCAGGAAATCGCCCAGTGCATGCTGGAAGATTTCAGCAAGAACCGCAGCTCGCACCGGGGCCAACTGTTGCTCGCCTGCGCGCAGCAAACCTCAGCTCACCGCAAATACGGTGATCCGCTCGAAGCCAGCCGCCGCTTTGGCGAGGAATTCGGCATCGCCCGCCTGCAATAGGGCGGAACCCCAGCGCGGAAAGGATGCATCCCATGGAATTCGGCATGTTCCACGAGTTTCCCTGCACGACCGGCGAGAGCCACACGACGGCTTTCGACCAGTCGTTCGAGCAGGTGGATGCCGCCGAGCGCTGGGGCCTCGACGTGATGTGGCTTGCCGAATTGCATGCTGCGCCGACGCGTTCGGTGCTCGCCGCGCCGCTCACCATCGCTGCGGCGATCGCCACGCGCACCAAGCGGATGAAGATTGGCACCGCCGTGCAGGTGCTGCCGCTCTGTCATCCGCTGCGCTTGGCCGAGGAAGCGGCGACGGTCGATCAGATCAGCCACGGTAGATTGATCTTCGGCGTCGGCCGTAGCGGCTTCCCGCGCACCTACGAGGCCTACGGCATCCCCTATGCCGAGAGCCAGGAGCGCTTCGCCGAGACGCTCGATATCATCAAGCGGGCCTGGCGCGAGCCGAGGCTGACTTACCAGGGCAAATACTACAGCTTCGACAATGTGCCGCTGACGCCGAAGCCCTTTCACCCGGGTGGCCCGGAAATCCGCATCGCGATCAATAGCCCGGACAGTTTTCCAGCGGCCGGTAAGCAGGGCTATCCGATCTTTGCCGCGGTGCGAATTGGCACGCTGTCGGAACTGGGCCCCAATCTGCGCGCCTATCGAGAGGCTTGGCGCACTGCGGGGCATCCCGGAGAGGCAAAGGTCTTTCTGCGGTTGCCGCTCTACATCGCCGAGACGCGCGAGCAGGCGTATTCCGAGCCCGAGGAAAGCGTCATGCACTTCTATCGCTGGCTCGGCGGGCAGCTTGAGGCTTCGGCGTCGCAATCGGGCGCCCGCGCGATCGAGGGCCGGGCCGAGCGCGGTCAGCGGCTCCAGACGATCACCTATGACGAGGCCCTGCGCGACAAGGTCGTCGTCGGCACGCCCGACATGGTGATCGACCGGCTGCACGGGCTACGCGAGGAGCTTGGCCTCGACGGCATCCTCGCCGAAATGAATTGCGGGAGCCTCGTCCCGCATGAGCGGGTGATGAACTCGCTGCGGCTGCTTTGCGAGAAGGTGATGCCGCGCTTCCAATAAGCTTCCGTGAAGAGGAAGGAGGGATGCAGAACCGCTAGAACGGCACCCGTAAATCCTCCGGGAAATTGATCCCGACTCGGCGCATCAGGCGCGGGTAGCGGTCGGGGAACGGGTCGCGGCGGTGCATCGTTGCGGCGTTGTCCCACAGCACGAGGTCGCCGACCCGCCAATGGTGCGCGTAGACGAAGCGCTTCTGCGTCGCGTGGGCGCGCAGTTCCTCGAGCAGCGGCAGGCTTTCCTCCTCCGATAGACCCTCGATCCGCGCGGTGTGGTTCATGCTGAAATAGAGGCCCTTCTCGCCGGCGAGGGGATGGGTGCGGACGAGCGGGTGGACAACCTCGGGCGCCTTCTGCTTTTGCTCCTCGGTCAATTGGATGCCGACGCGGCGGTCGGCGGTGGCGGCGGAATGCACCGCGCGGCGGCCCTCGACCTTGGCCTTGAGCGCGGGCGGCAGCGCGGCATAGGCGGCGCCGAGATCGCAGAGCCAGGTGTCGCCGCCCTCGGGGGTGACGCTCTCGGCGTAGAGCATGGTGCCGGCGGTCGGTTGGCCCATGAAGATCTGGTCCATGTGCCAGTTGAGCTCCTGGTTGCCGAGCCGGCCGATCGGCTTGCCGTCCTCCTTGATGTTGGAGACCAGCAGCACCTCGCGCCGGCCCGAGGTGCGGGTCTGGCGCAGATGGATTTCCACGTCGCCAAGGCGCTCGGCGAAGGCGACGAGCCCGTCCTCGTCGAGATGCTGATCGTGGAACACCAGCACCTTGTGAGCGAGCCAGGCGGATTTGATCGCGTCGACCGAAGCGGCGTCGAGTTTGGCGAGATCGACCCCCGACACCTCGCCGACGAAGCTTTCGGCCAATCGGCGGACACTCACAGCCATGACGATCCTCCCGCGGCTTCGATCTGCAATATTATCAAGGGCGATGCCCGGCGCCACGATCCTTTGGCGACGCGTCGCCTTGAGCCGCGGTGCCCGCCGCCCCGCGAAGCGGCAGCTCCTGCAGGAACCAGGTGAGTGCGAAGGCCAGCGCGGCCAGCGCGGCGGCGTGCAGAAAAACCGGATGCAGCGCGCCGGTAAACGCTTCGAGATACAGCGAACGCGTCGCGCTCGGCAGCGCCTGGATGGCGGCAGGGGCGGAGGCGGCGGGTGAAGCGGTCCCGACGGGCAGTTTGGCGGCGAGGCTGGCCGTCAGAGTCCCGGTGAAGACGGCGCCGAACAGCGAGACCCCGACAGAGCCGCCGATCGAGCGGAACAAGGTCGTACCCGAGGTCGCGACACCGAGATCGCGATAGTCGACCGCGTTCTGCGCCGCCAGCACCAGAACCTGCATGACGAGCCCGAGCCCCAGCCCGAGCACGATCATGTAAAGACACGTCGCCCAGATGCTCGTCGCCACCCCCAGCGTCGAGAGCAGGCCGAGTCCGAGCGTCATGATCGCGGTCCCGGCGATCGGAAACGGGCGATAGCGGCCGATTCGGCTGATGAGCCGGCCACCGCCGATCGAGGTGACAAGGACGCCCGCCATCATCGGGGTCAGCGTCATCCCGGCGCCGGAGGGACTCACGCCCTTCACCACCTGGAGATACAGCGGCATGAAGGTGACCGAGCCGAACAGCGCGAGCCCGACGATGAAGCCGACCGCGCAGGAGATCGCGAACACCCGATTGCCGAACAGGCGCAGCGGCAGCATCGGGTCGGCGACGCGCTGTTCGACCGCGATAAAACCGGCCAGCGCGGCAAGCGTCACTGCCGCCAGCCCGATGGCGGCCGGCGATCGCCAGGGAATGGTGTGGCCACCGAGGCTGGTCAGCAGGATCAGTGCGGTCAGCGTCACGGCCAACAGGCCGGCTCCGGCGACGTCGATGCTCGGCCGACGCCGCGAGCTCGGCGCGGTGAACGCCCAGCCGATGATCGCCAGCGCGACCAGGCCGAGCGGCAGATTGACGTAGAAGATCCAACGCCAGCTCAAATGCTCGACAAAGAACCCGCCGATCAGCGGCCCGAGCACAGTCGAGAGGCCAAAGACGCTGCCGAAGATGCCCTGATAGCGGCCGCGTTCGCGCGGCGAGAACAAATCGCCGACCACCGCCATCGTTGTCACCATCAATCCGCCGCCGCCGAGGCCCTGCACGGCGCGGCAGACGATCAGCTGAACCATCGAGCGGCTGATGCCGCACAACGCCGAGCCGATCAGAAACAGCAGGATCGCCGATTGCAGCACGATCTTGCGACCGAATAGATCGCCCAGCTTGCCGTAAAGCGGCGTCACGATCGTCGTGGCCAGCAGGTACGCGGTGACGATCCACGACAAATGCGCCAGCTCGCCGAACTCGCCGACGATGGTGGGCAGGGCGGTCGAGACGATCGTCTGATCGAGCGAGGCAAGCAGCATCACCAGCATCAGCGCGCCGAAGATCGTGCGGATGGGCTGGCCTGTCGATGTAGTCGGGCCGGCGTCGACCATCGGAGTGCTCCGAACATTTCGGGGTTTGGCGCGATAGGAAAAGCCGATTGATCTACTGCGTGCAACGCGGCTCCCGCTTTTGATATCGGCGCATGCCCGGTCTGCCTAGCAACGCCCTACCCGCGTTCGTAAGATTGCGCTACGGTTTCAGACGACTTGCTACGCCCACAGGGAGCCCTTTGATGCCCGCTATGCAGCACAAGCTCATTTCCGGCGACAACCATATCGACCTGACCTATTGCCCGGCCGATTTGTGGTCGTCGCAGGCGCCGCAAAAGTGGAAGAAGCTGGCGCCCCGCGTCGAGGAGCGCAACGACGGCCAGCATTGGTTTGTCGACGATACCGACCGTGGTATGTGGAACGGCGTCGGCCCGGGCTTCCTGCCGTACACCAAGGGCTCGTTCGACCATATCGACGAGATGAAGGGGCTCGGCTTCGAGTGGAATTCCTATCCCGGCGCGGCGCCGCGGCCGACGACGCCCGAGCTGCGCCTCGCCGATCTCGACCGCGATGGCCTCGAAAAGGAAATCATCTACGGCTGTCTGATGGTCAATGACCTCATCAACGACGCCGATCTGCGCATTTGGGTCAACGCCCGCTACAACGACTGGGCTTCCGATTTCGCTAAGCGCTCGGACCCCAGCCGGGTGTTCCCGCTGGCGATCATCCCCAACACCGACCCGAAGGCCGCGGCGGCAGAGGTGCGGCGCTGCGCCAAGATGGGTTTGAAGGGCGGCGACCTCGCGTTCAAGCGGATGAGTCCGCCGCTCTACCACCCGGACTGGTTCGCGCTGTGGGAAGCCTCGGCAGAGTGCAAATTCCCGATCTCGTTCCACTCGACCGGGTTCAAGGCGGTGCGCGCGCCCGACACGCCGGAGATGGAAAAGGAAGTCTTCACCCAGTGGCGGCTGGTGCGCTCCACGCTGTTCCAGCTCGACACGATGGAAGTGCTGGCCTCGATCCTCGCCTCCGGCGCTTGCGAGAAATACCCCGACTTCAATTTCGTGCTCGGCGAGAGCGGCGTCACCTGGCTGCCCTACGTGTTCGACCGCTGCGACACCGAGTATCACGACCGGGCGCGCAGCCTCGGCTTCAAAATGAAGCCGAGCGACTATTTCCGCCGCCAGGGCTTTGTCACCTACCAGCAGGACAAGTATCTGGAGCCGATCGTGCCGCTGGTCGGCGAGGACAACATCATCTGGGGCGCCGACTATCCGCACCCGGACTGCATCTGGCCGAACTCGCGCGCCACCCTGGAGCAGAACCTCGCCGGGTTCTCGTCATCGGTGCAGAAGAAGATCGTCCACGACAACGTGGTGCGGCTCTACGGGCTGAACTGACGCCGCAGGCGTCATTGCGAGCGCAGCGAAGCAATCTGGTTCCGGCTAGTCCGGTCGAGATTGCCGCGTCGCGCTAACGCGCTCCTCGCAATGACACTCTACAAATCGGGTAGCCCCGGCTCGGTCCCAGGGTCGAGCTGCATGTCGAATGCGGCGAGCAGCGCCGCCGTCGCGGCGTAATTCCCCATCAGCGCGACGAGATCGACGAGTTTGCGTCGGCCGAACTGCGCGAGCGCGCTTGCGTAGGTTTCCGACGACACCTTGCGCGCCCCGAAAATC
Organism: Allostellaceae bacterium; assembly: GCA_035604035.1. GTDB lineage: Bacteria > Pseudomonadota > Alphaproteobacteria > ATCC43930 > CGMCC-115725 > DATARH01. Next base: position 15,475 of record DATNJF010000018.1, on the reverse strand, counting down.
TCGCGCCCGAGCGCGATGACGATCGCGTCGGCCTCGTCGAGGCCAGCGAGGTCGCGGCGATGGCGGATAATGTCGATCAGCTCGGGGGCGATCCCCTCGCGGCGCGACTCTTTTTCGTGCGCGGCCCATTCGAACTGGCTGTCGAGCTCGCGCGCGGTCACGAGGATAGCGAGCTCGCGCACCCGTCCGCCGAGACCGGCCTCGAACCTGAGGTAGCGGTTGAGCGGGCGCGCGTGGCGCGACAGCTCCGGACTGTGCAGCTGGATGCCGCCGGGGCCGCGCAGCCCGCGCAGGTTTCCGCTGCCCGGCGCGGCGATGCGATCATAGGCTTGCTGCGCCTCGGGGCTCAGTTCCTCGCATTGGGGCAGGGGCAGCCGGCAACCCGAATCCGGGTCGATGTCGTTGGGCACCATTGGGCTTTTACCGGTCCACCCAGGCGATGCGCAGCGTGTTGGTCGCGCCGGGGGTGCCGAACGGCACGCCGGCGGTGATGACGACGCGCTGGCCGGGCTGGGCGATGTCCTCGCGGTGGGCGATGCGCACCGCTCGCTGCACCATGTCGGCGAAGGTCTTGACGTCGGTGCTATGGACGCAATGCGCGCCCCACAGCAGCGCCAGGCGCCGCGCGGTGCCCTGGTTCGAGGTCAACACCAGGATCGGCACGCCCGGGCGCTCGCGCGCCGCGCGCAGGGCGGTGGCGCCCGAGGTTGTGTAGGAGACGATCGCCGCCGCGCCGACCGTAGCCGCGACCTGGCATGCGGCGGCGCTGATCGCGTCGGGGTTGGTGTGTTCGTGCTCCATCACCTGGGTCTGCAGGCTGGGAAAATAGAGCGGGTCTTCCTGCACCCGGCGGGCGATGCGGTCCATCATCGTCACCGCCTCGACCGGGTATTCGCCGACCGCGGTTTCGGCCGAGAGCATCACCGCGTCGGCGCCCTCGTAGACCGCGGTCGCGACGTCGGAGGCTTCGGCGCGGGTCGGGGTCGGCGAGGTGATCATCGATTCGAGCATCTGCGTGGCGACAATCACCGGCTTCCCGGCGAGTCGGCAGGCGTGGATAATCTGCTTCTGCACGGTCGGCACGTCCTCGGCCGGCATCTCGACGCCGAGATCGCCGCGCGCCACCATCAGCGCATCGGCGAGATCGATGATCTCGCTGAGGCGGCGGATCGCCGACGGTTTCTCCAGCTTGACCATCAGCCCGGCAGCATTGCCGACCAGCTTGCGGCCCTCGGCGACATCCTCCGGCCGCTGCACGAAGGAGAGCGCCACCCAATCGGCGCCATGCTCCAAGGCGAAGGAGAGGTCGGCGCGGTCCTTCTCGGTCACCGCTGAAATCGGCAGCACACAGTGCGGCAGGTTGACGCCCTTGTGGTTCGACAAGGTGCCGCCGACCAGGCACTCGGTCTCGGCGAAGTCCTTGCCGCAATCGGTGACCTTGAGGCGCACCTTGCCGTCATCGACGAGAAGCTCGTTGCCCGGCTCCAGCGCGGCGAAAACCTCGGGGTGCGGCAGCGGCGCGCGGTTCTGGTCGCCGGGTTCCCCGTCGAGGTCGAGGCGGAACCTGGCGCCCGCCGCGATCAGAATCTGGCCGCCGGTGAAATTGCCGAGGCGCAGCTTTGGCCCCTGGAGGTCGGCGAGAATGCCGATCGGCCGCCCGGTATCGGCCTCGACGCGACGGATGTTGCTGAACAGCGCGCGGTGGTCGTCATGCGTGCCGTGACTAAAATTGCAGCGGAAGACGTCAACCCCGGCGTCGAAAAGGGCGCGCAGCCGCGCCGGGCTCGCGCTCGCCGGACCCAGGGTCGCGACAATCTTGGCGCTGCGCTGCCTCCGCATCGGGGCTTTCCGGTCGCGGGTCCGCTCAGCCGGCAGGCTGAGGTTGGATGAGGATGGCGCGAAAATCGTTGACATTGGTTAGGGTCGGTCCGGTGACAATGAGGTCGCCCAGCGAGCGAAAAAATCCATAGGCATCGTTTTCAGCGAGCGCTGCCTTGATCGAAGCCCCGCAAGCGGCGGCGCGCGCGATGCTATCTGGCAACAGGATCGCTCCGGCATTGTCTTCGGTTCCATCGATCCCATCCGTATCGCAGGCGATCGCCGCGATTCCCGCCGCGCCCCCCGGGTCGTTGGCTAGCGCCGCCGCAAGCGACAGCAGGAACTCGCTGTTGCGCCCGCCGCGGCCTTGGCCCCGCACCGTCACCGTGGTCTCACCGCCCGACAGCAGCACCGCCGGCAACTTGACCGCATCGGCGCCGACGCGAAAGCGCCCGGCGGCAAGCTGCAGCGCGATTGCGGCGTGCATGAGGCCGATATCGCGCGCCTCGCCCTCAATCCGGTCGCTGAGCACGATCGGTGCCACTCCCGCTTTGAGCGCCGCGTCGGCAGCTGCCGCCAGCGCCTGCTGCGGGCTGGCGATCAGCGTGAATCGGGTGCGCTCGAACGCCGCATCGCCGGGTTTTGGCGTCTCATCCGCCGCGGCGACGAGATGAGCGATGACCGATTTCGGCTCCTCGATGCGGTATTTGGTCAGTACCGCGCGGGCGTCGGCGAAGGTCGAGGGGTCGGGTACGGTCGGGCCCGAGGCGATCACCGCCGGATCGTCGCCCGGCACGTCGGAGATCGCCAAGGTGACAACTTGCACCGGCGCCGCGGCGGCGGCGAGTCGGCCACCCTTGATCGCCGAGAGGTGTTTGCGCACCGTGTTGATCTCGCCGATCGTCGCGCCGGAGCGCAGCAAGGCCCGGGTGACCTGCTGCTTGTCCTCAAGGGTCAGGCCGGGCGCGGGGAGGGCGAGGAGCGCCGAGCCGCCGCCCGAGATGAGGCAGACAAGCTGGTCGTCGAGTCCGAGGCCACGCGCGAGGTCGAGGATGCGCCATGCGGCGCGCTGGCCGGCGGCGTCGGGCACCGGATGGCTCGCCTCGACGATCTCGATACGTTCGCAGGGCACGGCGTGGCCGTGGCGGGTCACCACGAGTCCGCTCAAATCCCCCGGCCATGCCACCTCGAAGGCGCGCGCCATCGCCGCCGACGCCTTGCCGGCGCCGACCACGACGGTGCGGCCGGCAACCGGCGCGGGCAGCGCCGCGGTAACCGCGCGCCGCGGGTCGGAAGCGGCGAGCGCCGCGTCGAACAGGGCGCGCAGGAATTCGCGGGGCGCGACACGATCGCGCGGCTTCACGTCTCAGTTCCATCTTGCCATTATCGGCGCCATTTCATATCGAGCGCATCGTAAAGACCAGCACTAGATCGGAGCCTGCGTCATCCGGCGCGTCGGGAGGGTTTGTGAGGGCACTCAGCCGGATCGGGACGACGACCGCCATTCTGCTGGCGCTGATGGTGTCGAGCCAGGCGCAAACGCCGGCGCCGGCCCCCGCGCCAGTCCCAGCCCCCGCTGCGGCACCCGCACAGCCGCCGTCGCCAACGCCGGCGCCGCTGACCCCTGCGCAGCCGCCAGCGCCGCCACCTTCTCCCGCGCCGGCAACGCCGCCCGTGGCGCAGGTGCCGGAAACTCCGTTCGCCGACATGTTCTCGCAATTGGCGGGCCGCCTCTTGGGTGTCGTCGTCAACATCTCGACCACCCAGGCGCCGCCGCCGGCCAAGACCGCGCAGGACGTGCCGCCAGCTTCGCCCGGCACCTCGCTCGACGATCTGTTTCGCGATTTCTTTGGCGACAAGGGTGCGCCGGGTGGGGTCGGACCGCGCGCCGCCTCATTAGGCTCGGGCTTCATCATCGACCCGTCTGGGTTGATCGTCACCAACGCGCATGTCATCGCCAATGCCGACCAGATCACGGTGACGCTGTCCGACGACACGGTGCTGCAGGCACAAGTCGTCGGCCGCGACACGGTCACCGATTTGGCGCTGTTGAAGGTCGACGCCAAGACGCCGCTGCCGGCCGCGGCGTGGGGCGACTCGACCAAGGCCAAGGTCGGCGACTGGGTGCTGGCGATCGGCAATCCGTTCGGGCTCGGCGGCACAGTGACCGCCGGGATCATCTCGGCGACCGCGCGCGACATCCATTCCGGCCCTTATGACGACTATCTGCAGACCGACGCGTCGATCAACCGCGGCAATTCCGGCGGGCCGATGTTCAACCTTCAGGGCGAGGTAATCGGCATCAACACCGCGATCTACTCGCCCTCGGGCGGGTCGATCGGTATCGGTTTCGCGATTCCGACCGCGCTCGCGCAGCCGATCATCGACCAGCTCAAGAGCACTGGAAAAGTCGTGCGCGGCTGGATCGGGGCGCGCATCCAGCCGGTCACCGACGACATCGCCGAAAGCATTGGCCTCGACAAGGCGCGCGGCGCGCTGATCGCGGCGATCGATCAGGACAGCCCGGCGACCCAGGCCGGGCTCATACCCGGCGACGTGATACTCACCTATGACGGCAAACCGGTCGACCGCAGCCGGCAACTGCCGCGCCTTGTCGCCGACTCGGCGCCCGATAAGCCGCTCAAACTGACGATTTGGCGCGACGGCAAGGAGCTTGAAGCGACCTTGACCGTCGTCGCCTACAACCCCAACCGACCGCAGCCGCAACCGCCCGCGCCCGATCAGCCGAAGCCGCCGCCGACCGTCGACGCGCTTGGGCTCAAGATCGCTAAGCTCACTCCCGATCTGCGCAAACAATATTCGCTGCCGGACGTGACGCACGGGATTGTCATCGTCGAGGTGCCGCAAGGGAGCCCTGCGGCGACGCAGGGGCTGCGCGCCGGCGATCTCATCGTCGCGGTCGGCGAGAACGCGGTTGGGTCGCCCGACGACGCGCTCGCTCAAATCGCCGCGGCGAAGAAGGCGGGGCGCAAGAACGTGCTGATCCGCGTCGAGCGCGAAGGCAATTTCCGCTTTGTGACGATGCCGATGGAGACGGGTTGAGCGCCGCTAAAACAGCCGCGCCCTTTGGAAGAGCCAGGTCGTAGCCTTGGGGCCGCTCTCGCCGTAGAGCCCCGGCGCGCCGCCATCGGGCGGCGCCTGACCGCGGATATCGGTAACGTGCGTCCCGTTGACGAAGAACTGCGCGGCATTGCCGTCGGTGACGACCTCGATCTCGTTGACCGCGCCGGGCGCGGTCTTTATCGACGGTGTGGCCGCGGGCGCGACGATGGTCACCCATTGTCCGGCGACGAGTCGCATTACCGCGGCCTGACCGTCGAGCGTGATCGCCGCGGTATAGAAGTTCTGCGCATCTTTACCCCAGAACCAGACCCCGACAGCGCCGACCGAGTCCTCGTCGGGCGTGGCGGGAAGCTTTGCTGGGCTCATCACCTCGACACACAAATCGGCGCGGGCCATCGTAAAGTTGGTATTCCACCGCCACGCGCTGGCGCTGACCGGAGGGGTCAGCGCCAGTCCGGTTGGAGCAAAGGCCGCGGTCTTATCGGGCTGGCCCCAGCCCGGGTCGGGGTTCTTGAAATTGTCGTCGAGGAGCGCGTCGCCGTTGCGCTGGCAGGCCGATGCGGTGGCGGCGCTGTGTAGAGATAGCAGGACGACGGCCGCAATCTTCAGGCTCAAGCTCAAAACCGGCCCCTATGGCGAATATGAATAGATCTGCACCCGCGAGAATGCCCAGGTGGTGATCGACGGGCCGCTCTCGGCATAGACCCCCGGCGGTCCGCCGTCGGACGGCGCCTGGCCGTGAAAATCGGTGATCTTCGCGCCGTTGACGTAAAAGACGCCGGCATTGCCTTTGGTGGCGACCTCGATCTCGTTGACCGCGTTCACCCCTGTCTTGATTGCCGGGGACTTGACCGGATCGACGATCGTTGTCCACTGGCCGCTTACCGAGCGGCTGATCGCGGCAATCCCATCCGGCGAGATTGCGGCGAGGTAATAATTGTCGTTGTCGCGCTTCCAGAAGACGACACCGACATCGCCGACGGTGTCCTCGTTGGCTGGGTTCGGCATCGTCGCCGGCAACGCGACGGTGACGCAGAGATCGGCGCCGTCCATCGTGTAATTGCCATTGACCACCCAGGTCGAGCCGTTAACCGGCGGCTTGATCATCAGGCCTTGCGGCGTGATCGCGACATTGTCCGAGGTCGGCCACCCGGGATCGGGCTTTTGAAATTTGTCGTCGAGCGCCGGGTCGCTCTTGCCCTGGCAGGCGAGCGCCATGCCGGCAGTCGTGAGCAGTAACGCCGCGCCGGCGAGAAGACCTCTTGCGATCACCGGGCCTCCTTTTTCTTTGGGCCGCACCCCCCCAATACGGTGGTTTGCCACCGCCGTCAAACGGCCGCGACGCTATGCCGTAACGATACGAGGCGCGTGGGGCGGAAACCCTATTCGGCGGCGAGCGCCGCTGCGTTTGCAGAAGCGTGAAACCGAGCGGCGAGCGCGGCATCCTTGGCTTGCGCGAGCAGCCGATTCGCTTCCTTGACGTGACCGAAGCCGCGAATATCGAGCGGCACCACGGCGAGCGCGACGGCGTCTGGGTGATTGGCGGCGGTGAGCCCGGTGACGATCTCGCCGAGTCGCGCCTCGTAATCGGCGATCGCCTGGCGCTCGGCGCGGCGCTCCTCGCTGCGGCCAAAAATGTCGAAAGCGGTGCCGCGCAGAAATTTGAGCCGAGCCATTACGCGGAACGCAGTGAGCATCCGCGGCCCGTATTCGCGTTTCTTGAGGTGCCCGCTGGTGGGGTCGCGCGCGGCGACGAGCGGCGGGGCGAGGTGGAACCTGAGCTTGTAATCGCCCTCGAACTGGCCGGCGACGCGCGTGAGGAAATCGCCGTCGGTGTAGAGCCGCGCGACCTCGTACTCGTCCTTGTAGGCCATTAGCTTGAAAAGCGCGCGGGCAACCGTATCGCTGAGCGCTGTATTGCCCGGCAGCAATGTGGCCTCGGCGGCGCGAATGCGCTCGACCCAGCCGCTATAGCGGGCGGCATAGGCGGTGTTCTGATACTCGGTGAGGAACTTCGTGCGGCGGGCGATCACTTCGTCCAACGTCTCCGACAGGCGATGCGTCGCCGGCACCGCTTCGGGCGGGGTGGCGCGGGCGGCGACAAGGTCGCGGTCGATCGCGGCGCGGCGTCCCCAACGGAAGGCGCGGCGGTTGAAGTCGATTGCGGCGCCATTCAGCTCGATCGCCCGGTCGATCGCCTCGGCCGAGATTGGTACCAACCCGCGCTGATAGGCGAAGCCGAGCATGAAGAGGTTGGTCGCCAGCGCGTCGCCGAGAAGACCGGTCGCAAGGCCGGTCGCGTCGAGGAACTCGGCGCCGCCCTGGCCGACCGCGTTGGCGACGGCGCGGCTCAGCGTCTGCTCGGGAAAGGCGAGGTCAGGGTTGCGGGTGAAGTCGCCGGTGATGGTCTGGTGGCTGTTGACGATCGCCTGAGTGTGCCCGGGCCGCAGCTTCGACACCGCCTCACCGCTCGCCGAGACGACAAGGTCGCAACCGAGCAGCAGCCGGGCGTCACCCGAGGCGATGCGCACAGCGCTGATCGCCTCGGGCTGGTCCGCGATCCGCACATGGCTCAGCACCGCACCGCCCTTTTGCGCCATGCCGATCTGGTCGAGCACCGTGACGCCCTTGCCTTCGAGATGCGCGGCCATGCCGACGAGGGCGCTGATCGTGACGACACCGGTGCCGCCGACCCCGGCGACGAGGATGCCGTAGGGCTCGTCGAGCGCGGGCAGGGCGGGCTCGGGGAGGGCAGGGAGGCCCTCCTCGCCGCTATCGCCGGCGCGGCGCTGCTTGAGGTTGCCGCCCTCGACGGTCACGAAACTCGGGCAAAACCCCTTGAGACAGGAGAAATCCTTGTTGCAGCTCGACTGGTCGATGACACGCTTGCGGCCGAACTCGGTCTCGACCGGCGTCACCGACAGGCAGTTCGACTGGGTCGAGCAATCGCCGCAGCCTTCGCAGACGAGGTCGTTGATGACAACGCGCTTCGCCGGGTCGGGGAAGCGGCCGCGCTTTCTGCGGCGGCGCTTCTCGGCGGCGCAGGTCTGGTCGTAGACGATGGCGCTGACGCCTTTGAATTCGCGGATGTCGCGCTGGATCTGGTCGAGGTCGTCGCGGTGGCGCACCGTCGCGCCGGGCGGGAAATCGGCGCCGGGCGGGTATTTCTCCGGCTCGTCGCTGACGACGACGATCGGGCCCACCCCCTCGGCGGCAAGCTGGCGCGCGACCATCGGCACGGTGAGGCCGCCATCGAGCGGCTGGCCTCCGGTCATCGCCACCGCGTCGTTGAACAGCACCTTGTAGGTCATGTCGACCTTGGCGACGACCGCGGCGCGGATCGCCAGGATGCCCGAATGGGTGTAGGTGCCGTCGCCGATATTGGCGAAGACGTGCTGGGTCTCGACGAAGGGCGACTGACCGATCCAGGCGGCGCCCTCGCCGCCCATCTGGCTGAAGGTCGCGGTGGAGCGGTCCATGAACTGCGACAGGTAATGGCAGCCGATGCCGGCGAGCGCGCGGCTGCCCTCGGGCACCTTGGTCGAGGTGTTGTGCGGACAGCCCGAGCAGAAATACGGCGTGCGCGCGAACGGCACGACATTGCCGGAGAGCTGCGCCTCGCGCGTTTCGAGGAAGGCGAGGCGCTCGGCGATGCGTGGCGAAGAGTGGAAGCGCGCGATCCGCTTGGCGATGACCCGGGCGATCTGCGCCGGTGACAATTCGCCGGGCGAGGGCAGAATCCAGTCGCCCTCCTCATCGTATTTGCCGACGATCCGCGGCCGCGCAGTTGCCGGCCAGTTGTAGAGCTGTTCCTTCAGCTGCGGCTCGATAACCCCGCGCTTTTCCTCGACGACGAGAACTTCCTCGAGCCCCTCGGCAAAGGCGCGCACGCCCTGCGGCTCAAGCGGCCAAGGCATCGCCACCTTGTAGACCCTAAGGCCGATCGCCTCGGCCTCCGTGTCGCCGATGCCGAGATCGTCCAGCGCCTGGCGCAGGTCGAGATAGGATTTGCCCGTCGTGGCGATGCCGAAGCGCGGCTTCTTGCTGTCGACGATAATGCGGTCGAGCCCATTGGCGTGGGCAAATTCGCGCACCGCATCGAGCTTGTATCGGTGCAGCCGATATTCTTGGTCGAGCGGCGTGTCGGGCCAGCGGATGCCGAGGCCGCCCGGCGGCATCTGGAAATCTTCTGGCAGGACGATCCGCACGCGGTCGGGGTGCAGGATCACCGAAGCAGAGCTGTCCATCGTCTCGGCGACGGTCTTGAACCCGACCCAGCAGCCCGAATAGCGCGACATCGCCCAGCCGTAGAGACCGAGATCGAGGATGTCTTCGACCCCGGCCGGGTTGAGGATCGGGATCGAGGCGTCGATGAAAGCGAGTTCGGACTGGTGCGCCAGGGTCGAGGATTTGCAGGTGTGGTCGTCGCCAGCGATCGCCAGCACACCGCCAAAGGGCGCGGTGCCGGCGGAATTACCGTGCTTCAGCGGGTCGCCACTGCGGTCGACCCCTGGCCCCTTGCCGTACCAGATCGCGAAGACGCCGTCGTACTTGGCGCCGGGGAAGAGGCCGATCTGCTGCGAACCCCAGACCGAGGTCGCGCCCAATTCCTCATTGATCGCCGGCTGGAACTTGATGTGGTTGTTGTCGAGAAAGCGCCGCGCGCCCCATAGCGCCATGTCGAAATTGCCCAGGGGCGACCCGCGATACCCGGCGATAAAGCAGCCGGTGTTGAGCCCCGCGGCCGCGTCGCGCTGGCGCTGCATCATCGGCAGGCGCACCAGCGCTTGGGTCCCGGTGAGGTACACCCGGCCCTTTTCGAGCAGATACTTGTCGTCGAGCGTGACCGCCGCTAGCGGCATCGCGGTCTCCAATAATGGTTGCTTGAACGTAGCGCAGGTTCGGCCCTGTTTGCACCTCCCTCATGCCGTCCTGGAATGACGGCGATGTTTTCGCGCGACGCGATCGCATAACAGTCATCTTCAACGGTGTATGACATTGCAGTGAGCGTGGCGTGGGAGTAAGCCTCGCCTATCGATATCCGCGCAAAGGGCCGTCAGATGACCGCGCCCGTTCTCGTCCGCGAGCCGCTTAACGCGGCCTTGTTCGCCGCGCTGCGCCAGCGCCTGGGCGATCGGCTGTCGACATCGGCGGCAGTATGTGACCAGCACGGTAAGGACGAATCCTATCACCAGCCGCATTCGCCCGATGCGGTCGCGTTTGTGCAGAGCACCGAAGAGGTCGCCGAGATCGTCCGGCTGTGCGCGCAATACAAGACACCGATCGTGCCGTTCGGCACCGGCACATCGCTCGAAGGCCATGTCGCGGCGTTGAAGGGTGGGGTGTGCATCGACCTGTCGCAGATGAACCACATCCTGCGCGTCGGGGCCGAAGACCTCGACGTGACGGTGGAGGCCGGGGTTACCCGGAAGCAGCTCAACGAATATTTGCGCGATACCGGCCTGTTCTTTCCAATCGACCCGGGTGCGGACGCCTCGCTCGGCGGCATGGCGGCGACGCGCGCCTCGGGCACCAACGCGGTGCGCTACGGTACGATGCGCGAGAATGTCTTGGCGCTGACCGTGGTCCTGCCCGACGGCAAGGTGATCCATACCTCGCGTCGCGCCCGCAAATCGGCGGCCGGCTACGATCTGACCCGGCTTTTTGTCGGCTCGGAAGGGACGCTCGGCGTCATCACCGAGGTGACGCTGAAGCTCTACGGCATCCCGGAGGCGATCTCGGCCGCGGTCTGCGCCTTTCCGTCGATCGCCGCCGCGGTCGACAGCGTGATCTTGATCATTCAGAGCGGCATCCCGGTGGCGCGCATCGAGCTGCTCGACGAGCCGCAGATGGACGCGATCAACAAGTATTCAAAGCTCGACTACAAGATCGCACCCACTCTTTTCTTCGAGTTCCATGGAACAAAAGATGGCGTCGCCGAGCAGGTGGCGCTGGTCAAGGACATCGCCGGCGACAACGGCGGCGGCGATTTCCGCTGGGCCACGGCCCAGGAAGAACGCAATAAACTGTGGCAGGCGCGGCACGACGCCTACTATGCCGCGCTGGCGTTGCGCCCCGGCTCGAAGGGTTGGGCGACCGATGTCTGCGTGCCGATTTCGCGGCTTGCCGACTGCATCGGCGAGACAAAAGCCGATCTCGCCAAGTCGTCGATCCCGTCGGCGCTGGCCGGTCATGTCGGCGACGGCAATTTCCACCTGATCTTCATGATCGACCCCAATCGCCCGGAAGAAATCGCCGAGGCGAGCCGGCTCAATGACAGAATGGTCGCGCGCGCATTGGCGATGGATGGGACTTGTACCGGCGAGCACGGGGTCGGCTACGGTAAAATGGACTTCCTCATTGCAGAGCACGGTGATGCGGTCGAGGTGATGGCGTCGATCAAGCGCGCGATCGACCCGGATAATCTGATGAACCCGGGCAAGATTGTCCGGATTTGAGGTGATCTCTGCCGTTCGCGAACACCAAGCCCACGGTTGATTTTTCGCTTTTGGAATGAATAAATCGCTTTCCCATGAACTTAGTTGGCGCTATTGTGGGCGCTAGAAATCAAGCTCAGATGGCCTTGTATCGATGAGGCCGTGGCCAGAAGCGGACTGGCCCTGCTGTTCAAGCGACTGCAGTGTCTTATGCGTAGTTTTCGGGCTGTCTCGGCGTCCTTGTGATTCGACAATAATTCGCCAGACGAACACCCTGAAACCCTCTCGGAACGTGCTTGGGTAAGGTTTGGTATGGAAAAATCAAATAAACGGGGAAAGATCCCGCAAGCAGACTGGCCATTGATCATGGCCCGTTATGAAGCGGGGGAAACGCTGGCCAGTATCGCGCGGACCTATGATTGCTCGCCGCCGGCGATCAGTTACGTCGTTAGCCGCAATCGCGACAAACCGGCAAATGAGACGTCACCGCCACCGGCGCTTGAGCCGCAACTGCTCAAGGCAAACGGGTCTTCGGTCAATAACACTGTCGCCGTCGTAGAAGCAAAAATTGCACCGGCTGCTGTTCCCGCTGCCGCGGCTCCGTTCGCCGGAGCGCCGCAGCATCGCAACGACGCCGAGCGGGCGCCGGTTATGCCCGCGCCCGGCTCAGCCCAGCGCGGTAATGGCGAGCAGCAGCGTCCGAAGCTGCATCTCGGCTTTGGCAACGGCAATGGGCACGGTAACGGCCACAGCCCCGGCAACGCGGCGCAGCAACCGCAGCCACAGCCACAGCCGGCGCCGCCGCCGTTTCAGGCACCGCCACGCACCAACCCGTTCGACAATGGCCCGAGCAACCGCGACTTCGCGGCGATGCGCGAGCCCAGGCCGCCCAGTCAGATGGCGCCGCAGATGCCTCGCGACGAGGCTCCGGCGCGCAAGGTAGGCGGCGGTGCGCTCGACCAGGAGTTGCGCAGCCGCGTCGATGGCGACATCACCACCTTCCTCGCCGCGTTCGACGCGGTGCTGGCGGCCGATACCCAGGAGAACCGGTTTGGCCTGAAGGAAGCAACCGACCGGCTGCTGCGCGCCGGCGCGCGCACCCGCATTGAACTCGAGCGCCTCGAGGCCAAGCTGCCGCTGCCTCCGCGCGACAGCGGCGGCCACGCCGAGCCGGCCGGCTGGCGTTACCGCTGAGCCTCAATCGGTCACGAAAATAAGAAGGGCGCCCCGGCGGGCGCCCTTTTTCGTCAGCCTGCGCAGGTTAGCCCTGGTTTTTGCCGATCTCGACGCCGAGATACTGCGTCACCCCGTGCCGGTTGAGCAGCAGCAGCGCTGTCTTGTTTGGCGAGTTGGCGATCTCCTTGAGCCGGTCGGCCGCGTCTTGCGGGGTGCGCACCGGCTGCTGGTTGATCGAGACGATAACGTCGCCGCGGCTGAGGCCAAGATTGTCGGCGACGCTGCCGCTCTCGACACGGGTGACGAGCACGCCATTGACCTGATGTCCCAAATTAAGTTCACGCCGTAAGTCACTGCTAAGGGCTGAGAGATGTAGCCCCATCGCATCGGCCGGGCTGTCATTGCTCGGCTCGTTATCCTGGCCGGCCGCGGCCACTTGTGGGTTCTCCGGCATCTCGCCAATGGTCATGTCGACCGTGCTCTGATGCCCGTCGCGCCATAGCGTCAGCTCGGCCTTCGTTCCCGGAGCGGTCGCGGCGACGAGACGCGGCAGATCGTGCAGCTTGGCGATATCGGTGCCATTGAAGGCGAGGATCACATCGCCCTGCTTCAGGCCCGCCTTGGCGCTGGGGCTGTCGGGGCTGACCACCGCGACCAGCGCGCCGTGGGCGTTGCCGAGCCCGAGGCTCGAGGCGATCGCCGGGGTCACCTCCTGGATCTGCACGCCAAGCCAGCCGCGCTCGACCTTGCCGTGCGCTTCCAGCGCCGCGACCACCTTCTTGGCGGCGTTCGAGGGCACCGCGAAGCCGATGCCGACGCTGCCGCCGTTGGGTGAATAGATCGCGGTGTTGATGCCGATCACGTTGCCGTTGAGATCGAAGGTCGGGCCGCCGGAATTGCCGCGGTTGATCGGCGCGTCGATCTGCAGGAAGTCGTCGAACCCGCCGGCGTGGATGTCGCGCCCGCGCGCCGAGACGACGCCCGCGGTCACCGTGCCGCCGAGCCCGAACGGATTGCCGACGGCGACAACCCAGTCGCCGATCTCGGCCTGATCGCTGTTGCCGAAGGTGACGTAGGGCAGGGGCTTGTCGGCGTCGATCTTCAGCACCGCGAGGTCGCCGCGGGTATCGCGGCCGATGATCTTGGCGGTGTATTTGGTGCCGTCCTGTAGCGTGACCTCGACCTTGCTGGCGTCGCCGACGACATGGTTGTTGGTCACGATGTGACCGTCGGGGTCGATGATGAAGCCCGAACCGAGCGCGATCTGCTTGGTGTCGCCGTTATCGTCGAAGCGGTGGGAGAACGGCTGGTCCTCGCCCTGTTGCTGCTGATCGAAGAAGCGGCGCAGCAGGTCGTCATACGGCGAGTGGCGGAATTGCTGGGGAAGCTGGTCGGCCATCTGGTCCGGCTTCGCGGTCTCGGTGACCGAGATGTTGACCACCGCGGGGAGCACGCGCTTCACCAGCGGCGCAAAACTTTGCTGCGGTACCAAACCGGTCGTGGCCGGAGCCGGGGTGGGCGTGGTGCTGGCCGGCGTCTCGGCCCAGACCAGCGGGGTCAGCGCCAGCGCGGCGCCCAAGCCAATTCCGGCGACCGCGACGCGGCGCCGGTTCGACCAGCGCGGGCGCCGGTCCGTCGAAGAGTGAGGCATGTCGCACGGTCTCCCAGGCCGAGCCGGTTCCCGCGGCTGCCGCGGGCCGTCGCTCTTGGCTCCGCAGGAAAGTGGCCCGCCAAACTAACAGCGAGGTTTCGGCGGGATTAATTCGCTGTAACCTGGGACTAGATCGATCCGTTGAGAGAAGGAAGAACCCCATGGCGCGTTACCGCGAGCTCACCACCGCCGAGATGAACCCGGTGCAAAAGTCTGTCGTCGACGAGATCGTGTCCGGTAAGCGCGGCCGGTTCGGCGGGCCGTTCCAGCTGCTGGTCCGCGCGCCGGAGGTGTGCAAGCACCTGTCGCGCCTCGGCGAATATCTGCGCTGGGGCAGCTCGCTGTCGCCGGCTTTGTCGGAACTGGCGATCTGCCTGACCGCAAGGCACATCCGCGCCGATTACGAATGGCACGCGCATGCGCCGCTGGCGGTGGAAGCCGGGGTGCCGGTGGCGGCGCTCGAAGCGATCCGCACCGGCAAGACGCCGCAATTCGCGGCGAAAGACCAGGCGCTCGTCTACAAGCTCGTCAGCGAGCTGATCGACACCAAGCGTTTGTCGGATGCGAGCTTCGCCGAGGGCATCGCCGCGTTCGGTGAGCAGGGCATCGTCGAGCTCGGTACGGTCATCGGCTACTACACCGCGATCGGTAATACGCTCAACATGTTCGAGGTGCCGCTGCCTCCCGGCCAGGCACCCTACTTTTCGTAGCAGGAAATCGATCGCGCTGGACCGGCGGAATTCGGTCTTTCCGCCGGCTCTACCGAGCGCCGCAATCGGCAGCTCCGCTGTTCGGCGCCGAATTCGGGTCCCTCGCCGGAAACGATAAGCCTTTGTAATAAAGGGTGTTTTGCCGCTTTCGGGGTGGCCGCTAACAGCGGCAAAACAGCGAGTTAACAGCGGGATATCAGCGGCCAGAACAGCGAGATAACGGCGGCGCAGCAGCGAGATCAGCGATGTCGCGCCAGATTTCCGAAGGGTGTGGTTCCGCGTCGTCATCGTGCTGCGCATATAGCGCAATTTGCGATGTTGTCAAGAACATAAAGAGAACCATCGCGGGGGTGAGCTTCTTCAGCGAAGCGTGGGAGCGCACGAAATTGTAGTCGACGAAGTAGACCGCCAGAGCGTGGCAGTGGGTTGTTTAGCCGCTTGCTAAGGGCGCCGCTGTGTCAGTTTCAAGGCACGATAGCCGGGTATAGCTGGCCAACGCCGTTAACGCCGAGAAATTCCGGGTCGCCAGCCAGGCCCGACATCCCGTCGTATGAGACCACGAGATACATGGCCTGAAAAGCTTTTTTCCATCTCGGTTT
>DATNJF010000017.1:0-2727 GCA_035604035.1 Allostellaceae bacterium | reverse complement strand
CATGGGTTCGGGCTCGGTGCGAAGGGGAGCGAGCCGGCGGTATGGCCGCAGCGGTTGCTGGCGTGGCTACGCGCGCGGGATTTGATCAAGTAGAGTTTGCCCGCTGGCGGTGGGCCCTAGGCGGCCGTCGCCGCGATCGAGACGGGGGCCGGCTGCGACGGCCCCGGTCCGCGGGCGTTCTCCGCGTCAATCTCGGCGATCCGCGCCTGCGCACGCTCGACCATCAACCGGCTCAGCGGTCCGAGAAATATGTAGAAATGGGACATCGCAACGACCGCCCGAAGCGCGAGCGGGTTCTTGATCGCGCACTCGCCGAGAACTCGCCACACATGCCGGCGCATCTCCGGACGATACCGTGTCACATGCCACAGGATGGCGAACAACCGGTCGATCTCCCGCCAGGCTTCACGTAACCGGATGCGTAGCCCTAGGTCCATCGGCTTGAGCGCCAGAGCCATCCGCCGCACGCGTCCAAAAAATGCATTCGGCTCGTAAACCGCCGACAGCACGGCGGCGAAGTCGCCCAGAATTTCGCGGCGCGGCCGCACCGTGTCGAAATTCAATCCCGCGAGCGCGTAGTCGCCCGCGTTTCCCTTCTCGTCCATCTCATAATCGGCGTACAAGCGCCCCTCGCGCTCAAGCCGCCGGGTCAACTGAGTACCGGCGAGGGCATAAAGCAGGCTGATATTGGCGATCGGGATCATCGCATCTTCGACGCATCGCACCATCGCGTTGGCGACGCTGCCCTTCTCGGTGTCGAAGCCGACGATAAAGCCGGCCGCAACGATGAGGCCGGCTTCGTAGATCCGGTGGATGCTTTCGGGAATGCTGCGTCGCGTATTCTGCTTTTTCTGCATGTGAACAAGCGTCGCTTCTTCGGGGGACTCGATGCCGACGAACACCGCATGAAAATTCGCCTCGTGCATCAGCCGCATCAGTTCCAGATCATCGGCTAGGTTGATCGAGGCTTCGGTGGTGAACAGGAAGGGATAGTCGTGCCGCTTCTGCCAAGCGATCAGATCGGGCAGGAACGCCTTCACCGCCTTCTTGTTGCCGATCAGGTTGTCGTCGACGAAATCAAGGTGGCCGCGCCAGCCGATTTCGTACAGTACATCGAGCTCCGCCAGCATTTGCGCGGACGTCTTGGTGCGCGGAACGCGCCCGTAGAGTTCGATGATGTCGCAAAACTCGCACATAAACGGGCAGCCGCGCGAAAACTGCACCCCGAGATACAAATAGTCTGATCTCTTCAGCAGATCGAAGCGCGGGATCGGCGTCTTGGTGATGTCGGCCTGGAATTTTGGGCCCTCGAAGAGGCCACTGCGCTCGCCGCGATCCCAGGCAGCGACGAACTCGTCGATGATGGTCTCCGCTTCGCCGAGTACCCGGATTTCGGCAGCCGCATAAGCTTGCGGGCTTGAGGTGACGTCCGGGCCGCCGACAATAACGGTCTTGCCGCTCCGTTGCGCCAACGCGATGACCTTCAGCGCGTCGATCCGCTGCGCGAGCATACCGCCGGTCATAACCATGTCGGCCCAGGCAAGTTCGGCCGGTGTCTCTTCGGTATTGCGGTTAACTAGGCGGACCGTCCATGAGGACGGCAGAAGCGCCGCCAGCGTGATCATGCCCAACGGCGCCGCCGGATATCGCGCGCCCAGCATTTCGCAGGCGCCGTCAAAGCTCCAAAACGATTTTGGATTGAATTTCGGATAGATCATCAAAACGTTGCAAGAGTCCGTCATCACCAGCTCCCTCGCCGCCGCCCTGATTCTCGTTTCGAATGGCGTGAGAATTCTTTCCAAGTGTCGCGGAGTTGGCCATCCGTCCAGTAAACCCGGATAGCCTATCCTGGTTGAGTAGACCTAGTCGATTTGCTACTGTCCGTACAAGCAAAAGAGCGCGAGACGATCAGCGGCGGACGCGGGCCTGTGATGACGACGATCCTTAGTAAAACTCTCAGCGAGAACGGCGAGCGATCTTATGCTGCACCACGGGTCGCCGATTGCCGATGGCGAGCATAGTCGCTGATGCTGCTCAGCAGAGGAGACCCGTTGCTGCACAGCGTGCAAGCGGAGCTGTGACCAGCAATCCCGCTGACCCAGAGGCGGAGGGGAGCTTAGGGCCGTCAGTCCTCGCGCCTTCTGCTGCAACGGGCATTCTGGCGCGCCTAGAATCCCTCGAGGATTCATTCGCTCGCCTGATGAACGGGAAGGAAAACCCACTCTGCATCGTCATTGATGACACCCTTGATGCCGTGCGAGCGGTCATCAAAGGGCGGACGACGCTGATGTTCGGCACCAACAGCTATCTCGGCCTCAACTTCGACCCGGATTGCATTCGCGCCGCGATCGAGGCCACCCAGCATTCCGGCACCGGTTCGACAGCGTCGCGCGTGGCGGCCGGTAATCACCGACCGCACCTTGCGTTGGAGGCCGAGATCGCCGCGTTTTATGGCCGAACCGACGCGACCGTCTTTAGCTCCGGCTTCGGTGCCAATCTGGGCGTCATTTCAGCCCTTGCTCGCAAGGAAGACGCGGTCTTCGTCGATGCCCATTGTCACGCCAGCATCTTCGACGCTTGTCGCTTGAGCGGCGCCCAGGTGTCGGTGTTTCGTCATAACGATTGCGACGATCTCCGGAGGTTGTTTGCACAGAGCGCCGTTCCCGGCACGCAGACGCTCGTCGTCGTCGAGAGTCTCTACAGCGTGCACGGCGATATGGGCGACCT
>DATNJF010000016.1:0-6365 GCA_035604035.1 Allostellaceae bacterium | reverse complement strand
ATCGCCAAGGCTGGTGATCGTGATGGTCGCCGACCCGAGCTCCGAGCTGCGCAACCCGCCGGCGCGAGCGCGCTGGACGAGATCGCGCATCACCGCCATCAGCTCGGTAAGCGAGTGGGTATCGGCATCGCGGACCGCCGGCGCAACCAGCCCGCCGCCGCGCAACGATATCGCCCAGCCGACATGGATGCCCGCGCCAGGCTGGAAGCCGCCATCCACATACGTGCCATTAAGCTGCGGCACTTCGCGCAAGGCCAGCGCGCTCGCCTTCAGCAGCAGAACGGCCGGTAGCAGCCGATTGGGTACCGGCTGCGCGTCGTTAAAGGCGGCGAGCCAGGTTAGAACCGCACCGAAATCGATCGTGTGGCTCAGGTAGTAATGCGGTATCTCACGCTTCGACCGCCCCATGGCCGCGGCTATCGCCTTGCGCATTTCGGCAGGATCGAAGCCGATGCGGCGAGCTGGCGTGGAGGCCGGCGGCGCCTGCGCGGCAGCGCGATGCGCGACTGCCGCTTCGACATCGGCGACAGTCACCGCACCCTCGACCCCTGTGCCCGAGAGTCTCGCCGGATCGATACTGAGCTCCGCGGCGCGGCGACGGGCCGCCGGCGTGATCTTGACGGCATGCAGGGCGGGGCCCGCTGGCGTCATCGGCGCGGCGGCGGGCAGAGATGGTGGAGATACAGGCGGTGCGAGCGGGACGGCTTTCGCCGGCGCCGCTTTCGCAGGCGTAGCTTCACTCGGCTCGCCGATGCGCGCGATCAGGCTGCCAACCGGAACCTTGGTTCCGACCGGGACGACCAACTCGGAGACCATGCCTTCGTTGAAGGTCTCGATCTCGATCGCGCCTTTTTGCGTCTCAACCACGGCGACGATGTCGCCGCGCTTGACCAGGTCACCCGGCTTAATCAGCCATTCGACAAGGGTTCCAGCCCCCATGTCAGCGCCGAGCGCTGGCATCAGGAATTCGCTCACGCCGGGTGCACCAGACCCCGCGCAGCGGCAACGATATCGGCCGCCTGGGGCAGCGCGGCATCTTCGAGATGCGCGGCATAGGGCATTGGCACCTCCCGGCCGCAGACGCGGCGAAGCGGCGCATCGAGATCGAAGAACGCCTGTTCAACGATGCGCATGCCGATTTCGGCGGCGAGCGACCCGCTCTTCCATCCCTCATCAACGATCACACAGCGCCGCGTCTTCGCCACCGAGGCGAGGATCGTCGCCGTATCGAGCGGCCGCAGCACGCGGAGGTCGACTACCTCTGAGGAGATCTCATCAGCCGCGAGCGTTTCGGCCGCGGCGAGCGCCTTGAACAGCCCATTGCCATAGGCGATCACGGACACGTCACTGCCCTCGCGTCGCACCTTGGCGCGGTCGATATCGACGCCAATGACGGCGGGGTCTAGTTCGCCCTCAACATTGTAGAGCATCACGTGCTCGAAGATTAGCACCGGGTTCGGGTCAGCAAGCGCCGCCGCCAGCATGAAGCGAGCGTCTTCCAATACCGCCGGCGCCAGGATACGTAGGCCGGGGATGTGGGCGTACCAGCCTTCGAGGCTGTGCGAGTGCTGCGCCGCGACCCGCCTTCCGCCGCCGGTCGCGATCCGGATCACCAGCGGCACCGCGAACTGGCCGCCCGACATATGCGGGATGGTGGCGGCGTTGTTGACGATCTGGTCCAGCGCAAGGAGGCTGAAATTGACCGTCATGATCTCGACGATCGGCCGCATTCCCGTCAGCGCCGCGCCGATGCCGGCGCCGACATAGGCGCTCTCCGAGAGCGGGGTATCGCGGACGCGTTCCTCGCCGAACTCATCCAGCAGCCCCTTGGTCACGGCGTAACACCCGCCGTAGCGGCCGATATCCTCGCCCATCAGGAACGTCTTGGGATCGTTCAGCAACGCATCCCGGAGCCCCTGCCGGCAGGCTTCGCGATAGGTGATGGGACCGGGGGTCGGGTTGACCGAGGCGCTCATGCCGGCACCGCGTCCATGGTCACAAACCTCTCCAGCTCCTCGACCGGTTCCAGCGTTCCCGCTTCGGCGAACGCGACGGCCTCCTTGATCTCGGCCTCCGCCTCGGCCTCGATGCGGTGCACCTCGTCTTCACGAATAAGACCATTGGTCACGAGCCACCCCTGGAAGCGAACGATCGGCCCCTTCTTACGCCAAGTTTCGATCTCTTCCTTGCTGCGGTACTGCTGCGCGTCGAACATCGAATGCGCGCGAAACCGATAGGTGCGGCATTCGAGGAATTGCGGCCCGCCGCCGGCTCGAATTTGCTCGACGGCGTTCCGCGCGGCGCCCTCGACCGCCACCACATCCATCCCGTCGACCGCGACGCCCGGCATCCGGTAGCCGGCAGCCTTGGAAACAATATCGGTTTGCGCCTCGGCGCGTTCCAACGCCATGCCCATCGCGTAAAGATTGTTCTCACAGACAAACAGCACCGGCAGGCGCCACACCGCCGCGAGGTTCATACTTTCGTGGAATTCGCCTTCATCGACCGCGCCATCGCCGAAGAAGCAGGCTGTGACCGCGGGCCGGCCTTGCATCTTGTCGCCGAGGGCGACGCCGACGGAGAGCGGCAGCCCGCCGCCGACGATCGCGTTGCCGCCATAAAATCGGGTCTTGCGATCGAAGATGTGCATCGAGCCACCGCGCCCGCGACAGCATCCTTCTTGCTTGCCCAGCATCTCGGCCATCAGCACATCCATGGCGATGCCACGGGCGATGGCCTGCCCGTGCTCGCGATAGGTAGCGACGATCGCATCCTCCGGTCTGAGCGCCTCCATGACCCCAACCGAGACCGCCTCCTCACCGTCATAAAGGTGTAGAAAGCCGAGTATCTTCTGCGCCTGGTACAGTTCGACGCATTTCGACTCGAAATGGCGAATGCGGATCATCTGCCGCAGCAGATGCCGCACATGGTCGTGGTCGAGGTGAACCCTAGCGCTCATTGCTCATCACTTTCCAAGCTGGAGATGTCCCCCTCGGGAAGGCCCAGCTCGCGCGCCTTCAATAGCCGCCGCATGATCTTGCCGCTGCGGGTCTTGGGCAGGTTGGCGCGGAAGTCGATCTCCTTTGGCGCCACCGCGGCGCCAAGCCGGCGGCGCGCATGCCCGAGAAGCTCGCGGCGGAGTTCTTCCGACGCGGCATAGCCCGGCTTCAGCGCGACGAAAGCCTTGACGACCTCTCCCGCCATCGGGTCGGGTTTGCCGATGACGCCCGCCTCAGCCACTGCCGGGTGTTCCATCAGCGCGCTTTCGACCTCGAACGGCCCAATCAAATGGCCGGACGATTTGATCACGTCGTCGGCGCGGCCGACGAACCAGAAATAACCATCCTCGTCGCGCTTGGCCAAATCGCCGGTCAGGTACCAGGGACCGATGAAGCATTTACGATAGCGCTCTTCCTCGTGCAGGTAGCCGCGCATCATCGACGGCCACCCGGCCTTCAAGGCGAGCTCGCCCTCGACCATCGGCTGGTCGACAACCGCGACACTACCTTCGGGTGTGCGCTGCACGATCGCGGCCTCGATGCCGGGCAAGGGCAGTCCCATCGACCCCGGCTTCACGGGAAGAGCCAGAAAGTTGGCGACCATGATGCCGCCCGTCTCGGTCTGCCACCAATTGTCATGGAAGGGCTGCCCAAAGGCTTCGACACCCCAAACCACCGCTTCCGGATTGAGCGGCTCGCCGACGCTCGCCATGAAGCGCAGCGCGCCAAGGTCGTAGTCGCGTACCGCATCGACGCCGAGCTTCATCATCATGCGGATCGCCGTCGGCGCCGTGTACCACACGCTGACCCGCTCGGATGCGAGAATGCCGTACCAGGTCTGAGCATCGAATTCGGCCTCGACCACGAGATTGGTAACCCCGTGCGTCAGCGGCGCAATGATCCCGTAGCTCGTGCCGGTGACCCAGCCCGGGTCGGCGGTGCACCAGAAGATGTCGTCGTCGTGCAAATCGAGGGCATAAAGGCCGGTGACGTGATGGGTGACGACCGCCTCGTGGACGTGGATGGCGCCCTTGGGCCGTCCGGTGGTGCCGCTGGTGAAATGGAGCAGCGCCATATCTTCGGGCGATGTTGGGGGAATGACGAACGCGTCGCTGGCGGCAGCCATCAGCTCGGACCAGCGCAGGGTACCGGGCACCGGAGCGCCGTCGTCGACCAGGATTACGTGTGCAAGGTTTCGCAGCCGCGCGCGCGAGGCCTCGATCTTGCGGCGGTAGAGTGCCTCGGTGGTCACCAACACTCGTCCTTCACCGATCTCCACGCGAGTGGCGATCGGTTCGGGACCGAACGCGGAGAACAGCGGCGAGACAACGCATTTCGCCTTCAGCGCCCCGAGCACCGCGACGTAAAGCTCCGGAACGCGTCCGAGCAGAATGAACACCCGGTCGCCTTGCGCTATGCCGAGGCTCGCCAGGACATTGGCGAAGCGATTGGTGGCCCCGGCGAGGTTACGATAGGTCAGTTCGCTCCGGGTTCCCGACTTGCCGATCCAGCGCAGCGCCACCCGGTCGGCCCGCACTCCCCGCGCATGGCGGTCGACCGCCTCGTACGCGATGTTCAGCCCTCCGCTATCGGGCAGGCCGTCGAGGAGTTTTCGTGCGTCGCTCCAGTCGAAGGCGGCTCGCGCGGCTCCGTAGTCCACCAGATTGGGACACCGCGAAAACTGAGCGGAGTTCTTGCTTATGAGGGGATGCGCCAAGTCAACTCTCGGGTTGAACAGCAGTACGGTTGAACGAAATCTGGCGCAGGTGATGGCCGCCCGCCTTGATCCAGCTCAATCGATCCCCGCGTCTGACGTTGATCAAGATCAATGCGAGCCGCCTGAGCTGGTGACCTGATGCTGCAGATACAAACTAGGAGCCGATGTCGGCGCAGAGGTTCGCGATGCCCGTCAGCTTGTCCGCCAAAGCCAACCCGATCGCCGCGACGAAGACCCGACGGGATGCCGGCAAGCACCGGCGGGCCGATTGTCTCGTCGCCAGTCTTCACGCGAAAGAAGCCACGATCGAGGAGGGTAAAATGACCAACTTCCGGCACAAACGGCGTATCCAGGAACGCGCCTATCAGATCTGGGAGCAAACGGGTCGGCCCGAGGGTAAGTCGGTTGAGCACTGGCTCCAGGCTGAAGCCGAAATCGCCGCTGACGAGCAGGAACTCAGCGAAGAGCTCAAACTCGAGGCCGAGGGCGTCGTCTAGTTACACCGCCTGGCCAAGCCGCGTCCGTTCGTGCCGCCCCAGGGGAGGCCGTAGCAATTGCTCATTCCGAATTTTAATTCGGTTTCAGAAGGATGAGAGGCGGTCATGCGCAAAATGTCCGACCTGGTCCGCAATCAGCGCCCGCTAGCATTGCCGCCGAGCGCGACTGTTATGGAAGCCGCGCGGCATATGCGGGAACGCCGTGTCGGCGCGACCCTCGTGACAGACGACAACACCCGGCTTGTCGGCATTTTCACCGGCCGCGATGCCGTAGATCGCGTCCTGGCAGAAGGGAAAGACCCGGCCGTCACCACACTTGCCGAGGTAATGACGCACAATCCTCACACATTGACGCCGCACCATAATGCCATCGAGGCGCTGCGGCTGATGCAGGACGCTCGGTGCCGCCACCTCCCCATCGTGCACGAGGGAGAGTTGGTTGGGATTGTCTCTCATGGAGATTTCCGTGGAATCGAGCAGGACCGCCTCGACGAGGAAACTGGGCTCTGGGAACGGATTGCCTGATCAACGCACCATCGGCGGATATGCTGCCTCGCGACCCTCGGACTGGCGCGCTGTGGCGGAATTGCCAACACTTCAGCAGTTCTCATCATCACTGCGGGCACCGCGATATGCTGGCTCAAGCGTTGTCACGCAACCCCAGCCGCGCCAAGCGCGGCAATACTTCGCTGCAAAAATAGGGTAGCTCATCCAGATAGTTGACGAACGAAACTGCGATCCCGGTAAGCCCGGCCCTGGCGAGTTGAGCCATCTGTAACGTCACCGTGTCGGGATCGCCGGTCAGCGGTAGCCCGCCCATTCCATTCGCCTGGTGGTTCCGCAGTCGCTGAAACTCCTCCGGCGAATGCGTTTGCGGAGTGACGTTCCGCATCGCCAGGATGTTGTCGACCGCCCGCCAGTCGGCGTTGTCGACAATGCAGTGATGATAATATTCCTCGGCTTCTCGGGCCGTCGGACGGCAGGTGACGACGCCCACCGTGTAGACGTCGATTTCTCTTCCGCTCTGCCGCGCGAGCGTCTTGACGTTCTTCACGTGCTGCGCGGTCTCCTCGAAGGAGATGCCGTTCGAGATGTTCGAGAACAACGCGTCGCAGTTGCGGATAGCGAAGGATTGTCCGGTGGGCGATGCGC
>DATNJF010000015.1:0-4108 GCA_035604035.1 Allostellaceae bacterium | reverse complement strand
TGGATCCGGCTGGTTCACGTCGAGACCCTGGACCCCACCAGTCCAGGCCTCGAGCCCGTGGAACTTGAGGATTTGCGGCATCGCCACCGCGAGCGTGAAGGTGGCGAGTGCCAGATAAAGGTTTTGTAGCCGCAGGGCCGGCAAGCCGAATAGGAAGCCGATCACGAAGCACACGGCGCCGGCCGCCGGCAAGGTCCAATAATAAGCGATGTCGTAGTTGTGCATCAGGATCGCCGTCGTATAGGCGCCGATGGCATAGAAAGCGCTGTGCCCCAATGAAAACTGACCGTTAAAACCGGTCAACACGTTGAGGCCGAGGATCGCCAGACCGTAGATCATCACCTGAGTGAGCTGAAAGGTGACAAAACTTGTGGCTATCCACGGCACCGTCAAGGCAAGCGCGATCGTGCCAGCGATGACGATATGGCGCGCGCTCGGTCGGAGCCGCAGCGTCCGCTGCACTGGCACCGTCGCGATGTCCGCGTCGGCTTCTTTAGGTATCATCGTCATACCCGGCTCACCACACGGCGGCCGAACAGGCCGCTTGGGCGGAACATCAGCACGACGACGATCAGCACCAGCGCGATCGTCAGCTTCAGCTCGCGTCCGACATAGGGGATGAAACTGCCTGCCAGGTTCTCGATGATGCCGACGGCGAACCCGCCAGCGACCGCGCCGACGGGACTAGTTAGCCCGCCCAGCACCGCGCCGGCAAAGCCATAAAGCAGTACCCCAAGCATCATGTTTGGCTCGAGGAACACGACCGGCGCGATCAGCATTCCGGCGACGGCGCCGATCGCCGCCGCCATGCCCCAGCCGAGCGCCGTCATCCAGCCGACCCGGATACCAACCAGCCGGGCCGACTCCGGATTGGCCGCCGCGGCCCGCATTGCCAGGCCCAGCCGCGTGCCGCGGAAGAACACATAGAGCAACGCGAGCATGATCACCGTCACCCCGATCATGCCAGCCTCATGCGTATCGATGAGCGTGGTGCCAAAGAGGGGCGTGTGCCCGAACGGTGTCGGGAAGCTCTTGATGGTGAAATCCCAGATCTGGCCGGCGGAACTGTTAATGATGCTGAACAACGCGATAAACGCGACAACCTGACTCAGGATCGGCGCACGCTGGATCGGTCGAAAGAGGACCCGATCGATCAGAACCCCGGCCACGAACGACACGACGATCGAAAGGGCAAAGGCCACCCAGTAGGGTTGGCCCCAAGCGATCAGCTGCCAGGCGATGTAGGTCGAGAACATCGCCATCTCGCCCTGGGCAAAATTGAGATGGTCGATCGCCTGGTAGATCATCACCACGGCGAGCGCCATGCAGGCATAAATTGCCCCGTTCGCCAGCCCCGCCATCACCTGTTGCAGCAGCAATTCCATCTAGGGCATGATCCTCCCGGATAGGAACGCCTGCGCCGCAGGGATTTTGCGTCGCGGGCTGGAGAAGGGCGAAGGCCCGTAGCCCGGACTACGGGCGAGCCCTTCGACGAACCTGCGGGGCAAAAGACCGCGGCCCTCTGGGGTGCGAGCGGGCGGGCGCCCGCGTCGTTGCGGCGCTCCAACGATGTGCGGCATCGCCTGTCGCGCCGCGCCTAGCGGATCGTCGCACCCACGCGCAACGCAGACGCTTCTATCTGGGAGGATCATGCTCAGTACCCGAGATACGAGCGACGGACGGCTTCGTCGGCGGCGATCACCCCGGCTGGCGCGTCCAAGACGATGTGGCCAGTTTCGAGCAGGTAGGCGTGTTCGGCGAGCTCGAGAGCCAACGCGGCATTCTGCTCGACGATCAGCATCGCGACGCCCGTTTCAGCGTTGACCCGGCGCAGGATCCCGAACAGCTCCTCGACGAGCAGCGGAGCAAGGCCGAAAGACGGCTCGTCGAGCAGCAGCAGTCGTGGGCGCAGCATCAGCGCGCGTCCGACCGCCAGCATCTGCTGCTCGCCGCCCGACAGCGTGCCGGCCTGTTGCGCGCGCCGTTCCTTGAGGCGCGGAAAGTTGACATAAACGCGTTCGATGTCGTTGGCGATCTCGCGCCGGCCGCGGCGGGTCATCGCGCCGAGCTGCAAATTCTCCTCGACGGTCAGCCGTACAAACGTGCCGCGCCCCTCAGGTACATGCGCGACGCCCAGCCGAACAACGTCCTCGGTCGACCAGCCGGCGACATGCTTGCCATCGAAGACGATGTCGCCGCGCGTGCGCACCATGCCGCAAAGCGCGCGCAAGATTGTGGTCTTGCCGGCGCCATTGGCGCCGAGCAACGTGCGGATGTGGCCCTCCTCGATCGCAAAGCCGACGCCGTGTAGCGCTTGGCTTTGCCCGTAGAACGCGTCGAGCCCGGTGACCTCGAGCATCATGCCGCGTACTCCCGGGTGGTTCCGAGATAGGCGCGGATCACATCTTCGTTACGCTGTACCTCGGCGGGGGTTCCGTCGGCGATCTTGCGCCCGAAATCGAGCGCGACGACCTTGTCGGAGACCGACATGACCAGGTTCATATGATGTTCGACCAGGAGCACCGTGACCTGTCGCTCATCGCGCACGCGGCGGATCAGCGAGCCCAATTCGCCGACCTCCTCGTGATTGAGCCCACCGGCCGGCTCATCGAGCAGCACAAGCTTCGGCCGCGCCGCCAAAGCGCGCGCCAATTCCACTCGTTTCCGCGTGCCGAGCGGCAGTCCGTCCGCCGGACGCAGCGCGACATCTTCCAGCTCGAGCAATCGCAACAACGACCATGCGGTCTCGGTGATCGCGGCCTCCTGCTGCCGCACCCACGGCAGCTTCAATGCATCGCTCACGAAGTCGCTCCGGCTCTTGGCGTGGGCGCCGATCCGTACATTGTCGAGAACCGTTTGCGGGCCGAATAGCGCCAGATTCTGGAAGGTGCGAGCGATGCCGATCTCGGCGATCCGGTGCGGCGCCCGGCTCAAGATCGATCGCCCTTCAAACAGGATTTCCCCGCGGTTGGGCGCGTAGAGCCGACTGACGCAGTTGAAGAGCGTGGTCTTGCCGGCGCCGTTGGGGCCGATCAGACCGAGTATCTGTCCTTCTTCAATGCCGAATGAGACGCCATCGAGGGCGACAATTCCGCCAAAACGCACCGCAATGTCGCGAACGTCGAGAAGAAGGGGGCGGGTCTCGACGCCGTCTGCTACCGCCACGCGGGGTCTAGCCTCGTACCGAGGAAAGCCGCGGACCACTGTTCGCGTCGCCGGCAGCTGACATTCCGCTTCCGCCCTGTTCCATTTATAGGTGCCGAGCCTGCCGACCGGCGCAAATCGAGTCAAGAAAACGCGTGCTGGCGCCCCCGAGATTGGGCCATGGCCGGCACCTAATCGACAAAAAAGGGCAAATCCGCAATCATCGCGAGCAATGATCCTCATCTGTCCCGCCTGCCATACCCGCTATCAGGTGGCCGATCGGGCGGTGTCCCGGCCCTCGGGGCGAACCGTCCGTTGCGCCAATTGCGGCCATAGTTGGCACCATATGACCCCGCCGCCGGCGCCGGTGAGCCGGCTGCGCGACGAGCCGCCGCCGCTACCGGCATCGTCTCTCACAGCGACCGCGCGCGCGGCGATCATCGCGCCGCCTCCGCGCCGGCGCCACGGCGCCGGGTTTGGGACTTTGTTCGTCGTGCTGTTTCTCGCTGCGGCAGCCGCCGGCGTCTATTTCGGGCACGACCGGATCGTCGCGCTCTGGCCGCAGGCGGCGCGGCTCTACAGCATGGTCGGACTAGCCGACACGCCGGGGGATGGGCTCGACATCGCCAATGTCACCTCGACCCGCAATGTCGACGGTCTCATCGTCGAAGGCGACATCACCGACAAGGTCGGTGTTCCCCGTCCCGTGCCGAAGCTGCGGGTGGTGCTGCGCGATGGCAGCCAGCACGACGTCGCGATCAAGATCGTCGACCCGCCCAAGACGCGGCTCCTGCCCGGAGAGACCGCGCATTTCCTGGTCGCGTTCCTGCCGGCGAGCGATGCGGCGGTCGGGGTGGTCGTGACCTTCGTCGCCGGCTGAAACTAATGTCGCCGCGCGAGGAACTCGGCGCGGGCAAGCTGATGCAGCCGCGTAAGACGCTGGCGTACCGTCGGCGGGCGCCCG
>DATNJF010000014.1:0-3424 GCA_035604035.1 Allostellaceae bacterium | reverse complement strand
CCGCCAGCCGGCATGAACCTCAACGAAGCGAGCGATACGATCCAAGGCGGCTGCGGCTTGCGGTAGCGGAAGCGCCTGAAAGACATGCCCCATGTGTTCCCAAATCTCGACCTCGACCGCGACGCCCGCTGCATGCGCGCGTGCCGCTGCCCGCGTGGATTCGTCAAGCAGAACCTCAAGGCCGCCGACCTGAAAGAGAACGGGAGGAAGCCCGACGAAACTGCCAAACAGTGGCGATACCCCCGGGTCGACATAGCGCTCGGGCGGGGCGTAGAACCCGCGCAGCGCCACCAGCTCGGGAAGGTGGAGTCGACGACTGGCGCGGTAGGCGCGCGACGCGGGGAGTTGCTGTTGGCCGGCATAGCCGGTGCCTCAGTCCTCATCGACGCTCCCGTTTCCAGTCGCCGCTCATCGAACCGGACATGCGGCTCCGCATCCGGCTCTCGGACAAGGTAACAGACCATCGCTCTCGGGAAACTCATGCCCGCCGCGGTCGCAGTTTGTGAAGACCCAGCGTGTCGAACAGATACGCCGTGGGGTAGCGTGTGACCCCAGTACTGCCGACCTTGTGCTTGTTGCATAACCACCGGCGCAGCCGGCGCGGTGTGTACGCATTGACCGCCTGATACGCCTTGTCGACCGGGCCGAGACTGAAGTAGTTCGCCCAGCCACGCAGCTTGCGGTTTAGTGCCTTCACCATGTCGCCGTCCTCCTGCCACAGGGTCCGATTCGCAGTCGCGTCTCGGATCGAGCCCACAAGGCCTGTCAAACTCTTCCGCGACGGCCACGCGCACAAATAAGCGCGCCCCGTCTTCGGCGAGTAGTACCGCCCGAAGGTGTAGCCCAGGAAGTCGAACCGATCGCCCGGCATCTGTCGGATGTGCGTCTTGGCCTCGTTGACCGTGAGCTTGAGCCGCTCCATGAGCCGCCGCATACCGGCCATCGCCTCGTCGGCATCGCCCTTGCAGCAGATCACGTAGTCATCGGCATAGGACACGATCTTCGCGCGCAGCCGGGCTTCGAGTCCGCTCTTCTTCCAGCCCAACACGAACCGGCGCATGTACAGATTACTGAGCAGCGGCGAGATCGGCGCACCCTGCGGAACGCCGGCCCCCTTGTCCTTGCTGGTCGTCGTCCGTCTCGTCCCGCCCTTGCCGTCGTCCTCCTCCACTGGCGCGACCAGCCACATCTTGATCAGATGTAACAGGTGCCGATCCGACACCCGGCGCGCCACCGACTTGAGGAGTTCCGCATGCGGAATCGACCCGAAGAACCACTCGACAGACTGCCCACCACCACCACCTCGCTGGATATCCCAAGCAAGTAACCGTCGTTCGTAAACGGCATGCCTTCGAGGGCCTGGCGCTGGATGTGCTGGGCTGGGTTCACCGGGGCGGCAAGCTTCATCTGACTCTGGTACTGCCTGATGGTACGCGCTCGCTGATTCCAGCCGCCTGGACTGACCTGAAAGCCCAGGAAGAGCCGGTAAAACAAGCTCAGCCGGCATTGCTGGCCTCCTGCCCGCAGTTGCTCCAGGCCCGCACGGTTGTGGATGCTCTGCGGCGTCGACTTCCGGCTGCGGATGTCCTGCAGCGGCCGACACCGCAGGAGCCGAGCCATGCAGCAGCTGAGCTTTCTCGAAGCACCGGTACCCGAAGGCGCCGCGCCGGTGTGGAACGCGCTCGACGAGGAGCAACGGGCCAAAGCGATAACAATGCTTGCCCGGCTGATCGCCAAGACGATCGCTGAGCCGGAGCAGGATCATGAGTGAACATATCAAGATCACGACCGATCATCTGCGTCGTTGCGCCGTCGTGTACGTGCGTCAGTCCAGCAGCACCCAGGTCGAGAACAACCGCGAGTCGACCGCGCGGCAGTACCACCTGGCCGAGCGCGCCGTGGAGCTCGGATGGCCGCGCGAGCAGGTTAAGATCCTTGATGAGGATCTTGGCATTTCCGGTTCCGGTCTCACCGACCGCGCCGGCTTCGCGCGCATGATCTCTGAGGTGGCGCTGGGCCAGATCGGCATTGTTCTGGGCCTGGAGGTCTCCCGCCTGGCGCGTAACAACGCCGACTGGTATCGGCTCCTGGACCTGTGCGGTGTGACCAATACGCTGATCGGCGATGCGGATGGGATTTACCACCCGGGGCTGTTCAACGATCGGCTGGTGCTGGGCTTGAAAGGCACGATGTCGGAAGCCGAACTGCACGTCCTGCGGGCGCGGCTGCTCGGCGGCATCCGCAACAAGGCGGCCCGCGGCGAGCTCAGCCGCGGCTTGCCTGTCGGCCTGGTGCGCGGTGAAGGGGATGGCGAGGTGCTGCTGCATCCCGATGAGTCGGTCACCGCCGCGATCCGCGCCGTCTTCGAGCACTTCGCCGAGATGGGCTCGGCACGGCGCGTATGGCTGTGGTTCTGCTCGCAGGGCTTGCGCTTCCCGTTGCACTCGAACACGCTTCAGGATATCCGCTGGGTAACCCCAACATATACGAAGATCCATCAGGTCCTGATTAACCCCTTCTATGCCGGCGTCTACGTCTATGGCCGAACACAGCAGGTGTCGTACATCGATGAGAGCGGGCGGGTGCGCAAACGGATCAAAGCGCGCCCGCGTACCCAATGGCCGGTCTTCATCCGCGATCATCACCGCGGTTTCATCGACTGGGCGACGTTCGAAGCCAATCAAAAGCGCCTGGCGCAGAACACGCGTCCCAGGCCTCATCAAAGCGGAGGTGCCGTGAGGGAAGGCACCGCGTTGCTGCAAGGCATAGCCGCTTGCGGGGGCTGTGGGCGGCGCCTGAAGGTGCACTACACCGGCCGCTCCTCCACGCCCGGGTATCACTGCGCCGGCAAGACGATCGTCAACGGCCGCGGCGAGTACTGTCTCAACGTCGGAGGCTGCCAGATCGATGCGGCGGTCGCCGCTGCGTTCCTCGCGGCACTGGCGCCCGCAGGCCTCGAGGCGTCTCTGAAGGCCGCCGAACAGCTCGAGGCGGATCACGAGACCACCGTGGAGCAGTTCCGGCGCGATGTCGAGCGTGCGCGCTACGGTGCGCAACGCGCCGAACGCCGCTATCGGTCGGTCGATCCCGACAACCGCCTGGTCGCCCGCGGACTCGAAGCCGAGTGGGAGAACGCCCTGCGCGAGCTCAAGGCCGCCGAGGGCGAACTGGCACGTCGCGAACACACGAGGCCACTCGTGCTGACACCCGAGGAGCGCGCCTCGCTGCTCGCGCTCGGTAAGGATCTCAACGCCGTCTGGTCCGCGCCCACCACCACCGACCGGGATCGCAAGCAGTTGCTGCACACTCTGCTCGAGGAAGTTGTCATGACGGTCGAGCGCGAGAAGTTCAACGCGCACCTCACGCTGCGCTGGCGCGGCGGTCTGCTGAGCGAACTCGACGTGCCGTTGCCGCGCTCGCGCCC
>DATNJF010000013.1:0-5995 GCA_035604035.1 Allostellaceae bacterium | reverse complement strand
CCGCCGCTGGGACGAAGTCTCGATGGACAAGACGCTCGGCGCCTACTCAATCCTGGCCTGCCAGAAGGCGATGGACGAAGCTGGCGTGACGCCGGATCAGATCGACGGGGTCATTTGCTGCGACAGCCATATCGCTGGTGGCAGCGGCGGTTCCGCATCGCAGTGGGCGCCGCGGCCCTACTTCGCCCCGCCCTACGATTCGGAGTGGGGGCTCACCCTCATAAACGCGCAGTGGCTCATCGAGCAGTTGCGCCTGCCGAACGTCAAGTTTGCGCCGACCGGTGTCCCGACCATCGGCGAAATGGTGGGCATGGCAGCACAGGCCGTGGGTGACGGCGTTTGCAGCACGTGTCTCGTCATCTACCCGACAGGCAATCTCGAAGGGCGCTATCGTCGCGGCGGCGAGAACGCCGACGACTACGCCCGCGGCGCACGCCAATGGACGGCACCTTGGGGCAATCACGGCGGCAACGATTTCATCAACATGTTCCCGCATGGTCAGTACTGCCTGAAATACGGCGGCAAACACGACGACCTCGCCCCCTTCGTCGTTAACCAACACCGCAACGGGCTGCTCACCCCGTGGGGGTACAATGCGACCCACAACGTGCCGCAGCTCACGATCGAGGACTATCTCAATTCGCGCTACGTCCTGAACCCGCTGAGGCTCTGGGACTGCGACCGGCCCGTCAACGCATCGGCCGCCTATCTCTTTACGACGGCCGAGCGCGCCCGAGACATGAAGCAGCCGCCGGTCTATGTGCTCAACCACTCGCAGCACAACTTCCGGAAGCGCAGCACCCAGGAAGATCTGGACGAGATCGAGGACTGGACCGACCGCGCCGCCAAGCGAATGTACGAGGGCGCCGGGCTCGGGCCCAACGACGTCGATGTCTTCAATCCTTACGACGGCTATGCCCCGATGACGCAATTCTTCCTGGAGGCTTTCCAGTGGCACGGCGTCAAACGCGGCGACGCTTTCGCGTTCTACGCCGGCGACATCAGGGTCGAGGGACCGCACCCGTTCTGCTCGAGCGGCGGCAATCTGGGGACCGGGCGCTGCCGTACGGCCATGTACACCGACAGCATCGAGCAGCTCCGCGGCACCGCTGGCGCCCGGCAAGTCAAGGTCCGGGCAGAGACGGCACTGGCGGCCTTCACCACGCCCAGCAGCGGCGGCTGGATCATGTTCGGCAAACACGCGAGCTGACGGGCGCCGACACGCGGGTACGCGTTGCGCAATGCGATGAAAGGTGGCGAACATGGGAAGGCTCGACGGCAAGGTTGCAGCGGTGACGGGCGGGGCGTCGGGGATCGGCGAGGCGACGGTCAGGCGTTTCGTTGCCGAGGGCGCGAGCGTGGCATTCTGCTATCGGGACGGCGAGCGCGGCCAGCGCGTGGCGGCCGAGCTCGGGACCGCCGGCGCCAAGGTTGCCTTCACGCACGCTGACGTTGGTACCGAGGCCGCATGCCTCGCCTTCGTCAACGGCGCCGCGCAGAAGTTCGGGCGCCTCGACATCCTCATCAACAATGCCGGCATCCGCAAATACGAGAAGGTCGACGAGGCGAGCGCGGAGAGCTGGAAAAAGATCCTCGACGTCAACCTGATGAGCTACGTCTTCTGTGCCAAGGCGGCGGTTCCGCTGATGCGCCGCAACAAGGGCGGCGCCATCGTCAACACCGCCTCCGTACGTTCCGTCGTCGCCGGCGGCGGCAACCTGCAGTACGACACCACCAAGGCCGCGGTCGCGGGCTTGACGCGGGCCCTCGCCGCCGACCACTCGCCGGACGGCATTCGGGTGAACGCCGTCGGCCCTGGCCGATCTTCACGCCGTTCCATCAGCGCCGCATTGCAGCGGCCGGCGAGACCGTCGAGCAGTACAACGCCAACGCCGCGCAAGGCACCATGCTGAAGCGCCCGGGCAGGGCCGAGGAGGTTGCCGCCGCGATCCTGTTTTTGGCCTCCGACGATGCCTCCTACGTCACTGGCGCCCTGCTGTTCGTGGACGGCGGTATGACCGCGCTGTGAGGAGATATTTAGCCGGCGATCACAAACCGGTCACTGTGGCGGACAATCGGTTGAACAAGCAGGAAGACGGCCATGCCAGTCATCGATGTTCAGGTTCATCCCTTCGATCGAAATCATCACGGCCGGCCGTGGGCGAGTCCCTCGCATGGACTCAACTCCGCCACAGGCGAAGAGATGGTCGCTGCGATGAACAGTGTCGGCGTCGACGGCGCGATCATGGTCTCGTCGTTCAGCGCCTATGAATACGATCCGAGCTACGCGCTCGAAGTTTACAACACCTATCCGGATAAGTTTCGGGTTGTGACGCCGGTCGACGCGACCGATCCGGCGATTGACGATGTGGTGGCGAAATGGGCGGCCACACCGGGCGCGCGCGGCATTCGCATACGGATGCGCGAGGGCCTGCCGATGGACGCGGACCATCCCGGTTTGAACCGCGCTTTCGCCGCCGCCGCGAAACACGGTTTACCTGTCAACTTGCTTTGCTGGGGCATCCTGGACAAAGGGCTGCCGCACATTCAGCAACACCGCGATACGGTCATCGTTATCGACCATCTCGGCCTGCTGCAGCCTGCTCGCCCACCGGTCCCCGCCGACGTTTGGGGCGATCTTCCCAAGCTGCTCGCCTTGGTTCAATACGAGAACGTAAGGGTGAAGATCAGCGGCGCCTGCACGATGTCTCACCGACTGTTCCCATACGACGATATCTGGGAACCGGTACTGCGGGTCATTGATGCGTTCGGGCTGGATCGTTGCATGTGGGGCACCGACTGGACGCGGACGATCGGCATGCTGACCTATGAGCAGGGCGTCGCGCCGTTCCGCGACACCAAACGCCTGTCCGAGAACGACAAGGCGGCGCTCATGGGAGGAACGTTGCAGAAAGTCTACAAGTGGTAGTGCGACCGTACTGATTCGGCCGCGCACAGATCTGACGGAATAGCTCAGAAAGCAGCGAGGACTCCTGCCGTAGTCCAGCCATGGCCGCCGGGTACAAGCGTCAAGTTTTGGCCGCGCCGCGAAACACGACGAGGGCGTCTACCGCCTTCACGCCCTGACCTGACGGCAGCACCATCAGCGGATTGATGTCCAGCTCCGCCAGGTGTCCTTCAAGGTGCATGGCGAGGTGCGACACGCGCACCAGCGTCTCCGCGAGCGCCGCGAGGTCCGCCGCCGGGCGTCCGCGGAAGCCCCGGAGCAGCCGGGCGCCTTTGACCTCGGCGATCATCGCCTGTGCTTCCGACCGCGTGATCGGGCAGCGTCGCAGGGCCACATCGTTGTAGACCTCGACCATCACGCCGCCGCTGCCGAACAGGAGCACCGGGCCTAGTTGCGGGTCGCAAGACACGCCGATGATGACTTCGACGCCGTCTCGCACCATCTCCTGCACCGACACGCCGGAGATGTGGGCCTGTGGCGCATGGGTGTTGGCATTGGCCAGGATCTCGGCGTAGGCCGTTGGCACTTGCGTCGCATCGCCGAGGTTCAGCCGAACGACCCCGGCCTCCGTCTTGTGCAGGATATCCGGCGAGTCGACCTTGAGAGCCACCGGATACCCGAGCTGCTCTGCGGCCGCGACGGCGGCCACTGCGGAATTTGCGAGGTGCCCGCGCGCGCTCGACACGCCCCAGGCCGCCAACAACTGCTTGCTTTCGGACTCTGAGAGTGTCGGGCGCCCCAGGCTGAGCGCCTGGACGATGGCCTCATCCTGCGGCGCCGTGCGCGGCGGGGCCGTGGCAAAGCCATCGGCCAGGCGACGCTCGCGCCAGGTGTGATAGGCGAGGCGGCTCTGGAGGCCGCGGGCCAGCTTGTCCGGCGTGTAGAAGATCGGGATCCGGGCGCTCCTGAGCTGGGGCAGGCCGGATTTGGCGTCCCGGCTTCCGGTCCACAGGAACACCACGCCCTTGTCGGTGCTATCACGCTGGCTGATGACCTGCTGGGCCTGGGCGTCCGCCCCCGCGCTCGCCACGACGAGCGTCCCCATCCGGGGATCGTTGATCATGTGCTCCATGATTTGCGGGAAGGACTCGCTGTTGGCAAAGCCCGTCACGTCGGCCGGGTTCGCCGCCCACCCGAAGCCCTTCAGGATCCCGTTGATGCCGTCGCGCGCCGCGTCGCCGAGCGTCGGCAGGTCGAGGCCGGCCTGACCGCACATGTCGGCGGTCAGCGAGCTGATGCCGCCCGAATGGGAGACCACCGCGATGCCGGGCACGGCGGGCTTGGGGGTGTGGGCGAGGAGGTGCGCAACCTCGATGAGTTCGTCGTAATCCTGGACCCGGATCACCCCGTATTGGGCAAAGATCGCATCGTACCGGGCATCTTCGCCCGTCAGCGCCGCGGTATGCGAGCGTGCAGCCCGCGCGCCGAGTTCCGAGCGCCCGATCTTGATCAGGACGACCGGCTTGCCGCGCTCGGCCGCGAGCTTTGCCACTTCGAGAAACTTGTCGGCCCGCTTGAAGCCTTCGACAAAGCCGGCGATGATCCGGGTGTCCGGGTCGTCCAGCAGGTAGCGGGCGAAATCGGTAAAGTCGAGGTCGGCCTCGTTTCCCGTCGAGATGATGTAGCTGAAGCCGATGCCGTTCTCGACCGCCCGCACCAGGAACGGCCCGAATGCCGTCGCGCCGCTTTGGCACACCAGGCCGATCGGCCCGGTCAGCCCGGACGCCCCGCGCGAGGAAGCGGTGGCCCAGATATCGTCTTTGACATTCGCGAGCCCCAGACAGTTGGGGCCGCTGATCCGCATGCCCGAGGCGCGGGCAAATTCACCCAATTCCCCTTGCAAATCACGCCGGTCGTCGACGCCGCGCTCGGCAAAACCCGCCGAGATCACGATCGCCGATCCCGCCCCCTTGCGGTGGCTCTCCTGGAGGACATCGAGCACCTGGTCGTAGGGCACCACGACGGCCACGACGTCGGGGGCCTCCGGCAGGTCCATCACACTCGGGTAGGACCTCTCCCCCATGATTTCGTCATAGCGGGGGTTAACGGCATAAACCCGCACCCGGTCTTTGGCCTTGAGCGCCGCAGCCAGAAACCGCCCGCCATACTGCATCCGCGGCGTCGCGCCCACGATCGCGATGGAGCGCGGGTTCAGCATTTTGTGGATCGACGCCATCTGCGGTTCTGTCCAGAACTCCATGAGGCCTTCTCTCACTCCAGCAGCGCCACGATCCAATCCATGCCAGGGGCTAGCGCTCTACCATGAACCGGTGTTGGTCATGCTGGTCCAGGGTTCGGCAGGCGGCAGCGCTTCGCCGGACTGCAGTATCTCGATGGAGATGCCGTCCGGCGTGCGGACGAAGGCCATGCGGCCGTCACGCGGCGGGCGGTTGATCGTGACGCCGCGGGCGACGAAGGCGCTGCAGGTGTCGTAGATGTTGTCCACGGCGTATGCGAGGTGTCCGAAATTGCGGCCGCCGGGGTAGGGCTGGGGATCCCAGTTGTAGGTGAGTTCCACGGCAGCCTCCTCATCGCCGGGAGCGGCGAGGAACACGTTGGTATAGCGGCCTTTCTCGTCCGGACGGCGGCGGATCTCGCGCAGGCCGAGCACCTCGAAGAACGCGATGGTGTCCTCGAGCGAACTGACGCGGATCATGGTGTGCAAATATTTGGTCATGCGGTTTCTCCGGTCGACGTGTTCGTGGCGGCGCGGCGGAGGGACGAGGTGTGGTGATCAGTGCCCACCAGGATTATCCAAGTCGGCTGATACCACAAAAGCGAAACGTCCGCTCTGAGGCCAGCGAGATTCGGCGGAACTACTTTAGTCGCGAAGATGGCATTGAACTGCCGGAGCAAATCCGCCCGCTCGCTCGCCAGCCAGCGCGGTCCTTTCTCAAACTCTCTCGTGAATGACCGGAATGGGGCCAGGGTGTGTGGAAACGGCACGAGATTGAGGTGTCAGGGCCGATTCCGTCGTGGGGGCAGCTGCTTTAGAATCCCGTAGCTTGGGGCTTCGGGGGTTGGCGA
>DATNJF010000012.1:0-6362 GCA_035604035.1 Allostellaceae bacterium | reverse complement strand
CCACCGCCGGCGTTTACCTCAACTACGAGCTCTTCCACTGGGGCTGCCATGTAAAGGACGACCGCATCGTCCGCCATATCCCGTTCATGAACACGATCCGCCGCCATCACATCGCGCATCACAACCAGGCGATCATGATGGGGATGAACATGAACCTGACCTATCCGATCGCCGATTGGCTGTTCGGCACCAGCGACCTCGACCGCGGCCTTTTCGGTCATATTTTCAACGGGTATGACACGCGGTTCGTAAAGCGCAATCTGAAGAAGGCGCGGGCGACCGCCGCCGACTCCCGCCTCGCCGGCGCCCAGGCCGACTAGGTGGCCCAGGCCCACCTCAAGCGCTCGATGCCGTCGCTGATCGGCGGCATCTTCTCGGCGATCGTCGTCTTCGTGATTTGGCTCTTGCTGTTCGGCACCGGCAGCATCCCGCTTATCGCGCTCGGCGCGGTGCTGTCGGCGGCGCTTGGCATCTGGATCAGGCTCGCCGATCTTTGAGCCGCTGCTGTTAACGGCGACAGGATTCCAGACTAAACCGTTCTGACAATTGCGGTTTCGCCAAAGAAAACAGCAAGAAAGCAGCGGTGATAACAGCAAGAAAACAGCGACGGAACAGCGGCGATAACAGCGGGAAAACAGCGATCGCGTCTGGGACGAAGCGGCGGTCGAACCTTTCGCGCGAGACGAAACCTTTATCGGCGTGAGGGAGAGCATGCGACGGCATATAGGTTCGGTTTCTCCAGAAAATAAGAACATAACAAGAACATTTTTGCGATCGCATTTCTGGTGCTACGCTCGCACCACCCTTATCCCCCAGCAGGTGACCTCATGAAAATCGCCGCTATCCGCACCGGCATCGTCAATCTGCCGGCCAACGAGCCGCTGGCCGATGCCGCCGCCAACCCGAACGGCAAGCGCCCGATCGTCTGGGTGCGGGTCGGCACCGACAGCGGGGCCGAGGGGATCGGCGTCGCCTATTTCGGCGGCGCGCTGACCGGCACGTTGCGCCACGCGATCGACGAATTGGGCGCGCTCCTCGTCGGCGACGACCCGCAACTCGTCGAGGCGATCCACGCCAAGCTGAAGAACGCCGCGGGCGGCTCGGCCGGGCCGGGCGGCGTCTACAATCTGGCGCTGTCGGCGCTCGACATTGCGATGTGGGATTTGAAGGCCAAGGCGGTCGATCAGCCGCTGTGGAAGCTGCTCGGCGGCGGGCGTCCTACGGTGCCGACCTATGCCTCCGGTGCGCTGATGCGCGACCTCTCGCTCGACCGCGTGGTCAAGGCCGCTGCGACCCTTAAGGAAAAGGGCTGGCGCGAGATGAAGACCCAGCTCGCGCTCCCCGGCGAGACCAACCCCCGGATCGAGGTCGAACGGATGGTCAAGATCCGCGAGGCAATCGGCCCCGACATCAAGCTGATGTGCGACATCAACCAGCGCTGGCGGCCCGAGCAGGCGATGGATATCGGCAAGCGGGTCGAGGATGCCGGGGTCGGCCTCTTCTGGCTCGAGGATGTCACCACCGCCGACGATTATCCCGGCCTCGCCCGCATCTCCGACGCGCTGTCGACCCCGGTCGCGGGCGGCGAGTATGTCTGGGGCATCGTCCCATTCCGCCACATGATGGAGGCGCGCTCGGTCGATGTGCCGATGGTCGACCTCGTCCGGGTCGGCGGTATCACCCAATGGCTCAAGGTCGCCGGCATGGCCGAGGCCTTCAACCTGCCGGTGGTCAGCCACCTGATCCCCGAGGTGCATGTGCACCTGATCGGCGCCATCCCCAACGGGCTCACCGTCGAGTACATGCCGTGGCTCGGCATCATGTTCAAGGAAGTCCCGGTGCAGCAGAACGGCGAGTTGGCGATGCCGCAAAAGCCCGGGCTTGGCATCGAATTCGACGAGGCGACGCTTAGCCGTTTCGCCGCTTGATCCGCGCCGTCGTTCTGGCTCTGCTCGTCGCGCTGGCTGCGGCGCCGGCGGTGGCGGCGGACCAGGCCTTCGATCTCGGCGCCAAGGCTCCGGTAACCGACGGTAAGACCTGGCGCGAGGTGTTGCGCGTGCTCTTCCCCGATTTGCGGCAGGAGCCAGGGAAAGACGGGAAGATCGGCGACTACATCCACGGTAATGTCGATTTGCGGCCGATCGACAAGGAGGCGTTTGGCGGCGACTGCGCCGAGGATCCGCTGCGCATCGAGTATATCGACTATGCCCGGGTCGAAATCGCCGGGCAGATGCGGGTGATCGTCGGGGTCACGACTGACGGCGACGCCTGCTTTGGCGCGCTAGCGCTGTTTGACGGCACCGGCGACAGACTGATCGACGTCGCCAACATCCAGCAGGACGCCAATTACGGCTTCGGGCCGAATTTCGTTCGCTCGCTCGGCGCCGATGGCCAGCTCGTCGTCGCCGACAGCTTCCACACCACCACCAGCAATAGCCCCGACAATGACGTGCTGGTGCTCGCCACTGCGGACAAGTTGGCGCTTATCGGCAATGTCAATGCGCAGAGCGAACGCGATTGCCGACACACCGTCGCAGAGGATGGGTATGTGCTGATCGAACCCGACTATGGCTCGTTCGACCGCATCACCGGCTATATCAAGCGCACCGTTCGGCGGCTTGCACCCGATTGCGAGACGACGCAGGGTACTCCGTCCGTGACCATCACCCGCACAGACTGGCGCTGGGATGCCGGCAAAAAAGCCTACAGGAAGGTCAGCCCATGAAGATCGCCTCGCTGCAAACCGATATCGTGCTGCTGCCCAACGACGAGCCGCTTGCCGGGTTTTCTGAGAACCCCAACGCCAAGAACCCCATCGTCACGCTGAGGCTGCGCACCGATGACGGGATCGAGGGTCTCGGCGTCGCCTATTTCGGCGGCGCGATCACCAAGACCCTGCGCCACGCGATCGATGAGCTCGGCGCGCTGATCGTCGGCGACGACCCGCTGAGCCTCGAAGGCATCGCCGCCAAACTGCGCGCCGCCGCCGGCTCCTCGGGGCCGGCCGGCATCCTCACCATGGCGATGTCGGCGATCGACGTCGCGCTGTGGGACATCAAGGGCAAGGCGTTCGGCCAGCCGCTGTGGAGGCTGCTCGGCGGCGGACGCGACAAGATCGCCACTTATGCGTCGGGCGCGCTGCGTCGCGGCTTGAAGCTGGACGAAGCGGTGATCGCCGCCGGCCGGCTGCGCGAGAAGGGTCACCGCCAAACCAAAATGCAGCTCGGTCTTCCCGGCGTCACCAATCCGGCGCGCGAGGTCGAGCAGGCGAAGCTCATCCGCGAGGCTTGCGGCCCTGACATGGATTTGATGTGCGACATCAACCAGCGCTGGCGGCCCGAGCAGGCGATCGATATCGGCCGCCGCGTCGAGGATGCCGGGGTTGGCCTCTTCTGGCTCGAGGACGTGACGACGCACGATGATTACGCCGGCCTCGCCCGCGTTGCTGACGCGCTCTCGACCCCAGTCGCCGGCGGCGAATACCTATACGGCATAGTTCCGTTCCGTCACATGCTGGAGCACCGCTCGGTCGACATCGTGATGATCGATCAGGTGCGTTCGGGCGGCATCACCCCCTGGCTCAAGATCGCTGGCATGGCTGAAGCCTTCAACCTGCCCGTCGTCAGCCACGGCGTTCCGGAAATCCACGTGCACCTGGTTGGCGCGGTACCGAACGGGCTTACCGTCGAATATATGCCGCGCCTGTTCCACCTGTGGGAGTCGGTGCCGGAGCCGAAGAACGGGCTGCTCGACATGCCGACCGCGCCCAGTCTCGGCCTCAAATTCGACGAGACGGCGTTCAAGAAATACCGGGCTTAAAACACTTCGTCCGGCAACGAAACCCGGCCGCTTGCCTTGCCGTCCTGATGGGCGAAGATCACCGGGATGAGCATTCCGATCAGCGAGCTCGCCTGGCTGGCGCTCGCAATTATTGGCGCCGGTATTCTGACCGGGCTGTTCGCGGGGTTGTTCGGCATCGGCGGCGGTCTGGTCGTCGTGCCGGTGCTGTTCGAGTTGTTTCGGCTGTTTGGCGTGCCCGATGCGGTACGTTTGCAGCTCTGCATCGGCACCTCGCTGGCGATCATCCTGCCGACGGTCTGGCGCTCTTACCGGGCGCATCAGGAGCGCGGGGCGGTAATACCTGGCGTGATGCGGGTGTGGACCGTGCCGATCGTCGTGGGGGTCGCGGTCGGCTCGGCGATTGCGGCGGTGGCGCCGGCAGTGATCTTCAAACTGGCCTTCGTGCTGGTCTTGGGCTTGATCGCCGCACGGCTGCTGTTTGGCGGCGATCGTTGGCGGATCAGCGACGAATTGCCGGGCCGCCCGGCAATGCTGGGGTATGGGTTCCTGATTGGGCTCGGCTCGTCGCTGATGGGGATCAGCGGCGGCTCGCTCGCGATGATGGCGCTGACCCTGCACGGCAAGCCGATCCATACCGCCGTCGCCACCTCGGCCGGCGTCGGCATGCCAATCTCGATCGCCGGCACGATCGGCTACATCGCCGCGGGATTACCGCATCAGGCGTTGCTGCCGCCGCTATCCGTCGGTTTCGTTTCGGTCATCGGCGTAGCGGCGATCGCACTGCTATCGAGCTGGGTCGCGCCGCTGGGTGCGCGCCTCGCGCATGCGTTGCCAAAGCGCGGGCTCGAAATCGCCTTTGGCCTTTACTTGCTGCTGGTGGTCGTGCGTTTCGCCGTGAGCCTTGTCGCCTAGCGGAACATCCTTCCGGCGGCAAGCCCATCAGCATCTGCCCGACCGTCTCGAAATGGATCGGCCGGCCCTGGCCTTGCTG
This sequence comes from Allostellaceae bacterium, assembly GCA_035604035.1. Taxonomy (GTDB): domain Bacteria; phylum Pseudomonadota; class Alphaproteobacteria; order ATCC43930; family CGMCC-115725; genus DATARH01. The sequence continues at coordinate 1,570 of DATNJF010000012.1, read as the reverse complement.
CGTCCCGGCGTGGATGTCGCGCATCCGGCGCTCGAGCGGATTGCTCTCGAAAATCGCCCCGGCCCCGGCGGCGTGATAGACCGTCGCCACCACGTCGCGCGCCTGGTGGATCGCCCAGGTCGAGGCGAGGCGCAATTGCGGGTGGTGCTCGGCGCTGATCTTGCCGGTGCGCTGCGCCTCCTCCCACATCTCGGCGACGACCCCGCGCAGATAGGCGCGCGCCGAGCGCAGCTTCGCCTCGGATTGCGAGACCTGGCTCTGGATCACGTTGTTCTTGCGCAGCACGTTCTTGGCGCCGCGCGGGATTTTATCGCGCGCGATCTCGATAAACGCGTCGTAGGCGCCGCGGGCGATGCCGAGCGACACATGGCTGAAGCCCATCGCGTAGATCATCCCGCTGGTGAACTGGTAGAGCGGCCCTTTCTCGCGCCGTTCCTCGGCGTTGTCGCGGATCGCGGTGCGCGCTTCCGGCACGAAATGGTCCTTCAGCTCGTAGCTGTCGCTGCCGGTGCCGCGCAGGCCCAGCACCTGCCAGTTGTCGATGATCGTCGCTTCGGATTTGGGCACGATCATCGTGCGGGTAACCTGCCGCCCGTTGGCGCCGAGCCGCGGGCTGCCATCCTCCTCGAACACCGGGCAATGCGCGCCGAGCCAGCTCGCGTGCCGGCTGCCGGTGGCGAAACCCCAGCGCCCGGTGGCGCGGTAGCCGCCCGGGGCGGCGACGCAGCGACCCGCGCCCGGCAGCTCGGGGCCCCAGGCGAGGATGCCGCGCGGCCCGCCGAACACTTCGACCGCCATCTCGTGCGAGAGGTAGGGCGCGGTCATCGAGCAACCCGAGTTCTGGCCGAGGCACCAGGCGGTGCTGCCATCGCCCTGCGCGAGGATTTCGAGGACGGCGGTATAGGTCAGCGGGTCGAGCTCGCCGCCGCCGATCGACTTTGGCAGCAGCATCTTGAAGATGCCGCGCTCGACCATCGCCGCGACGATGGGCTCGGAAACCTGGCGGTGCTTCTCGATCTCGTCGCCGGCTTCCTTGAGCATCGGCACCAGCTCGCGCGCTCGCTCGATGTAGTCCTGTTTTAGCGCCGCATCGGTAACGCTGCTGCCGTCCATCGCCGCTTCCTCCCGCGAGTCCCTCCTATTGTGACGGCATCGCGGCGCGATGTGAAATGCCGAGCGCGCATGCGCCGCCATACACGCGAGTGATTACCGGGGCCGTTGTTCGGCCCCTGCGCGCTTTTAACAGATGGTCCACCATCTGATATCCATCTGTTACCGGCGCCATTAACAGGTGGTCCACCGCCTGTTATCCACCTGTTGCCGCCTCCATAACAGGCGGTTGGAACAGGCGGCTCGCCTCCTGTTAGCCGGTGTCTATCGCTCCCGCGCCGGCAGCGGCCCTCCTCCACACATTGCCGAGCCGCCACGAGCAGATGCATAAACCACAATTGCGGCGATTTTAGCGGCGATGGTGCCACGCTTATTGGCGCTAAAAAAACGGCATGGCGCGGGGACGTCCATTTTGCGCCGATAAGCATCATTCGCGAAAGTCACGCAACGGCTAGTCTGA
>DATNJF010000011.1:0-9371 GCA_035604035.1 Allostellaceae bacterium | reverse complement strand
GGCCGTTCACCGCCAGCGCAATCGGCGCGAGCCGCGCCTTCAGCGAGAACATCGTTTCCTCTCGGTGATGAGCCGGTGGAACTCGGGACGGCCGGCGAAGGTGACGGCGGCGAACGCCATCATCGCCACCGCGTCAATGATGACAAGCGTGTGCGGTCCACAGATCGGCTCGCTCATAGCGCATGAAGGGGGCCTGAAGCGTTTGTCGACGACGTAGCTCCGCTCGGAAAATGTGCGACTTGCGTGACAGGTGGATGAACCCAGGGGAACACCCAATGACAGGCGAGCCCGCCATCGGCCTGACAATGCCAATGGCAAACCAGCCGCGCATCGGAAGACAGGCGGTCGAGCCCAAACAGGGCCGTGAGATCGATTGTGGCTGCGCTAAACGGAACGGCGCCCGGCTCAGCTGTCGGGCCCGCATAAACATCGTCGAGAGCGCATGCGCTCTCGATAATCGGGAAGATCATAGGTCACTTACCCTTTCTCCGCGCCCGGCAAACCGTACGGCGCGGCTAAGGGCGGTGACCCGTTAGTCGATGGCCATCACGGTCGACAGGCAACGGACTAGTCCGTTGCATCTAGGTCGACTGTGGCTTTCCATGGTTCGAGTTACCCTCTCTCTTCGGACCCGCTCACCGTGCTGACACGGATGGCGTTCCGTCGCGGTAGTTAGGCCGCCTGTCTGTGCAAGTCAACCCGGCGCGGGGGTGCTTTATGGCGCCCGGTCAGTCGCTGCCTCGGCATCGTCGGTACCCCCGTGGTACCCATCGCCACCTGGCAAGAACAAAGGGCTAGATGATGTTCTCTTACCCTTTGATTTAAAATGGCTCCCCGGGCCGGATTCGAACCAGCGACCCAGCGGTTAACAGCCGCTTGCTCTACCACTGAGCTACCGGGGATCAGAGCTGCCGAGGATATAGGCGCGCCGCTCGCCGGGGGTCAAGCCCGGGTGGGAAAACCGGGGCCCTCGCCGGGCGGCGAAGGGAGAAAATCGGCAAATCGGTCACGGCCGAGCCACCGGCCGCCCTGTGGTCAGTGCGCGCGTTCGCGCTCCGATCGGGTGAGATGCCGGCTCTCGAGCGCGCTGGCCTCCCTCTCGAGGTCTTCGGCGGTGCGCAGCCGCGCGTCCCAGATCGCAGGGCTCTCGGTGCGCTCGGCGAATTCGCGGTACCAGGTGGCGAGATCGCGCAGCCTCTGTGCTAGGTCCATCCGAAATCGGTTCCTCTGAAGCGGGTTCACCGACAAAAACGCGTGCCCAAAAATCTCGTTCCGCGCCTTCCAACTTAAACCTCGCCGCGGCGCCGAATGCCGGTTCGTGACGTGCGTTTTGCGCGATTCGCGCCAATTCGCTACCCTAGGCGTTTACAAAGCAGGAGGTAGCCTCTGATGCCGCGCGCTACTTGGAACGGGTTTTTGCGTCTCTCGCTGGTGTCGTGCCCGATCTATCTGACCCCGGCGACGAGCGAGGCGCGGAACATCCGCCTGCACCAGCTCAACCCCGAAACCGGCAATCGCGTAAAGCAGCAGCTGGTCGACTCCGAGACAGACGAGCCGGTCGAGCGCGCTGACGTGGTCAAGGGCTACGAATACGAGCGGCACCAATACGTGGTCATTCCGGACGACGAGCTGCAGGCGCTCAAGATCGAGTCCTCGCAGACGATCGACCTCGACCGCTTCGTCAAGCGCGACGACATCGACCCGCTCTATCTCGACACGCCGTATTACGTCTATCCGGACGGTAAGATCGCGATCGAGACCTTCCGCGTGATCGGCGAGGCGATGGAGGAGACCGGCCGCCTCGGCATCGGCCGCATCGTGCTGGCGAGCCGTGAGCGGATGGTGCTCGTCGAGCCGCATGGCGGCGGCATGCTGATGCGCACGCTGCGCAGCGCCGACGAGGTGCGGCAGCCGGAATTCGGTGCGGCTGAGGGCCATGCCGATCCTGGCATGGTCGCGGTCGCCAAAACGATCATCGAGCGCGCCGCCGGCGAGTTCGAGCCGGACGAGTTTCGCGACCGCTATCAGGAGGCGCTGCGCGAACTGGTCGACAGCAAGGCGGAGGGCAAATCTCCCTCCCACAAGCAGCGCGCCGAGGCGCCTCAAGTCATCGATCTGCGCGAGGCTTTGATGCGCAGCCTCCGCGAGGCGCGCGGTGCCGATGCCAAGCCGGCGCGCAAGGGCAAAGCCAAGGCTCCCGACCGGCGTCAGGCGGCGATGCTGCTGCCGATGGACGGCGGCAAAGGCCGGGCGAAGGAAGAGGCGCCGGCGAAGGAAGCGCCCGCCCGTGGCAAGTCGCGGTCCCCGGCACCTAAAGCGGCGGCGCAGAAGGAGCGCAAGAAGGCCTCGTGAGCGACGGCAAACTCGCGCCTTACCGCAGCAAGCGGGACTTCACCAAGACCGCGGAGCCGACCGACACCTCCACCGTCGCGCCGTCAAATCGCCTGCGCTATGTGATCCAAAAGCACGCCGCGACCCGGCTGCACTACGATTTCCGCCTTGAGTTCGACGGCGTCTTCAAATCCTGGGCGGTGACCAAAGGGCCGTCGCTCGACCCGCACGACAAGCGTCTCGCGGTCGAGGTCGAAGACCATCCGCTGGCCTATGGCGATTTCGAGGGCACGATCCCCAAGGGGCAATATGGCGGCGGCACCGTGCAGCTATGGGATCGCGGCTATTGGGAGCCCGAAAAGGGCTTCGAGCCCCAGCAGGCGCTCGGCAAGGGTGAATTGAAATTCAAGCTTGAGGGCGGGCGCCTGCATGGCGGCTGGGTGCTGGTCCGGATCAAGAACGACCGCACCCGCAGCAAGCGAAGCAATTGGCTCCTCATCAAGCATCGCGACGCCGCGGCGCATGAGGCGGACAACGATGCGGTGCTCGCCGAGGACCGCTCGATCGCGTCCGGCCGCACCATGGCGGCGATCGCCGCCGGAAAGGGCAAGGGCGCCAAACCCTTCATGCTCGGCGGCGCGGCAAATGTCGCGCCCGACGCGGTGTGGCATTCGAAGCAGACGAGCACCCCGCCGCGGGTCAGAATTTTGGCGAAGGGCCCGATGCCCGATCTCGTGATGCCGCAGCTCTGCCGAGTGGTCGAGCGGCCGCCGAGCGGCGCCGGCTGGGCGCACGAGATCAAGTTCGACGGCTATCGCATGCAGCTGCGTGTCGCCGGTGGTCAGGCGACGCTACGGACCCGCAAAGGCCTCGATTGGAGCGACAAGTTCCCGGCGATTATCGCGGCGGCGGAGAAACTGCCCGACGCGCTGATCGACGGCGAGGTCGTCGCGCTCGACGACAACGGCATCCCCGATTTTTCGACCCTTCAGGCCGCGCTCTCGGAACACAAGACCGGCGACCTGGTTTTCTTCGCTTTCGACCTGCTGTACGCCGATGGCGCGGATTTGCGCGACGAGGCGCTGGCGGCGCGCAAGCCGCGCCTCGCCAAGCTGTTTCGCGGCAAGCGCGGCGGATCGCGGCTGCGCTATGTCGAGCATTTCGAGGCGGATGGCGGCGCGGTGCTGGACTCGGCGCGCCGAGCAGGCCTTGAGGGCATCGTTTCCAAGCGGCTCGACGCCGCCTACGCGTCGGGACGCGGCGACGCCTGGACCAAGTCGAAATGCCGGCCCGGCCAAGAGGTGGTTATCGGCGGATGGGCCACGACCAACGGCCGCTTTCGCTCGCTGCTCGCGGGCGTCCATCGCGGCGACCATCTCGTCTATATCGGCCGCGTCGGTACGGGGTTCGACACCGCGAAGGTCGAGGCGCTGATGCCGCGTCTCCACGCTGCCGCGGCCGACAAGAGCCCGTTCGGCGGCGCCAACGCGCCGCTCCGTGAGCCAGGGGTGCATTGGCTCAAACCGGAACTGGTCGCCGAGATCGAATTCGCCGGGTGGACTGGCGACGGCAACGTCCGGCAGGCGGCATTCAAGGGGCTGCGCATGGACAAACCCGCCGAGGAGGTCGAGGCCGAGATGCCGGCTCCGGCAGCGAGGCCAGTCGCGGCGTCGAAACCCGGTAAGGTCGCGACCAAGGGCGGCCCCGCCCTGGTCATGGGCGTGGCGATCTCGCACCCCGACAAGGCGCTGTGGCCGGACGGCGGCGACGGAAAGCCCGTGACCAAGCTCGACCTTGCCGATTATTTCGCCGAGATGGCCGATCGCATCCTGCCGCATATCGCTGGCCGGCCGTGCTCGATCATCCGCGCGCCGGACGGCATCACCGGCCAGAGCTGGTTCCAGCGTCATGTCGCGCGCGGCAGTTCCAAGTTCTTGACCGCGGTCACCGTGCGGGGCGACCGCCAGCCCTATCTGCAGATCGATCGGCCCGAGGGGCTGATCGCGGTGGCGCAGGACGCCGGGGTCGAGCTGCATCCGTGGAATTGCGCGCCAGGCCGTCCCGATGTGCCCGGCCGCCTGGTCTTCGACCTCGACCCGGCGCCCGATCTCCGGTTCGGCGCGGTCGTCGACGCCGCCAACGAGATCCGCGAGCGGATCGAGAAGCTCGGCCTTGCCGCCTTTTGCAAGACCACCGGCGGCAAGGGACTGCACGTCGTCGTGCCGTTAAAGCCTCCGAAGAGCGGCGGGTCCGATTGGGACGCGGCCAAGGCCTTCGCCCGCACGGTCTGCGCGCAGATGGAGAAGGACTCGCCGCGCCTCTATCTGCTGAACATGGCGAAGAAACAGCGCGACGGCCGCATCTTCCTCGACTATCTGCGCAACGACCGCCTGTCGACCGCGGTGGCCGTGCTGTCGCCGCGCGCCCGGCCCGGCGCGACGGTGTCGATGCCGCTCCCCTGGTTGAAGATTCGTAAAGGGCTCGATCCCAAGGCGTTTACACTGCGCACCGTTCCGGCGCTGTGCGCAAAGATCGATGCCTGGCCGGATTATGACGAGGCCGCCCGGCCGCTGGCGCCAGCGATCAAGAAACTTGGGTTGCGCTTGTAGGTTAGGCCCGTAGATTTCCAGCACTATCGCGACGTGCCAGGCACCATGGCGGACCGGCTCGGGAATACCCGTGCCACCATTGGCCGGCTCTCGCTTGACCATTTGAGGCGTCAGCGGCGACCTTGAAAAGCAGCGTAGCGAGGCTAATCAGTAACCCCGTTCCCAGTCGATGACGTTGCGCAACCGCCGACCGTCGAGATAGGCCCGCAGATTCTCGCAGAACAGATCGACGCCGCCATGGCGTCCAGCATCGCTCATGCTGGAGGTGTGGGGCGTGATTAGCACCCGTGGATTTAACCAGAGCCGCGTTGGCGGCGGGTGCTCGAACTCGCCGACATAGACATCGAGCGCCGCCCCGCGAAGGTGATCGCGCTCCAACGCATCGGCGAGCGCCTGCTCATCGACAATCTCGCCGCGAGCGACATTGATCAGCACGCTGCCTGGCTTCATCGCTGCAAACCGGCGCGAAGCGAATAGGTTTGTCGTCTCCGGCGTCCACTGGCAGCAGATCACGACGAAATTGCTCTGCGGCAGGAAGCGGTCGAGATCACCGGCGCTGCCGACCTCGCTAAACCCGGCGGGCAGCGGCGCTTTGAGGTCCGGGTTGCGGCGCGTGCCGACGACCCGCATTCCCAACGCGGCGCACAGTCTGCCGACCTCTCGGCCGATCCCCCCGGCGCCAACGACGCACGCAGTTTTGCCGTTCAGGAGTAGCGGTCGATAAGCGCGATGGTCGAACGCCCCGGCGTCGCGCTCGGAGGCCGCGCGATTGAAGTCTTTGGCGAAATAAAGGATCGCAGCGACGGCGTATTCGGCGATTGGCAACGGGTTCGCCTCGCCGCGGGACGTCGTCGCGGTCACGTCGCTGCCCCAGAGGTCGCCGCGCAGCAGGTTGCTGGCGCCGGCCGGGCGCTGATGAAACCATTTTAGCTTGGGCGATCGCGCACGCAGATCGAGCGGAAACGGGAACCCGCCGAGAATGATCTCGGCCTCAGCGAGAAGCTGGTCGCGTTCCTCGCGGCTTCCGGAGCCCTCAGCACCCGCCGGCAGATAGCGCGTCCCGGTGTAGGCCGGCCAGGTCTGGCGGATTTCACCGTCGAACCAGCCCCCGGCATCGGTCAATCGGATCGCCGGATCGATCGCTGCGATCCTCGCGCGGTCGGCTGCGCTGAGGCGCTGAATGGTGAGGACGTTGACGCTGCGCATGCGGGTCAGCGCTGGCTCGCCCCAACATGTGCCACGGCCTCGATCTCGACCTTGATCGACGGGTCGGCGAGGGCGACGACCTGCACCAGCGTCGAGGCGGGGAAATTACCGGCGAAGAACTCGCGCCGGGCCTGCCAGATCCTCTCGCGCTGGCTGATGTTGGTGACGAAGATCGTCACTTTGACGATGTCGGCCATGCCACCGCCGGCCGCCTCGACCAGATGGCGGATCTTGGCGAAGATCGCCTTCGCCTGGGCGTACTCGTCTCCATCTCCGCGCGCCGTCATCCCCGCGAGATAGGCGACGTCGCCAACCACCAAACAGTTCGACCAGGTGCCCGGTTGTGGCTCCGGCACCTCGGGACTGATGGCGCGGACGATGCTGCTCATGGTGTTGTTCCTCCGGGCTCAAATCAGGAAATCGTCACGCCGCTGTCGACCGGCAGAACCTGGCCGGTGACCATGCGGGATTCGCCACTGGCGAGATAGAGCGCCGTGTTCGCTATGTCCTCAGGCTCGATCAACCCCAGCAGATGCGAGTCGGCGAGCCGGGTCAGCGCGGCATTGCCGGCGACCAGCCTTCTGGCCCGATCGGTCATTGTCGCCGACGGGGCGATTGTGTTGACGCGGGCTTTTTGCGGCGCGTAAGCGACAGCGAGCGAGCGGGTGATCGCCGCGATCCCGCCTTTCGCCGCGGTGTAGCAATCGCGGCCGGGAACGCCCATCAGCGCGACGTTCGAGCTCATATTGATCACCGAACCGCCGCCGGCCTTGATCAGCTCCGGGATACCAAAGCGGCAGCCGAGGAAAGTACCGTAAAGGTCTAACTTGATCGCCCGCCAGAACTCATCGAGCGGTGCGTTGACCGCGGTGTCGTCCTGTGCGGTCGAGCCACCGGCATTGTTGTGGAGCACGTCGAGCCGACCGAACTTATCGACGGTGGCACGGATCGCCGCTTGCAGGCTGTCTGGGTCGGTGACGTCGGCGCGGAGCATGATTGCCCCGTTGCCGGCGAGATGCGCAGTTTCCTCGCCCGCCGCGACATCGATATCGGCAATCGCCACGCTGGCGCCCTCGCGCGCAAACAGGATGGCGGTGGCGCGGCCGATCCCGGTAGCGCCGCCGGTGATGAAGGCAATCTTGCCTGCGAGCCGTGGCATTGAACTTTCCTTTCTGGCCTCGGTCTCGCACGATAGTCGCGTCTGCCGAGGAGGAACACCATGACCGACTCTCGCCCTTTCGATCCCGCCCTCTTCGCTGACGCGGCGATCGACCCTGAAACGGCCAAACTGAATACTCAGATGATCCAATTGCTGACCGGTCAGCCGGAGTGGTGGATCACTGGTCCTGCGCTGTTTCGCGCCGCCCGCCGCCGCGGTGAAGGACCGTTCCCCGCTCCGGTGATGTCGGATCGGGCGCGGACGCTGACGATCACCGGCAAGGACGGCAACGAAATCCCGTTGCGCATGATCGCACCGGCGCAACCGCGCGGGATTTATCTGCATCTCCACGGTGGCGGCTGGGTTCTCGGCGGTGCCGATATGCAGGATGCGATGCTGGAACGCATCGCCGACAACACGGGCCAAGCCGTTGTTGCCCCGGAATATCGGCTCGCGCCCGAACATCCCTACCCGGCGGGTCCGGACGATTGTGAGGCCGCCGCGGCCTGGCTGGTGCAGAATGGGAAACGCGAATTCGGCACCGATGTCTTGACGATCGGCGGCGAGTCGGCGGGCGGGCATCTGACTGCGGTGACGATCCTCCGGATGCGCGACCGCCACGGCTATACCGGGTTTCGCGGCGCCAACATCGTCTACGGCGCGTTCGACCTCAGCATGACGCCGAGCCAGCGCCAGTTCGGCGACACTCGGTTGATATTGCGGACGATCGATATGCAGCAGTTCTACAACGCCTTCCTGCCGACGATCACCGAGAGACGCGTACCCGACATCTCGCCGATCTACGCCGATCTCAAAGGACTGTGCCCTGCCCTGTTTTCTGTCGGGACCAAGGATGCGCTGCTCGACGATACGCTGTTCATGCACGCGCGTTGGGTCGCGGCGGGCAATGAGGCCGAGCTAGCGATCTATCCGGGCGGCCCGCACGGGTTCACATTGTTCCCGAGCGGTCTATCGAAGGTAGCGACCGCGAGAATGGACGCGTTCCTCAATCGGGTGCTCGGTTGATTTTGTCGAAGCCGGCGCCGGCCGAAATACGACCCTTAGGTGGCTCAAATCGGTGGCTAGTGATCGCCGGCGTTAAGCGCCTCAAGCTTGCACGGTAACAACAAGGCACCGAGACGGTGCCGCTTGCAGAGGAAGCGGACGACATGCCGGCTCAGCTCACCGAACTCAAGGCACGCGGTGTCACCATAAAGCTGCGTCGTGCCGGGCGAGGCCCAACTGTGCTGTTCCTGCACGGCGCGGGCGGGGTGCCGCAGTGGCTGCCATTCTTCGATGCACTTGCGGACCGCTACGAGCTCCTGGTGCCCGAGCATCCCGGCTTCGGCGGCTCCGACGACCCACCGTGGATCACCTCGATGTCAGACCTCGCGATGTTCTATCTCGACCTCATTGAGGAGGCGGGCTTTGATCGCATTCACCTCATCGGCAATTCGCTCGGCGGCTGGCTCGCCGCCGAGATCCTGATCCGCGACCGCTCGCGGTTCCTGAGCCTTGTCCAGCTCGCTCCGGCCGGCATCCGCGTCAAGGGCGTGCCGTGCGGCGACAACTTCATCTGGGGACCGGAAGAAGCCGTGCGCAACCTTTACCACGACCAGGCCTTCGCCGACCGTATCCTGGCGCTAACGCCAAGCGAAGAGCAGATGGATGTGATGCTGCGCAACCGTTTCACGGTGGCGAAGCTCGGCTGGCAGCCGCGCTGGTTCAACCCCGATCTCGAGAAGTGGCTGCATCGCATTAAATTGCCGACGCTTGTCGTCTGGGGCGACGACGACAAGATCATGCCGCCGGCCAATGCGGCCCTGTGGCATGAGCGCCTGCCCGATGCCCGGCTCGTCATGGTGGAGCGGTGCGGGCATCTCCCGCATGTCGAGCACGCGGCGCTCGTCGCGCGCCATGTCCACGAGTTTCTGGAGGGAGTCCGTTCATGAAGCTCGTCTCCTTCCACCTGATGCCGTACCGGCCGCTCGATCTTGAAGAGGCCGCGAAACATCGCTCCGCCTGGGTGGTATTGCCGAACCGGCTCTACGACCCTGTGAAGGGGG
>DATNJF010000010.1:0-2302 GCA_035604035.1 Allostellaceae bacterium | reverse complement strand
TCGATGAACCGATGCATCGCCAACCCCCCGAAGCCCCAAGCTACGGGATTCTAAAGCAGCTGCCCCCACGACGGAATCGGCCCTGACACCTCAATCTCGTGCCGTTTCCACACACCCTGGCCCCATTGCCGTCATTGTGTGAGCAGCCCAGCAGGAGGGTGGGGCGGGCGCACTCAAACACTCTGTGGACCCCCTACGATGACACGGAGAGCGGGTTGGGTGGCCGCGAGCGGCACGTTGTAAGCCACCACTGGCTGGGTGAGGCCCTTGAGCGACAGCGCGCCGATCTCTTCGATCTGTGCGATTCCTTCGACGGCCGCGGCGACGCGCTGCGAGAGCAGGATCTGGCCGTCCTTGGCCTCGCTGCAAAGCCGGGAAGCGAGGTTGCATACCGTGCCGATCGCGGTGTAGCCCGAGCGCTCGGCAAAGCCGATCTGCCCGAGCGTCGCGTAACCCTGGGCGATGCCTGCGCCGAAGCCAAGTTCGCGGCCGCGCCGCCGCCACGCAGTGGTCAGCTTTTGCGCCGCTTCGCGCATCGCCATCGCCATCTTCACGGCGCACTCGGCCGGGTCGGGGATCGGCACTGGATCGTTGAAGAACACCATGATCCCGTCGCCGGAAAACTGGTCGAGCGTGCCTTCGTATTCGGCGACCAGCGGCCCCAGCGCGCCGTGGTACTCGCGCAGGAAATCCAAGACCTCTTCGGGCTCGGCGGTCTCGGTGAAGGCGGTGTAGCCGCGCAGATCGCAGAACACGACGACGATCTCGCGGCGGTGGCTCTCTAGGATTTTCTCGTCACCTTGCGTTACGATGAGCTTGGCGAGTTGCGGCGCGAGGAAACGCTTCAAGCGCCCGACGCGCCCCAGTTCCTCGACCTGCTCGGCGACGCGCGCTTCAAGGTCCCGGTTGAGTTCTGCGACCTCCTCGGTGCGCTCGCGCAATTCGCTCAACAGCCGCGCATTCTCGATAGCGATGACCGCCTGGTCAGCGAAGGTGCGCACCAATTCGACCTGGCGTTCGCTGAAGGGCTCGACTCGCGTGCGTGCGAGTGCGATGACGCCGATTGGCTCTCCTTCCCGTAGTAAGGGGACCCCCAAATTGGTACGAATGCCGCCGATTATTGCCGATCCGGGCAGCCCATATTCCGGGTCTGCTGTAATGTCCGGGACATGCACGACGCACCGTTCGAGAGCGGCACGCCCGGTGATCGTGCTCCGGTCTGGCCTGAACTCCACGTCCCGCACCCGGCTGTCCCATTCGGGCCGCATTGCGAAGGTCGAAGTGGCCCGATAGATGTCGCCGTCGCGGGTGGCGATCAAACAATTGTCAGCGCTGCACAGGCGAGCGGCGGTCTCACAGAGGGTGTCGAGCACCGGCTGCAGGTCGAAGGTCGAGCGGCTGATAACCTTCAGGACATCGCTCGTCGCGGTCTGGTATTCGAGCGACTCTTGGAGATCGCGGCTGCGCTGGCGGGTCTCGGTCAAAAGCCGCGCATTCTCCATCGCGATGACCGCCTGCGCCGCAAAATTCTGTACGAGGGCGATCTGTTTGTCGGTGAAGGGGCGCACGTCATGTCCGTAGATCGCGAACAGCCCGATCAGGATGCCGTCCTTAATCAGCGGAACGACAAGGATGCTCCTTATGCCGCCAAGGTCGACCGCAGCGACGGCCAACGGAATGCCGTCTCGGTAAGGGGCGCCGGCCGCGAGATCCTCGATGTGAATAATCGGCCCATTGCGAAAGTCCGGGCCGAGGATCGTCCTCAGCTTCATCGGGTTGCGAGTGAGGTACTCGGCAAACACGTCCGGCACATTGCGCCAAGCGACGAGCCGCCCCACATCGCCATCCCGGGTGAACAGCGTGCCGAAGGTCGCATCGCACAGGCGCAGAGCCTTTTCGAGCATCGCGTCGAACACCGGCGCGAGATCGCCCGGTGACGAATTGATGACCCCGAGCACCTCGGCGGTGGCGGTCTGCTGCTCCAACGCTTCGCGCGTCTCGGTCAGGAGCCGCGCGTTCTCCATCGCGATCACCGCCTGCGCGGCGAAGTTCTGCAACAGCGAGATCTGCTTGTCAGAGAACGGGCGGACCTCCTGGCGGTAGATCATGATGGAGCCGAGTACCGTTGCCCCCTTGGTCAACGCGACGAGTAGCGCGGTGCGAGCGCCTCCGAGATCGACCAAGGCACGGCGATTGGGATGGCCGGCTCGATAAGCTTCCTCGTCTTTCAGATCGAGAATGTGGGCGATCTGCGCTCCTTCGATGATACGGGCGCTGATCCCTCCCGGCTGCCCGAGAGAGG
>DATNJF010000009.1:0-6820 GCA_035604035.1 Allostellaceae bacterium | reverse complement strand
TCGCCCGGAAGCTTCGAGCTGCGCTACCGCCACAACGGAAAGACACAGACCTCGACCTTTCGCGGCACGAAGAGAGAGGCCGAGCGCGAGCTGCGGCGGCTCTTGTTGCTGGTCGACGAGAACCGGCATCCGAACGATCCCGACCGCCTTACCGTGGCCCAGTGGCTGGAGCGCTGGCTCGGCTAGGTGCGTGGCGAAACCGCACCGCAGACCCATCTGCGATACGAATCGGTCTGCCGGGTCCACATAGTTCCGGCCCTCGGGGAATTTCTCCTGACACGGCTTGGGGTCTCCGACGTCCAAAGCTTCTATTCGGCGCTCGCTGGCACCAACCTATCGGCGCGAAGCCGCAAAAACATCGCGCTCGTCCTCACAAACGCTCTCAACCGCGCCGTCGAGCAGCGGCTGATCGCGACGAGCCCGGCCCAATCTCTCAAAAAGCGGCTCCCTCGCGTCGAGCAAGCCGAGATGCGGGTGCTTGACCAAACACAGTCGCAACAGCTGCTCGCCTCCGCGCGCGGTGACATCCTCTATCCCGCGGTCCTTATCGCGCTCGCGACTGGAGCGCGGCGTGGCGAGATCCTGGCCTTGAGCTGGTCGCGGGTAGACTTCGATCGCAGCTCTATCCTCATATCCGAAAGCGTCGAGCAGATCGCGAGCTCGATCCGGATGAAACCGCCAAAGAGCGGCACATTCCGCACCGTGGACATAGGCAGCGCGGTCCTCGAGGAGCTGCGCCGGCTCAAGGTCGAGCAGGCCGAAGCGCTCTTGGCGCTGGGGATTAGGCAGACGGGCTCGACGCTCGTTTGCTGCCGGCCGGATGGCGTCATGTTGACTCCGAGCCAGCTCAGCGACAATTTTCGAAAGACCCTGATCCGCAAGACCGGGCTTCCCCGCGTCCGTTTCCACGATCTCAGGCACAGCCACGCCAGCCATCTCTTGGCCGCCGGCGTCAACATCAAGGTCGTGGCCGAGCGGCTCGGCCATGCCGATCCGGCCATCACGCTTCGCGTCTATAGCCATTTGATGCCGGGCGCCCAGGCCGAAGCTGCGGCGCGGATCGACGCGATTTTTCGGCCACAGTAGCATCCTGGTAGCATTTAGAGCAGATGATCAAAATAACGTAATCTTATATCCCGTTGAAAATACTATACTAATCGCGCTTTGCGGGATTTTTCGCAGCACTGATCGTGCAATCTACAAGCTCGGCGGCAGTTAAACTCACGCGGACGCCGCTTCCGTCAGCCCCACGCTCCGAACGATGTTGAACGCCAGCACTGGCTGGGTCAGTCCCTTGAGCGCAAGTGCCCCCACCTCTTCGATCGTCGCGATCTTCTCGACCGCAGCGGCGACGCGCTGGCTCAGCAGAATCTGGCCGTCCTTGGCCTCGCCGCAGAGTCGCGCGGCGAGGTTGCACACCGTGCCGATCGCCGTGTAGCCGGAACGCTCGGCAAACCCGATCTGGCCGAGGGTCGCGTAGCCTTGGGCGATGCCGGCGCCGAAGCCCAATTCGCGCCCGCGGCGGCGCCAGCCGCCGATCAGATTGCCGGCGGCCTCGCGCATCGCCATCGCCATCTTGACCGCGCGCTCGGCGGGGTCGGGACAGGGAACCGGATCGTTGAAGAACACCATGATGCCGTCCCCCGAGAACTGGTCGAGCGTGCCTTCGAACTGGGCGACGAGCGGCCCCAGTGCGCCGTGGTACTCGCGCAGGAAATCGAGCACCTCCTCGGGCTCGGCGGTTTCGGTAAAGGCGGTGTAGCCGCGCAGATCGCAGAACACGACGACGATCTCGCGGCGATGGCTTTCGAGGATGTTCTCGTCGCCCTGCGAGACGATCAACTCGGCGAGCTGCGGCGCGAGAAACCGCTTCAACCGCCCGACCCGGCTCAATTCGTCGACTTGTGCCTCCACCCGTGCTTCGAGATCGCGGTTCAACGCCCCGACCTCTTCGGTGCGTTGACGCAATTCGCCGAGGAGCCGCGCGTTCTCCATCGCGATCACCGCTTGCGCCGCGAAATTCTCGACGAGCGCGATCTCCTTCGGCGAGAATGGCCGCACTTCTCGCCTGGCGGCGACGATCTGCCCGAGAAGGACATCGTCCTTGCGCAGGGCCACGTAGAGGATGGTTCGGATACCGCCCATCGCCACGCCCGCCTGGGCTGTTGGATTGTTGACCTCCGAGAGGTCCGGGCAATGGACCACGCGCTCGCCTTCGACCAATCGCTGGCAGGGCATCGGCTTCGGATCGTAGCCCCGCCGCAGCGCCTCCATCATCCCTTCGGGAAAACCGCGCATCGCGACACCGGTAAATTTCGCCCCGTCCCAAAGCTGCAGGCTGCCCGAAGCGGCGTCGCACAGTGCATGCGCCTTCTCGACGATCGCGTCGAACACCGGTGCGAGGTCGCCGGGCGAGGAATTGATGACCTGCAGCACCTCGGCGGTCGCGGTCTGCTGGTCGAGCGCCTCGCGCGTCTCGGTGATCAGCCGCGCGTTCTCCATCGCGATCACCGCCTGCGCGGCGAAGTTCTGCACCAGCGCGATCTGCTTGTCGGAAAACGGCCGTACTTCTCGGCGATAGAACCAAATCGATCCTAGAAGGGCGCCTTCTTTTCGGAGGGGAATTTCGAGACCTGTCCGCGCGCCGCCGATTTCGGCCAAAGCACGGGGACGTGAAGCCAAAGACGGGAGCACGTCGGCGGCCGCCATGTCGACAATGTGCTGCAGGAGCTCTCCCCGCAGGAAGCGCGCATAGGGGCCATCGCCGTCTCGCCTAGGAGCGACCGGCTCGCGGAATACATCGACCAATTCCGGTGGAAGTCCGCGCGTGGCGACCGCGGAAACCTTCTCGCCGTCGTAGGACATCAGCGCGCCAAATGCGGCGCCGCACAACGTCATCGCCTTGTCGAGCATCGCGTCGAACACCGGCGCGAGATCGCCGGGCGACGCGTTGATGACCTGCAACACCTCGGCGGTCGCGGTCTGCTGCTCCAACGCCTCGCGCGTTTCGTTGATGAGCCGCGCGTTCTCGATCGCGATCACCGCCTGCGCGGCGAAGTTCTGTAGCAGCGCGATCTCTTTGTCGGTGAACAGCCGCACTTCCTTGCGACCGACGCCGATAAAGCCCAGGATCGTCTGCTCTTTGCGCAGCGCCACATATAGGACGGTTCGCAGTCCGGCGAGTTTGACCATGTTCCGCGCGCCTGGTGTGTCGACCTCTGCCAGATCGGGCACGTGCACGAAGAGGTCTCCGGCGAACAGGCGATGGGTCGGATGGTTGGGGTCAGGCCGGCGGGCCCGTCGTAACTGCTCGGCAATGGACAGCACTGCGCCGCGTACCGCTACCGCGCGGTACATCTCGCCGTCATAAAGCTGCAGGCTTCCGTGGTCGACGCCGCAGAGGGCGTGTGCCTTCTCCAAGATCGCGTCGAAGACGGGCGTAAGGTCGCCGGGCGAGGAGTTGATGATCTGTAATATCTGAGCGGTTGCTTCCTGTTGGGCGAGCGATTCGGCGAGCTGCCGTCGCAGCTCGGCGTTCTCGCGCTCCAAATCGACGGTCTTGTCGCCGCGTTTCGCCATCGGCGAAGGTGCTCCCCTGCTGAATGAACTGTACCCGCGCGCCGCAGGTTTGGGGAGGCTTGCGTTGATCCGCGGCGGCTGCGTCCCTATGTTCCGGGCCAGGAATGACCGCGCTCAGCCATATCCGCAATTTCGCGATCATCGCGCATATCGACCACGGCAAGTCGACATTGGCCGACCGGCTGATCCAGACCTGCGGCGGGCTCGAGGCGCGCGAGATGCGCGAGCAGGTGCTCGACACGATGGAGTTGGAGCGCGAGCGCGGTATCACCATCAAGGCGCAGGCGGTGCGCCTTAATTACCGGGCCAAGGACGGCGAGGACTATGTCCTCAACCTGATGGACACACCCGGCCATGTCGACTTCGCCTACGAGGTCAGCCGCTCGCTGGCCGCGTGCGAGGGCTCGCTGCTCGTGGTCGATGCCAGCCAGGGGGTCGAGGCGCAGACCCTCGCCAATGTCTACCAGGCGGTCGCGGCCGGGCACGAGATCGTGCCTGTGTTGAACAAGATCGACTTGCCGGCCGCGGAACCCGACCGGGTCAAGGAGCAGATCGAGGACGTGATCGGCCTCGACGCCGCGGACGCGGTGCTGATCTCGGCCAAGACCGGGCTCAACATCGAGGGCGTGCTCGAAGCGTTGGTGACGCGCCTGCCGGCGCCGCAGGGTGACGCCAATGCGCCGCTGAAGGCGTTGCTCGTCGACAGCTGGTACGACCTCTATCTCGGCGTTGTCATCCTGGTGCGGGTCAAGGATGGAACGCTCAGGCCGGGCCAGAAGATCCGCCTGATGGCGACCGGCGCCGCGCACAACATCGAGCAGGTCGGCGTCTTCACCCCGAAGGGCGTCGCGGTCCCGTCGCTGGGGCCGGGCGAGATCGGCTTCATCACCGCCGGGATCAAGACCGTCGCCGATTGCCGGGTTGGCGACACCATCACCGACGACCGCAAGCCCGCTTCCGAGCCGTTGGCCGGGTTTCAGCCATTGCAGCCGGTGGTGTTCTGCGGCCTCTTTCCCGTCGACTCCGCCGATTACGAAAAACTCCGCGAGAGTCTCGCGAAATTGCGCCTCAACGACGCCAGCTTCGAATACGAGCCGGAGACCTCGGCGGCGCTCGGCTTCGGCTTCCGCTGCGGGTTTCTGGGGCTGTTGCATCTGGAAATCATCCAGGAGCGGCTGACCCGCGAGTTCGACCTCGACCTGATCACCACCGCGCCGTCGGTCGTCTACCGCGTGCACCAGACTAACGGCCGGGTGCTGACCTTGCACAACCCCGCCGACATGCCCGATCCGGTGCGGATCGACCATATCGAAGAGCCGTGGATCAAGGCGACGGTGATGGTGCCGGACGACTATCTCGGCCAGATCCTGGCGCTGTGCGAGGAGCGGCGCGGGACCCAACTCGACCTCACCTATGCCGGCAGCCGGGCGATGGTCGTCTACCGGCTGCCCTTGAACGAGGTGGTGTTCGATTTCTACGACCGGCTGAAATCGGTCAGCCGCGGCTATGCCAGCTTTGATTATCAGCTCGACGGCTATGCCGAGAGCGATCTGGTGCTGCTCAACATTCTGGTCAACGGCGAGCCGGTCGACGCGCTGTCGCTGATCGTCCACCGCACCCAGGCCGACCGCCGCGGGCGGGCGCTGTGCGAGCGGCTGAAGGATTTGATCCCCCGGCAATTGTTCCAGATCGCCATCCAGGCGGCGATCGGCGGCCGCATCATCGCCCGCGAGACGGTCAAGGCGCTGCGCAAGGACGTCACCGCCAAATGCTATGGTGGCGACGTGACCCGCAAACGAAAGCTTCTAGAAAAGCAGAAGGAAGGTAAAAAGCGGATGCGCCAATTCGGCCAGGTCGACATCCCGCAATCGGCCTTCATCGCGGCGCTCAGGATGGGCGACAGTTAGCTCGTCGCGCCCCGGCATCCGCCTGAAAATAAGCCTGCGATAGCCGCCCGGCCGGCGTTCTCGCGGCAAAATTGATTGCCGGCCTGCTGGTGAGTCACGATACTGTTTAACGCGGCATCAGCCGCGGGTTTCGGCAACCGGAAATGCAGAGCGGTTTACAGAAGCAACTTCCGGACCCCACCGTACTGAGCCGGATGAAGAGCGGGTTGTTGATCGCAGCGTTTATTCGCGATCCCGTGGGCTGTCTCGAGCCGCATTTCATGCCGGCCGGCCGAGCCATCGAGATCACCGCGATGCGCCGCGGGCGGCGCCGCCTGCTCTTTATGTATGACCCGGATTACAATCGGCAGTTCTTGATGAATACCAGGAACACGCAGATCGCCCAGCTGTGGCCGGCCGCGCCTCGGCACAGCAGCGCGCAGCGCGAGCTGCGCACCCAGCCGCTCAAGAATTACGGCCCGCAGCAGGCCGCGTTTACCCAGATCACCGACCCGTATCTCAGCCGCGGCGCCATTGGCCGGCAGTTCGAGGACATCCGGGCCAGCGTCCTGGCCGAAGTTTCCGGCTGGAAGCCAGGGGTGCACGATTTCTACACGCTGGCGCGACGCTGCACCGAGCGCGTCGCCTTCACCTTGTTGTTCGGGTCGCACGAAAGCGGCCGGTTCTCGGCGTTCGGTGACTTGCTGCACGAATATCACCGCGCCAACTGGGCGATGGCGGCGCGGCTGTTTCCGGCCGACCTGCCTGGCACCGCCTATCGCCATGTCCTGGAGCGCGCCCAATCGCTGCAATCCTATATCCACGACTGGATCAAATCCGCCTCCGGCACACCGGAGGGCCGCTCGCTGGTGCAAAGCCTTGTCCAGGGCAAGGGGCACGACGGTTGCCCGTTCTCGCAGGGGAGCATCACCGCCGCGGTCGCGATGCTGAGCTGGCTCTCCTATGAGACCACCGCGACCGCGCTGAGCTGGGCGACGCTGCTCTTGGCGGAGCATCCGGCCGTGCTCGGCGATCTCCTCGACGAGATCACCGCGCACCTGCCGATCGAGGATATCGACGCCGACACGCTGATGACGCTGCCGCTGCTCGATGCCGTCGTCAAAGAGGCGATGCGGCTGATCCCGCCGGTTCCGTTCATGTGCTTCCGCACCGTCAACGACAGCGAGATCGGCGGCCAGTCGTTGGCGCGCGGCTCGCGTTTCTATGTCGTCCCGCAGCTGACCCACCGGCTGCCCGAGCTCTATGCCGCGCCCGACCGGTTTCGCCCCGGCCGCTGGTTCTCGATCAAGCCGACCCCGTACGAGTACCTGCCGTTCGGGGCGGGACAGCGGCGC
>DATNJF010000008.1:0-18835 GCA_035604035.1 Allostellaceae bacterium | reverse complement strand
CGAGCTGGTCGTCGGGCATCTGCGGGATCATTCGCAGCGCCGCATCGATGTACCGCTGCATGCGCTCGACGAGCTGCGCTGGGGTGAGCACCGGTCCGGCCTTCTCGTTCAGCTTCAGGAAGGCGACGACCTGGGCGATGTTCTGGGCGAAGACGAACTCGTCCCCGCGCGACAACACCGGAATCGAGCGCGCGCCCAGGCGCTGCAACTCCGCGCGGCCGGCAGCGTCAGTGAGGATATTGATCGACTCGAACTCGATCCCACGGACCGAGAGAAACTCTTTCAGTCTCAGGCAGCTGGTTCAGCCAGGCTGCCAGAACGCCTTCAGTGGCGCGGTTTCGGCCATCGTTTGCCCCTTTTGCCAGTCGCTGCGATGTTCGCCCGGCCGCCACGCCGCGTCAACCGCCACTTCTGGTGCGCCACCATGCGTACAGCTAGTTAACGTCCCTTAACGTTAAGGTTGAGTTCACTAAATGGCGCAGCTACCATCAGGACAGAGAAGCCCGATCTGGGAGGATCCGCCGTGCGTATCTGGCCACTCGCTCTGGCGCTCACCTCGCTGCTGACCGGATGCGATGTCACGCGTCTGACCTACGCGACCACCAGTGGTGGAGAGGTGGTTGAGCCGACCTATCGTGACCAAACGCTGACTAACCTCTCAAAGCTATTAGACGAACCCGGCGTGCTACCTTCCGAGATATATCTTCAAACCGGTGTAATGCAGACAAATAGCTCGGTAACACTCAGTGTGACTTTTCCTCTTTCGAGTATGTTTGCAAAAACGGTTTCTGCAACAATATCACAGACAACTACAACCCCAGGAGCTTTGACCTCCTGATAGTTTAGCCTATCGCAATTTAAGAGCGCTATACATGATTATATTATGCAATAATTCGGTAAATGCGGCAGAGGATTGTGAGAAATCATTTAGAGCGGAGTATACGCCTCCACGGACACCGAACGCGAAGGCGCAGGACGGTTCTCTAATGTTTGATCCCTATTACCTCTATCCACCGCTTTGTGTGCTCTGCATGCCTGATTCGTCCCTTCCTCTACCAGTAACCCCGGATAAGAAGGATGCTCTAGTACTCTCCGATTTCCTTAAGCAAAAGAAGTGGTTGTTCTGGGAAGGCGGAACAGGAGCGCAATCACTGCCGCGTCCTGAAAGCGCGATTTATGTCGGGCAGGCAGGAGGTCGGCGGTTTTACGCGGCGACTTCCAAACAGTTCGCAGATTTTATGATTTTGACCCTGCCCCAGCCAACCAGCCCGGGAGGAGTTGGAGCGAGCAAACAACGTGGCTTTGTTGGTGAGAAAGGTACGCAAGGGACAACGTTTTTCTTTCCGGGATCGACTGAAGGCAACATGCGTCCCTACTTCATGGTGCCGCCACAAGCACCTTTACCACCTCCCCAATAGAAGCTAGCGCGTACATGCCCTTCGTGAACCTCGGGCGGCCGCTGAAGGAGGCTTGCCATCCGCCGACCTGAGCGGACGACGTGCCGCGTCAACCGGCTCGGCTGGTGCAAGGCGGTACGCGCGGCTATATAGCGCCGATGCGCCGCGCGACGATCCTCGCCCTTGTCGGCATCCTCGTCGTCGCCTTTGGCGCGTACAGCGCGATCTGGTGGGTCGCCGCCGGCAAGATCAAGCTCGCCGCCGGCGATTGGGCGCAGGCTGTTCACCAACGCCAGATCGACGTCTCGTGGCAGGATATCCGTGTCGCCGGATATCCGTTTACGTTCCGCCTTGAGCTTAGCGATGTGGTACTGGCCGACAAGGCGCCCGATCCGGCAGTAGAGCTGCGCGCGCCGCAGATGTCAGCGAGCATCTGGCCGTGGAATTTCCATGAAGTGTGGCTGGACGTTCCAAGCAGGATCAGCCTACGCGCCGGTTCCGATAGCGCGCCGATCGCCAAGCTCGACGCCAGCGCCGCCGATGGCGCGCTCGCGATCGCCGGCGACAAGACAACGATCTGGCTGACCCTGTACCAGCCGAAGCTCGACGCGACGATAGCGCTTTCGGCCCGAATCGTCAGCGCATGGGTCATCGTGCCAGCGCATCCGCCGGCGAGCCATGCCGATCCTGGCATCGCCGTCGCCGCGATAGCCCATGATCTGGTGGTGCCGGTCGCGCCGCCAGAATTCAGCAAGACCGTCAATGAGCTCGGTTTTGGGCTAACGATGATGGGGGCGCTACCCACCGGTCCGCCGCGCGAGGCCGCCGCGGCGTGGCGCGATGCCGGCGGCACGCTCGAGCTCGATCATCTCGATTTGCGCTGGGGCGCGATCGGCGCCACCGCCTCGGGGACGCTGGCGCTCGATGCCGATTTGCAGCCGGTCGCCAGCTTCTCGGGCGCGATATCCGGCTACGACCAGCTGTTGAACGCGCTCGTCGCGGCCGGGCGGGTCAAGGCGAGCGACGCGCGCGGCGCCCGGTTGGCGCTGTCGATGCTCGGCCGGGTCGGCCCGGACGGGCGGCCGCAAATCTCGACGACGTTCGCGATCCAGGACGGCGAGATGCAGCTCGGTCCCGCCAAGCTCGGCAAGGCGCCGCACATCGATTGGTAGCTATGCTTGCTTGGCCTCGATGACCGAGCGGCGGATAGCGCGGGTGCGGATGAACCAGTCTTCGAGAATCTCGCCCTCGCCGCGGCGGATCGCCCGCTGCAGCGCGGTCAAATCCTCGCTGAAGCGCTGCAGCACGTCGAGCACTGCCTCGCGGTTTTTCAGGAAGATGTCGCGCCACATGACCGGATCGGACGCGGCGATGCGGGTGAAGTCGCGAAAGCCGCCGGCGGAATAGGCGATGACTTCCGATCGGAGGTCGTCGCCGAGCGCGGTCGCGGTCCCGACGATGGTATAGGCGATCAGATGCGGCAGGTGCGACGTCACCGCCAGCACCCGGTCGTGATGCTCCGCCGGCATGGTGACGATTTTCATCTTCGCCAGCTGCCACAGCGCGGTGATTTTGGCGACGGCTGCCGGATCGGTCTCGGGCAGCGGCGTCAGAATGCACCAGCGGTCGGCGAACATCTCGGCGAAACCGGCTTCGGGGCCGGAATGCTCGGTGCCGGCGACAGGATGGCCGGGCACCAGATGCACGCCCTTGCGAATGGCCGGCAGCAGATCGCGGATCGCCGCCTCCTTGACCGAGCCGACATCGGTGACGATGACGCCGTCATCGAGCGCCGGCGCGATCTTGGCGGCGACCTCGGCATAGGCGGAAAGCGGGGCGGCGATCACGACAAGGTCGGCGCCTCTGACCGCGGCGGCGGGATCGGCGGTGGTCTCGTCGGCGATCTTGAGGCGTCGCACCGCCTCCAGGGTTTCGGCGCGGCGCGCGCAGGCGACGATATGGGTCTGCGGGCTGTCGCGGCGCAACACCCGCGCCAGCGACGAGCCGATAAGCCCAATGCCGATCAACGCGACCCGCTTGAACAGGATGTCCGCCATCAGGAGGCCATGAACTCGGCGAGCGCCGCGGCGACCTTCTCGTTCTCGTCGCCGGTGCCGACGGTGATGCGGATGCGGTCGGGAAGACCGTAGCCGCCCATCTTGCGGGTCAGGATGCCTTTCACCTGGAGGAAACGGAACGCGGCGTCGGCGTTGTGGCGGCCATCGTCCGGGAAGCACGGCAGCACGAAATTCGCGACGCTCGGGGTCGGGTGGAGGCCGAGCGCCGCCATCCTGTCGTTGAGCCAGGGCTGCCAGCGGTCGTTGTGCGCGCGAGCCTTGGCCAGCGCCTCGGTATCCTCAAGCGCGGCGACCCCGGCAGCCAAGGCCGCGGCGCTGACATTGAACGGTCCGCGCACCCGGTTCAGCACATCGGCGACCGCGGGCGGGAAGTAACCCCAGCCCAGGCGCAGCCCTGCTAAGGCAAAAATCTTCGAGAATGTTCGCAGCATTACCACATTCTCGGCCTGGTCGACGAGTTTGGCCCCCGGCTCGTAGTCGTTGCGGTTGACAAACTCCGCATAGGCCGCGTCGATCGCCAGCAGCACGTTTGACGGCAGTCCCTCATGCAGCCGCGCCATCTCGCTCACCGACAAATAGGTGCCAGTGGGGTTGTTGGGGTTGGCGATGAAGACGATGCGCGTCTTTGGTGTCACCCGCGCCAGGATCGCATCGACATCAGCGGTCAGGTCGCTCTCGGGCACCGCGACCGGGGTGGCACCGACCGACATCGCGCCGATCGGATACATCAGGAAGCCGTGACGGCTGTACAGCACCTCGGTATCGGGCCCGGCATAAGCGCGCAACAACAAGCCGATCAGCTCGTCGGAGCCGGCGCCGCAGACGATCTGCGCCGGATCGAGACTGTAACGCTCGCCGAGCGCGCGGCGCAGCTCGTCGGCGCTACCGTCGGGGTAGCGGTGGATGTCGCCCGCCAGCGCGCGGTAGGCGGCGATGGCCTTGGGACTCGGGCCCAGCGCGCTCTCGTTGGAGGCGAGCCGGATCGGCCGCTCGACGCCTTCGAGCTTGGCGTCACCGCCGACATAGGGGGCGATGTCGAGAATGCCCGGGCCGGGGGCCGGGCCGGCGAGTTCTACCATCTGTCAGCCCTGGGCCGCCGAACGGCGAGCCGCACCGGTCTGCGCCGCGACCTCGGCGTGCGACGCGGCGCTCTCCAGTGGCACGGCATAACCGCCCACCGCCATCAGCCGGTAGAGATCGGCGCCGAGCCGGTCGCGCAACGCCTTGAGGCGCGGATCATCGAGCGGCACAAAGCCGTCGATCTCGATCAGCGTGTTCGCCGCCTCGGCATGCTCGCACGACACCATGAAGGTGCAGGTGAGGCCGATCGCCGAGAACGCCGCGACCATGCGGCCGCGGCTGATCTGCACTGCATTTTCAGTGACCAGCAGGGTGCGGTCCTGGCCGCTCGGCTGTTGCGTGCCGAAGCCGATCACCAGCGCGTCGGCGTTGTCGGAGCGGGCATTGCCGCGCGGCCCAAACGGCAGGCGGGCGACGACTCGCGGCGCCTCGGCGTCCAGCGACAGCAGGTGGCGCCACCACGGGTCGCTGTCGCCGTCCTGCGGCATGGGCAGCACGCCGACCGCGATACGCCCATCCGCCACGGCGCGGATCACCTGAAAGGTCGACTGATAGGCGGTCAGCGGCGCGTGGCTGCTGTAGTGGTCGCGCGCCAAATCCCAGACACCGGGGGATTCCGGGGGCGCATAGGCGCCGATGGCGAACGGCCCCTGCGCCCGTGTCGTCGCGCCGAGGAGCTCGCGCCAAATCCGCACCAGCGTACCGGCCGGAAAGGCATTGCCCTGGCGGTCGACGAGGCGGCGCAGCATCTCGGCCTCGCGCGCCGGGACATAGGGGCTGACGGTGGCGGTGCGCTTTTGCGCCGCGACACTGGCGACGACCTCCAGCCGCTCGATCAAGAGGTCTTGCAAATTGTCGTCGATCCGGTCGAGGCGCCGGCGTAATTCATCAAGATCAGCTTGGGTCGACAACATGGTTTCGATCGCTTTCCCGAGGGCCGATAGTAGTAGAGAGAGGCCCCGGCGAAATCAAAGGAAACTCGACGTTCGCGGCAGCATTCCTGAGCCGCGCCGCCGCCCCGTCGGACCTTTCGACAAGCGAGCCGCATTATCGGCTGGCGGCGGACGAGCACCGTTATGATATAGAGAGCCCGCCATGGCCTCCCTGATATCACCGCGCACCTTGAAGCGACCGGATAATGACTGGCCCGGATACCGGTTTACGGTCAGCAATCCCTTACGGCTCGATTGCGGGGTGGATTTCGGCCCGTTTACGATCGCCTACCAAACCTATGGCACGCTCAACGCCGACCGCTCGAACGCGATCCTCATCTGCCACGCGCTGACCGGCGACCAGTATGTCGCCGACCCGCACCCAATCACCGTCCATCCGGGATGGTGGTCGACGATGGCGGGGCCGGGCCTGGTGCTCGACACGGACCGCTATTTCCTCATTTGCGCCAATGTGCTCGGCGGCTGCATGGGCACCACCGGGCCAAAGGACATCAACCCAGAAACCGGCAAGCCGTGGGCGCTGTCGTTTCCGATCATCACCGTGCACGACATGGTGCGGGCGCAGAAGCGGCTGATCGAGCATCTCGGCATCGACCAGCTGTTCTGCGTGATCGGCGGCTCGATGGGCGGGATGCAGGTGCTGCAATGGGCGGCGAGCTACCCTGAATCGGTGTTCGCGGCGATCCCCGTCGCCTCGGCGGCGCGGCATTCGGCGCAGAACATCGCGTTCCACGAGGTCGGCCGCCAAGCGATTATGGCTGACCCCGAGTGGTGCGAGGGCCAGTATCTCGAGCGCGGGCGCGCGCCGGCACGCGGCCTCGCCGTGGCGCGGATGGCGGCGCACATCACCTACCTGTCCGAGGCGGCGCTGCACCGCAAATTCGGCCGCAACCTGCAGGACCGCAACGAGGTCACCTGGGGCTTTGACGCCGATTTCCAGGTCGAAAGCTATCTGCGCCATCAGGGCAGCACCTTTGTCGACCGGTTCGATGCCAACTCGTACCTCTACATCACCCGGGCGATGGATTATTTCGACCTCGCCGCCGAGCATGGCGGGTCGCTGCCGGCGGCGTTCGCCGGGGCGAGTTCGCGCTTCTGCATCATCTCGTTCACCAGCGACTGGCTGTTCCCCACACCAGAAAGTCGCGAGCTGGTGCATGCGCTCAACGCCGTCGCCGCCAATGTCAGTTTTGTCGAGATCGAGACCGACAAGGGGCACGACGCTTTCCTGCTGAACGAACCCGAGCTGTTCGCCACGCTGCGCGGGTTCCTCAACGGCTGCGCCGAGCATCGCGGCCTCGGCCGCCCCTGAGACGAAATAGATGAGCCGAAGCGCCGCCATCGAACTCGGCGGGGTCGTATCGCCATCGCCGGCAACGCCGGCCGATCGGCTACGCCGCGACCTGCGCGTCATCGCCGACATGATCGAGCCTGCCGCGCGGGTGCTCGACATCGGCTGCGGCGACGGCGCGCTGCTCGGCTATCTGGTCAGCGAAAAAGGCGCTGACGCGCGCGGCGTGGAACTCTCCCAATCGGGGGTCAATGCCTGCGTCGGCCAGGGTCTATCGGTAATCCAGGGCGACGCCGACAGGGATCTGGACGCCTATCCCAAGGGCGCCTTCAACATCGTGGTGCTGAGCCAGACGTTGCAAGCGACACGCAACCCGCGGCGCGTGCTGGAAACTCTGGTGCGGATCGGCGAGCGGGCGATCGTCTCGTTTCCCAATTTCGGCTATTGGCGGGTGCGGCTCAGTCTGTTGGCGCGCGGACGGATGCCGGTAACGCCGCTACTCGCCCATCAATGGTACGATTCGCCCAACATCCACCTGTGTACGATCCGCGACTTTGTCGCGCTGTGCGGCGAGATGAACATTCGCATCGAAAAGAGCGTCACACTCGACCGCTATGGTCGTCCCTACGCGCTTGACCCGCGCGGCTCGCTCGCCAACCTCCTGGCCGAGCAGGGCGTTTTCGTGCTCAGCCGAGGAGCCGCGTGATGCTCGTCGCCCAAATCACCGATCCGCATATCATCGCGCGGGGCAAGCTCTTTCATTCGCCGCACCGCGCGATCGCCCCGGACGCGCCGCCGGACTACAGCCGCATCGACACCGGCGTCTTTCTCCGCCGGGCGCTTGCGACATTGAACGGGCTGAACCCGCGCCCGGACGTGATCGTGCTGACCGGCGACCTGACCGACCACGGCAGCGCGGAAGAATACGATCACCTGCGCGAGATCCTCACGACAGCGGACGTGCCGGTCTACCTGATCCCCGGCAACCATGACAATCGCGAGGAATTGCGCGCCGCGTTTGCCGACGACGGCTATTTCCCGAAAGACGGGTTTCTCCAATACACCGTCGAGCACTATCCGCTGCGCATCGTCGCGCTCGACACCAACGTCCCCGGGTATCACCACGGCGAGCTGTGCGCCGAGCGCCTCGCTTGGCTCGGCGCGACCCTCGCCGCTGCCCCCACCCGGCCGACCTTGGTGATAATGCACCACCCGCCATTTGCGACCGGCATCCAACACATGGACGAGGCCGGCCTTCGCGACATTCCGTCCTTCGCCGCCGTGATCGCCCGCCACAACCAGGTCGAACGCGTCCTCTGCGGCCATCTGCATCGCACGATTGACCGCCGCTTCGCCGGCACCGTTGCCGGTACCGCACCGGCCACCGCGCACCAACTCCTGCTTGACCTGACCCCCGGCTCTCGCCCCTATTTCACCTTCGAGCCGCCCGGCTATCAGCTCCACCTCTGGCACGACGGAGCCCTCGTCACCCACACAACGACCTTCGGCGACTGGCCGGGACCATTCCCCTACCACGCGCCGCCGGGTTAGCGGCCCGCCGTCGCCGGCGTGTAGACCAGCCGCCGCTTTGGCGCCCGCGCGGCGATGGGTTTGGCGTAAATCTGCTTGGTCGCCTCGACGATGACGACGCCGGCGAAGGTCGGGAACCAGCGCGTGCCCATACGCTCCCAGGCGCGGGCGGAGCGCAATATCATGCGGCTTCGAGTCGGGGGCACGAAGAGGGCCGTCGCGGTGGCGACTGGGGTGAACAGCTCGTCGCGGAGCAATTGCGAGAGCTGCGACATCGTATAGGGCCGGCCGAAGCCGAACGGAGTGCGGTCGAGCCGGGCCCAGATACCGCGCCGGTTCGGGGTTACCACCATCAGCCGCCCGCCCCCGGCAAGCACCCGCCAAACCTCTTTCAACAGCGGGCCGACCTGGTCGCTGGTCTCAAGCGTGTGGACCAGCAGCACGCGGTCGATCGAATAATCGGCGAAGGGCAATTCGCCCTCGTCGGCGAGGGTCGCGAGGTTCGCGCCCTCGGCCGGCCAGGCGAGGACACCCAACGAGGCCGGCATCAAGGCGAGGGTGCGCTCGCTTTCGGGCGAGATCGCGGTCAAAAACGGTGGCGGATAGCCGATGCCGAGCACGCGCAACCCGCGCATATCCGGCCACATGCGACGCACGGCCTGGCGGATCATGCGCCGCGCCACCTGCCCCAAGGGGGTGTGGTAGAAGTCGCGGAGATCGACGACGTCGGAGGCCATGCCAGCATTTTAGCATGGGCTAAGTTGCGGCTTGGTAAGGATGACAGCGCGGGCCAACCGGACTATCGTTTCACAACCATTTTGCGCCGGAGTTTTGCAGCAATGGCTCTCAGTATCCGCCCGGTCGATCCCGTCAACCGCCCCGATTTCGCCGGCGAGGTTGCCGGCATCGATTTGCGCGAGACGATGACCCCGCGGCAGGTCGCAGCGATTGTCGAGGGCATGGACAAATTTGCCGTTCTAGTCTTCCACAATCAGCAAATCGACGACGCGCAGCAGCTCACGTTCAGCCGCAATTTCGGCACGCTCGAAATCGCCAATTCCGACGTACGGCGCGACGAGGACCGCCGCCTCGCCCCCGAGGTGGCCGACGTGTCGAACCTCGGCAGGGGCAACGCCATTATGTCGCGCGAGGACCGGCGGCGGCTGTTCAGCCTCGGCAACATGCTGAGGCACTCGGACAGCTCGTTCAAGCCGACCCCGGCCAAGTATTCACTGCTGCACGCGCGCGTCCTTCCATCGAAGGACGGCAACACGGAATTCGCCGACATGCGCGTCGCCTACGACGCGCTCGACGACGACATAAAGGCCGAGATCGAGGACCTTGTCTGCGAGCACAGCCAGATCTATTCGCGCGGCGTTCTCGGCTTCGACTTCACCGAAGAGGAGCGATTGCGCAATTTGCCAGTGCCGCAGCGCCTGGTGCGCCGGCATCCGGGGCCGAAGCGGCGCTCGATCTTCCTCTCCGCGCATGCTGGCGCGATCCGCGGCATGCCGATGCCGGAAGCGCGCGCCCTGTTGCGTGACCTCACCGAGCATGCCACCCAGCGCAAGTTCGTCTACGCGCATCGGTGGCGGGTGGGTGACCTCGTGATGTGGGACAACCGGGCGATGATGCACCGCGCCCGGCGTTACGACCCCAGCGAAGTGCGCGAATTGCATCGCACCACCGTCGCCGACGACCGGCCGACCCTGGAGCAGGCGGCGTAGAAAACTAACGCTTTGACGCAGGGGCGTTTTTCGGCGCGAAGCGCAATATGAACAATGAGACGGTGAGGCAGTGAGATATCGAGCGACGGCAATCTCACTGCCTCATTGTGGATTTTTGATCGCGCTGCGCGCGACCGGTCGTTAGCTTCGCGTATCCTTGGCGACCTTCGCGGTAAAGCGTTCTCTCTTGGAGACCAGCCATGCTGTTCGGCGCGTCGATGTTCTTCACCGACTACTCGATGGGCGCGGGCGAGCTGGCCCGGGCGCTCGAGGAACGCGGCTTCGAGTCGGTCTGGGCGCCGGAGCACTCGCATATCCCGGTGTCGCGAAACTCGGCCTTCCCCTCGGGCGGCGAGCTGCCAAAGCAGTATTACGACGTGATGGACCCGTTCGTGTCGCTGACCGCGGCGGCGGCGGTGACCAAGACCATCAAGGTTGGCACCGGCGTCTGCCTCGTCGCTCAGCGCGACCCGATCCAGACCGCCAAGCTCGTCGCCTCGCTCGACCAGGTCTCGGGCGGGCGCTTCCTCTTCGGGGTCGGCGGCGGCTGGAACGCCGACGAGATGGCCGACCACGGCACCGAGTTCAAGTCTCGTTTCAAGTTGATGCGCGAACGCATTGAAGCGATGAAAGAAATCTGGATCAAGTCGAAGCCCGAATACCACGGCGAGATGGTCGATTTCGCGCCGATGATGACCTGGCCGAAGCCGGTTCAGAAGCCGCATCCACCGGTCATAATCGGCGGCATGTTCCCGCACGCGGCTCGGCGGGCGCTCCGCTACGGCGACGGCTGGATCCCGCATTCGCGCCGGCCGCAATACGAGGACGTGACCGACTTCCTGCCGCAGTTCCGCCAGATGGCCGCCGAGGCCGGGCGCGACCTCGCCACCTGCCCGGTCACGGTCTGGGGCATCCAGCCCGATATCGACCGGGTGCGGCGATGTATCGATCAGGGGGTCAGCCGCGGCGTCGTGCAGCTGGCAGCTGAACCGACCGACAAAATCCTGCCGCTACTCGACCGCTGGGCCGAGATCATCGCCAAGCTGATTTGACGGGCGGCATGGCAGCACAAGCGGAAGCAAGCGAGGCCGGGCGCGACTTTATTCGCGACATCGTCCAGGCCGATATCGACTCGGGCGCGCATCTGTGGCCGGTGACGCGGTTCCCGCCGGAGCCGAACGGCTATCTCCATATCGGCCACGCCAAGTCGATCTGTCTCAATTTTGGGGTTGCCGCCGAATTCGGCGGCCGATGTCACCTGCGCTTCGACGACACCAACCCGACCAAGGAAGAGCAGGAATACATCGACGCGATCGAGGCCGACCTGCATTGGCTCGGCTTCGATTGGGGCAAGCACCTCTATCATGCGTCGGATTATTTCGAGCAGCTCTACAAATGGGCCGAGCACCTGATCGAACACGGGCTCGCCTATGTCGACGACCAGTCGACCACGGACATGCGCAAGAACCGCGGCACCTTGACCGAGCCGGGGGTCAACAGCCCCTATCGGAGCCGCCCCGTGGCCGAGAACCTCGATCTCTTCCGCCGTATGCGTAAGGGCGAATTCCCCAACGGCGCGCGAGTGCTGCGGGCGAAGATCGACATGGCCTCGCCCAACATGAACCTGCGCGACCCGACGCTCTACCGCATCCTTCATGCGACACACCCGCGCACCGGCGACAAATGGTGCATCTACCCGACCTATGATTATGCGCACGGCCAGTCGGACGCGATCGAGGGGGTGACGCACTCGATCTGCACCCTCGAATTCGAGGATCACCGACCGCTTTACGATTGGCTGATCCAGCACCTGCCGGTGCCGTCGCGGCCGCGGCAATACGAGTTCGCCCGGCTCAACCTCACCTATACGGTGATGTCGAAGCGGTTCTTGAAGGGGCTGGTCGACGAGGGCCGCGTGTCGGGCTGGGACGATCCGCGCATGCCGACCCTCGCGGGCCTCAGGCGACGCGGCGTCCCGCCCGAGGCGATCCGCAATTTCGCGAAGAGCGTCGGGGTCGCCCGCGCCAACAGCGTCGTCGATGTCGGCATGTTCGAGCACGCGGTGCGCGACGAGCTGAACCGCGCCGCGCCGCGCCGGATGGCGGTGTTGCGCCCGCTAAAGCTGGTGATCGAGAACTACCCCGAGGGCCGGACCGAGTGGCTCGACGCGGCCAACCATCCCGACGATCCGGCGGCGGGAAGGCGGCAGATCCCGTTCGGCCGCGAGCTTTTCGTCGAGCGCGACGATTTCATGGAGGATCCGCCAAAGAATTTCTATCGCCTCTCGCCAGGGCGCGAGGTGCGGCTGCGCTACGCCTATTTCGTCACCTGCCGCGAGGCGGTGAAGAACGCGGCCGGCGAGATCGTCGAGCTGCGCTGCACCTATGACCGGGCGACCAAGGGCGGCGACTCGCCCGACGGACGCAAGGTGCGCGGCACCATCCATTGGGTCTCCGCGGCGAATTCGTTCGCGGCGGAGGTCCGGCTATACAACCCGCTGTTCAGCCGGCCCGACCCCGGCGCTGGCGGCGATCTGATGGCCGACATCAATCCGGACTCGCTCGAGGTGCTGCAGAATTGCCGCTTTGAGCCGGCGATCGGCGAGGACAATGGCGCGGCGGCGGTGCAGTTCGAACGGCTGGGATACTTCCGCCGCGACCCCGACAGTGCGCCGGGGCGCCTAGTGTTCAACCGCACGATCGGCCTCCGCGACAGCTGGACGCGTCAGCAGGCGGGGGGCTAGCGACAGGAGGTATTCAATGCCCGATGCCAAAATTTATACCGGCGGCTGCCATTGCGGCGCGGTGCGGTTCGAGGTGACCGGGTCGCTCGATAAGGTAATCTCGTGCAACTGCTCGATCCGCGAGAAGCGCGGGCTGCTGCTGATCTTCGCGGCACCCGACCAGTTCAAACTTTTGTCCGGCGGCGACAAGCTCGCCGACTACCAGTTCAACAAAAAGGTCATCCACCACCGGTTCTGCGCGACTTGCGGCGTCGAATCGTTCGCCCGCGGCACCGCGCCCGGCGCCGGCGAGATGGTCGCGATCAATGTGCGCTGCCTCGACGGGATCGACCTCGGCGCGCTCACCCTGACCCCGTACGACGGGAAGAAGCTCTAAGTGAGGACCACAAGCGGGGCATCGCAACGAAGCGTGCCTCGCGTCCGCCCAATCTGCTAGGCTTTGGCCAAATCGTCGGGGATCGAAGGAGACCGCCATGAACGACATCATGACCCTGAGCCAAAAGGCCGACGCGCTCGAAGCGAAGATGGCGCGCGAGCTCGACTACATCGTCATCAAGTCGCGGCTTTATTCGATGGCCGAGGGCGATCTGGGCCCGGCACCGAACGCCGGCGAGCTGATGAGGAAGAACCCGAACGCCCGCGTCCTTATGGGCGACGACCCGCGGCTGCCGGCGATGCCCGACAAGCCGACCCTGATGGATTTCTTCAAGTACCGCTTTGGCCCTTGCATGCATTTGCTGCAAAGCGCGCGGCACGCAGTGAGGGCGGATTTGCCCGAGAAAATGGTGCTCGCCTGCCTGCTGCACGACATCTCGACGATCGGCTTTATCCGTGGCGACCACGGCTATTGGGGCGCGCAGCTGGTCGAGCCCTATGTCGACGAGGAAGTGACCTGGGCGATCCGCGCGCATCAGGTGCTGCGCTTCTATCCCGACGAGTCGGTCGGCTACGAGTATCCGCAGTCCTACATCACCTCGTTCGGCGCCGAATACCGGCCCGACTCCTATATCGAGGAAGACTATAAGCGGATGCGAAACCACAAATGGTACATGGCGGGCCGCCAGATCACGGTGCACGACATCTACTCGTTCGATCCCAACGTGCATCCCGAATTGGAAGAATTCGAGGACGTGATCGGGCGCAACTTCAAGCAGCCCGAACAAGGCCTCGGCTTCGACAACAGCCCGGTCGCGCATATGTGGCGGGCGATGATCCGCCCGGCGAAGTATCTGTAAGGAATAGCACAATGAACGACGTGATGACCTCGGCGCAACGCGCCGATGCGCTCGAAGAGAAAATGATGCAGGAGATGAACGAGGCGATCGCGGTCAAGTCGCGCCTCTTCCTGCTGGCCGACGGCGATTTCGCGATGCCCAATGGCGCGGCGCTGCAAAAGGCGCGGCCGGGCGCGAAGATGCTGATGGGCGACGACCCACGCCTGCCGAAAATGCCGGCGAAACCGACCCTGATGGATTTCTTCAAGCACCGCTTCGCGCCCGCGATGCACCTCTTGCAGAGCGCCAAGCACGCGCGCGACGCCGGAATGCCGGAGAAGGTCGTCCTCGCTTCGCTGCTGCACGACATCGGCGTCATCGGCTTCATCCGCTCCGACCACGGCTATTGGGGCGCGCAGATGGTCGAGCCCTATGTCGACGAGGAGGTGACCTGGGCGATCCGCGCGCATCAGGCGCTGCGCTTCTACCCGGACGAGGAAAACGGCTACCCCTACCCCGACAACTACCGGCAGTATTTCGGCGACGACTACAAACCCGAGCCCTATATCGAAGCGGAATACAAGCGCGCGCGGGCGCATAAATGGTACGGCACGGCGCGCATGATCACCGTGCACGACATCTATTCATTCGACCCGAATGTGCATGTCGAGCTGGAGGAGTTCACCGACATCATCGGCCGCAATTTCCACCAACCCGACGAAGGCCTGGGCTTCGATAGCAGCCCGTCGGCGCATATGTGGCGAACGCTGCGCCAGCCGACCAAGTACCTCTAGGTCAGCAAAAGGGCGAGCGAAAACTCGCTCGCCCTTTATTCAGTCGACGCGGACCTTAGCAGGCGATGTAAGTGCGGTAATATGGGCTCCAGCAGCTGCGCGGCGCGTAATAGGGCTGCGGCGGATAGTAGGCGGCCGGCGGCGCGTAGTAGTACGGCGGCGGGTATGGGTAGTAGGGGGCCGGTTGATAATAGTAGGGCGCGGCAAGCGCCGTCCCTAGCGCGAAGGCGCCAAGCCCAATGCCGACAGCCGCTCCGGTGCCCAGTGCATGGGCCGGCTGCGGCGCCGTGGCAAGCCCGACCGCGCCAACAATTGCTACTGCAGCGGCGAACCGTGGACCTATCATGGGGAACTCCTCCAATCTAGGCGCGCCCCAACGTGGCAGCGCGAGATGCCGATAAATGTGATGAGGTCGGCGCGAACTTACAATACCGATTGAATCACATGCGACGCGACGCATCTAGCCTGGCCGAAACGGCAGAACTCAATCAAAAGCAAAGGAGGCGAGCGGCTAACCGCCCATCCCTTTGTCGACGTATCCGCTGCCTTAGCAGGGGACATAGCGGCCGTAATACGGGCTCCAGCAGCTGCGTGGCCCGTAGTAGGGATACGCGCCGTAGCCGTAATAAGCCGGATACCCGTAATACCCGGGATAGCCGGGATAGCCGGGATAGCCGGGATAGCCGTAATACGGGTTCGCGGCCGCGCCGAGCGCGCTGCCGAGCGCGAAGGCGCCAAGGCCAATACCGACGGCCGCCCCGGTGCCCAGAGCGTGCGCCGGCTGCGGCGCCGCGGCCAATCCGAGCGTGGCGACAAGTGCCGTCGAAAAGGCTAACGTCCTGGTCAAGGTCATTTCTTGGTCCTCCGAGTCCCTAGGGTGCGCGGACGAGAGGGTCGACCGTACCCCCCTGTCGACACGCTAACGCTCCGGAGGCGTATCAATTCCCTCGATGCGATCAATTTGAGAAATTTGAGGAGACCGCGATGGCACGCCTGAAGGTTTACGGTATCGCCCGCACCCGCGCCTTCCGGGTGTTGTGGATGGCCGAGGAACTCGGCCTCGACTACGAGCATATCGCGATCGAGACCGGTGCGGCCGGCGCGCGCCAGCCCGGCTATCTCGCGGTAAACCCCAATGGAAGGCTGCCAGCGATCGACGATGACGGCTTCATCATGTGGGAGTCGCTGGCCATCAACATCTATCTCGCCAAGAAACACGCGACGGGAACGCTCTACCCGACGACGCCGCACGGCGAAGCCAAGGTCGTGCAATGGAGCCTATGGGCAGCCAACGAGATCGAGCGCGCCACCAATGTCTGGTCGTTCCATGCCGAACGGCTGCCGCCCGCCGAACGCGACCCAAAGATCGCCGCAGCGGCGATCGAATTGCTAACACCGCCTTTCCGGGTATTGGACCGGGCGCTCGCCGATCGACCCTACCTGCTCGGCGATGAATTCACGGTGGCTGACCTCAATGTCGCGGCGGTCGCCCTGCGGTCGATCGCGATGGATCTGTCGGCGACGCCGCATTACCGCGACTGGCTGCGGCGCTGCTACGATCGTCCGGCAGCGCAGAAGGTTTCGCGGATGCGCCGGGAAGCCGAGGCTGACGCCTCGATCGACACGGTCCGCGAGGCCGCAAAAAGGAACAGACTTTAACCATCTATTTGCTCTGAAAGTTGTCGGATTAAGCCTTCGTAAACCTAGCTCTCGCAGAGTCGCGACCGTTCTGGGGCTCGCCCAGAACCAAGGAGGCTGGGGTGAACGATCTCTCCGTAGCGACGATGCTCAATCCGACCGAAGTCGAAGTGCTCGAAGCCAAGGAAGCTTGGAGCGAATATCGCCTCGCCGACGGCACGGTCCTGCGCGTCAAGCCGATCATGATCGCGGTCTCACGGGTCGACGATCCTGAAGCAAACAATGCCGAGCCGGTCTACAATATGAAGTCGACCTTGGTGACCGACGTGAGAGGCGCGAAGGCGCCCAACGGTCTGGGGTGACCACGCGCATCACGCAGCGGACGCGAACGAACAGCTCGCAAAGCTCGTTCGCGGCGTCTTCCGCATCGACATTTTCCATCAGCACCAACGATCCGTCGCTGAGCGTCATGACGGCGCCGATGCCGGCCCTCATGCTCGCCTTTGGCGGCAAGTCCGGTTTCCAAGCGCTGCCGACGCGTCCGCTTTGGCCGCAGCGACCGCCGCCTGTTCCGCCGAGCGCCGAGAACGCGGCGCCCGAGCCGGTTCCTGAAAGCAGCGTGGCCGAGCTGTCGGCCGAAAGCAGCCCGACGGATAGGAGCGCGTCCGACGCGGCCACGGAAAAGGTCGAGCCGGATGCGGCATCAGACACCTACGTGCCGCGGTCTCGTGGCGCGCGGCACTTGCGGCTGCTCGAACACCCGGAAGCGCCGCCAGCTGATCAGGAACAGGAAGCCGTCCCACCGCCCGAGCTGGACGCCGTCAAGTCGGGTGAGCCGGAGCCCGCAGAGCCCGAGCCCGCGCTGCCGGCGACCGAGCCGGAGCCCGCCGAGCCGGCTCATCCACACCGGCTCGAGATGACGATCGACTCGCTACCGCATCACGACCTCACCGAGCCGATCCCGATCCATATCGACCCGCTCGGCGACACCGTGTTCACCGCCTCGGTAAGCAATCTCGACATCAGCGCCACCGGCAACAGCATCGGCGAGGCGCTGGTGTTGCTCAAAGAACAGATTGAATTCGTCTATGGCGACTTGAGCCGGCGAGCGAAGCGATCACCCGACCAGACGGCGATGCTGCAGATGCTGCACACCTACATCGCACCGAATGGCACCAAGCCGTCCTGGCTATAGCAGCTCGGGGATCAACGCGTTAAAATACCGGGCGGAGGCGACGTAAAAATCGCCTCGCCCGGCCCTAATTGTGTGGCTTCAGGCCGACTCGGTCTCGGCGTTGTTTTCGAGACGCATGCGCCAGCGCGAGAGACCACCCTTCGGGTTCGCACGCATTTCCGGCGCCGCCTCTAGCTCCGGGCTGACCGGGTCGACCGGTAGGGGCTGCAACTCCGCCACCTCGGCCACCGGCTCGCTGACCGGCTCCTCCGGCGTCGGGTCGGGTAAATGCTTCACGGCAAAGGCGTAGGCGATGCGCTCAAGCTGCTCGATCTCTTCGAGATCGGCGACGATCCCTTTGAGTTCGTCGGCGTAGCGCGCCTCGATAGCGGCGCGGCGGCCCTTGAGCTCTTCCTTGACCTGCTGGATGTAGTCCGGCGTCAGGTTCCACATGGGGCAAATCGTCTTCGCTCAGGTTGCGGTGCGCCAATATTCCGCGCCCCAAGTTAATAGGTCCCTAATGAGCAGCGGCGTTCGCGAAATTCTCGCGGGCGCACGGGAGTGCGCGCGAGGGCGCGACCGGATTGCCCACTTTGTCGGCAATATCTGCGGAAAGCGAATGCTGCCCTGCGGCCAGGAGGAGCTAGAGTCCCTTTCCCCCTGCGGCAATAAATGCGTAATCTGCGCCGACAGATTTATCCCCAGGGGAGGAGACTATGGCTGATATCAAGGGCGCTGACCTGCTGGCAAAGAGCCTCAAGGAGCAGGGCGTAGAGTACATGTTCGGCGTCGTCGGGTTTCCCGTCGGCCCGATCGCCGATGCCGCGCAGAAAGTGGGCCTGCCCTACATCGGCATGCGCAACGAGCAGGCGGCATCCTATGCCGCGGGCGCCGTCGGCTACCTGACCGGCCGGCCCGGCTCGTGCATTGTCGTCACCGGCCCCGGCGTCATCCATGGCCTCTCCGGCCTTGCCAACGCCCAGCAGAACTGCTGGCCGATGATCCTGATCGGCGGCGCGTCGGAGACCTATCGCAACGGCATGGGCTCCTTCCAGGAGGAGCGCCAGGTGCTGGCCGCGACCCCGGTTTCCCAATGGGCGCACGCGATCGAACACGTCAACCGCATCCCGTTCTATGTTGAGATGGCGGTGCGCCAGTCGACCTACGGCCGCCCCGGCGCAGCCTATCTCTACTTCCCCGACGATTTGATCACCGG
>DATNJF010000007.1:0-6906 GCA_035604035.1 Allostellaceae bacterium | reverse complement strand
CAGCCGGTGGTCGGTGAACGGTGAATAATCTTCCCGCCGCCCGAGTCTACGGTCCAACAGCATGAAAAGATTGCGCTGGAGGGTCGATACCCATCCAAGCTCGGCGCCAACCAGCGGCCGATCATCGACGTGCGCGTAGCTAACGAACACATCGTATTTGAATCCAGGAACGTATGGCCCCGACATGCCCGTGATTTGGTGAGGAAAGTGTCCGCGTTAAGGTAGTTTGCTGGAATCGACTATCCTCGTAAAGCTGGATTCGCGTTTTGCTTCCCCTATCAGTCTTGGGTTGGGTTTGATTTGCGAACGATTTCGCCGGCGACAAATCTCAGAATGCAAAAAGCCGCGGAAGACCGCGGCTTTTGCGTGGTCCGATGGTGTCGACAGTTCAGGACTTTTCTTGCTTGGCGTAGGCGATCATCGCTACAACGATTTCCCGGTTGAGGATGTCGATATCCTGATCGTTGGCGGGAACCGTGAACTGGTAATTGCACCCTCTCCGATAGGCGCTCAGATACGCGTGGCGCAACCATGTCCAGGCCGTATGAACTTCCGGTTCGCCATTCGATTCAAGCGCGGAAAGCAAACTCAATTCTTCAGAGATGTTCATCGGGATTTTTTCAGATGTTGTCCTCGGGCGACGCGATTTTGCTAAGCCGAGGTTTATAAAGGCTTAATTGGCATTTTTCGATCGAAATCGAGCGATGGATCAGCCGCTCTCGCGACTCTTGGCTGCGCCGGGCGGTAGCCTATATCGGATCAACATTTGGTGTTACACTCCCGGCCAACGCGCATTATCTGGTTTGGAGAGATATACAGTGCCTGAAGGACAGCTAGCGACGGCACCGCTTTCCACGTCCGGGGCGGTATTAGACTTGATGCGTTCGGGCTTTCTTTCGAATCTTCTTTCACTCCGGCGGAGCTATTCCATTTATCTCGCGACCGAAGTTGAAAAAGAGGTGTCCGAGCACGACGACATGCTCGCCGGCGGCCAACTCGATCATTACCTGTCGGTCGGCCCAATCGGCGATCGACGTCATCTTGCCGAGGGCGCCTGGGCCAATAACCAGGATGTCGTCGTTCTGCAAAAACGGCCGATCATCGCCGGAAACTAGGCTGACCAGTATTGTGGACAACATCGCGCTTGCCCGCTTTCCGACCACTCAGGCGGACGAAACCGTTTCCGCCGGCGACGGCGGCCGCCAGATCACCACGGCGCGGCTCACCGAAGCCGTCACCTCGATGCGCAACCTGCAGCGCCGCTATAGCCGCGAGCAAAAGCCGCTCGAATGGGCGATGCTGCAAAACAATGTGGGCAATGCGCTACGGCGGCTCGGCGAGCGCGAAAGCGATCCAGGCCGGATCGAGGAGGCGATCGCCGCGTATCGCGGCGCGCTCGAGGTCTATACCCGCTCGCGCTCGCCGCTCGAATGGGCGATGACGCAGAACAATCTCGGCGCCGCGCTACGCACCTTGGGCGAGCGCGAGGCCAGCCCGGCGCGGCTCGCGGAGGCGGTCTTCGCCTACCGCGAGGCCCTCACCGAATACCGGCAGGAGAGAGTGCCGCTCGACTGGGCGATGACCCAGCACAATCTCGGCGCCGCGTTGCGCAGCCTTGGTGAGCGCGAGACCGGCACGGCACGGCTCGAAGATGCGGTCGCCGCCTACCGCCAAGCGCTGCGGGTGCGCACGCGCCAGCGCGCGCCGCTCGATTGGGCGATGACCCAGGGCAATCTCGGCAACGCGCTGGCATCGCTCGGCGAGCGCGAGAGCGGCACGCAGCATCTGCACGAGGCGATCGCCGCCTATCGCGAAGCGCTCAGGGAATACCGGCGCGATCGTAACCCGCTCGATTGGGCGCGCACGCTGTGCAACCTCGGCAACGCGCTGTCGAGTCTCGGCGAGCGAGAGAACGCGCCCAACTGGCTGCGTGAGGCCATCGCCGCTTATCGCGAGGTGCTGAAGGAGTTCCCCCGCCAGCAGCGGCCGCTCGACTGGGCGATGGCGCAAAGCAATCTCGGCAACGCGCTCGCCTGGCTCGCCGAGCGCGACGCCGGCGTGGGCCGATTGGAGGACGCCATCCACTGCTACGAGGAGGCGCTCGCGGAATGCTCGCACGAGCGGGCGCCAATGCACTGGGCGATGATCGAGAACAACCTCGCCGGCGCCCTGCTGCGATTGGGCGAGCGCGAAGAGGGCACGGCGCGGTTCGAGGCGGCGGTCGCGACCTACAACAACGCGCTTTCCGTGTTCATCGGGGCAAGCGCGATCTATTACGTCGAGGCGTGCTGGGAAAACCGCGACCGCGCGATCGCGCTGATCGCCGAGCGCAGCAGCCCCCGCGAGGATAGGGAGATCGCCGCGCTAGTTGGCGGCGCTTAGCCGTTCCACCAGCACCGCATCGAGCCGCCTCAATTCGGCATCCAGCCGCTGGACATAGTCGGCGCCTTGCTGACGCAACACCGGCGGGGATAGGCCGCGCATCGACTGGGTCAGCTCGCGCAACCGGCCGGCGCTAAAATTGGCGGTGGTGTTGCGCAGCGTCTGGAGCCCGGATTCGAAGGCCTGGGTGTCGCCGGCACCGGCGGCCTGACCGAGATCGGCGATGATGCGCCGGCTATCGGTGCGGAAATTGTCGATGACCCCGCGGAAGAACGTGCTCGACTGCCGCAATGGCTTGATGCCGGCGGGCCGCTCGGGCGGAGCAGGATCGGGGGTAAAGCGCGGGTGCGAGGATAGGCTGGTGACGACCGAAGGCGCGGCCGGCTCCGGCATCTTGCCGGCCACAGCCGCCTCGATCGCGGCGAGCAACGGCCCGGTCCTCACCGGCTTGCGGAGGACCGCGTCGAGGCCGATCTCGCGGGCCCGGCGCTCGGCTTCCGCGGCCCCGTCGGTAGTCAGCGCGATGATGGTGACGCTGGGCCGGGCTCGCCGGCACTGCCGGGCGGCCTCGTAATCCGCGCCGCGGGCGCCGACCAAATCGAGCAGCAGCACGTCGATCTCTTGCACCTCGAGCTTCTGGCGCGCCTCGTCGGCATTCGCGGCGAGATGAACCACGTGACCGGCCCGGCTCAAGAGCGACCCCATGATGCGGCGGTTGGAGACGTTGCTGGTGGCGATCAGCACCTGCCAGGGCCGGTTCGCCGGCGCCTCGCGCGGCGACGGCGGCCGCAAGGCGGGTTGTAGCGGCGGGTCGAAATCCAAGGGCCCGTTTGACGGGGCTTCATCCGCGACGGGACGGCGCCTCGTCCGGATCGTCTCCGGCGGCGGCAAGCCGGCGGCAAGCTCGTCGGCCGGCTCGATCATGAGCGAATGCAGCGCGCTGCGCAGCACGTCGGGCGTCAGCGGCGCCGGCAGGATGACATCAAGCTCGCCATCGGCGAGGCCGATGATGCTGTCGATGCGCGGCTCGTCGGCGATGAATAGGATGCGGGGCGGCTCCGGCGCGCACAGCGCGACGGCGCGGTGCGCCCAGCTTAAGCGTCGCAGCACGTCCCCGCGGCCATCGACGATCAGCAGCGCGCGCCGCGAGTTTTGGTCAAACGCGTCGAGATAATCGAACGCCGCCTCCTCGGCCCCAATCCAATGCGGGTCGCCGCGCCAGGCTTCGAGCGGCTCGATCAACTCGTCGGCCAGCTGGGCGTCGTGGCTGACAATGAGCACCGGCAGTCCGGCGAGATCGAGCGGTTGCGCCAGAAACGCCTGGTCGATCGCGAAGGGCAATTCAGCCGCCGCCGACACACCACCCCGTGCGGTGGTATCGACGGTCAGGCGCCCGCCCATCAGCTCGACAATGCGCCCGACCACGGCGAGGCCGAGAGGCGGCGGGGCGTCTTCGGGCGCGAGCGCTTCATCGGCGGTTTCGAGCTGATCGTCGGCCGCGGTACCGGTGCTAACCGCCGCCCGCAATGTCACGGTTTGGGAGTTGAGCTCCGCGGCGCCGAGATCGATCCGTACCTTTGCCTTGCCCGCGCTGCGCAACAGGTTCGTCGCGAGGCCGATCAGGACCTGGCGAAGCTGATGCGGCCAGCCATAGAGCTGATAGGGAAGAAGCGGGTCGATGCGCAGGTCGAGCAGCGCGCCGCACTCGGCAGCGGCGGCACGCATCGCCGCCACCGCGCCATTCGCCAGCCGGTAGAGATCGAAGCTACGTGTTTCCGGGCTAAGCCCGCCGGCATCGAGCTTCGCGCAATGAAGAGCGTCGTCGAGCTCCAAGAGCATGGTGCGGGCGCTAAGCCGGGCCTGGGCAAGCGCGCTCCACTGCGCCGGATCGGCGGTCTCCCGGTCGATATCGGCGCCGGCCCGCGCGATCGTCCACAACGGATCGCGCATGTCCTCGCTGAGGGCTAGCAGAAAGCGGTCCTTTGCCAGGTTCGCTTCGTCGGCCTCGATCCTCGCCGCGCGGAGGTGGCGCCAGCGCGCGCCAACATAGGCGGGAAGCAAGATCATCGTCGCCAGCATTCCGGCGGCGGCAAGCGGCTGGCCCCGCCAGAACGGGCAGGCCGCCACCACCGCCACAAAGGCCGCGACGCTCAGGGCGATGGAAGCTGTCAGCACGCGCCGCCCGTGCTGTTCGGCGTAGCCGATCGCGACATAGAGATAGATGGGCGCCAAGGGCGCGGTGCGGCCTCCGCCCGCCCCAAGCAGCAGCGATAGCAGGAGCAAATCTGAAATGAACGCCACGTGGCGGTGCAGCGTCGCGCGGGCCGGATCGAACATCAGATAGAGCAGAAACAGCCAGGCCGCGCCGAGATCGAGCGATGCAATCAGGACGCATGGGGTGATCGCTGCCTCTGCCGGGAGCACCGCCAGCAAGCCGAAAACCCAGCCAAAAACCAGCCCACCGAGGAGGACCCGCCCGATTGCCTGGTTGAAGGCGGTATCGGCCTCGGCGCGCAGCCGCGCCAGCGCGAGGTCGAAGCCCTGGAGGGTGGCAGCGGCGCCGACGACCGCCGGCGCGAAGATCAGCGCGGCGACCAGCACCATGCCGGTATGCGGCGCGGCGAGCAGCGCCAGGCCGCCCGGTAGCACGGCGAGCCCGAGCGGCGGCAGCGCGCCCGCCGCGAGCAGACCGATCGCGATGAGCTGCGGCGATCGCAGCATCCAACGCCGCAGCCGCGCTTGCAGCGGCCACAACCCATCTTCGCTGCGAAGCCCTAGGCTGCGAGGCACGGCGCAAGTTTATCTGATCGCTTGATAATTCCTGAATTTCGGCAAGTCGGTGACGACGCCGGCGGCGGCGATGTCAAAACCTCAAGGCATCGTCTGGCTTTCGCGCCGCTTCCAACCAAACCGCCCCCCGGCGAGCCCAACTCCCGGCAGCAAGATGGCGCGAATCGCCTAGGGCAGGAGCAGCATGCCCACGCGCAGCACAGAGGTGATGCTCGGGTCGCTGATCGCGAGCTGCTCCTCGGGGTTGTACATTTTCAGCATCAGC
Source organism: Allostellaceae bacterium (assembly GCA_035604035.1). Lineage (GTDB taxonomy): Bacteria > Pseudomonadota > Alphaproteobacteria > ATCC43930 > CGMCC-115725 > DATARH01. The sequence goes on along the minus strand of DATNJF010000007.1, from coordinate 1,469 downwards.
GGGCCGATCCCGTCGCCGACCACCACCGCGGCGTCGGCGGTACCATCTTTGCGGGTCAGGAACACGATGTCGCCCATCGCCGCCGGGGCCTCCGGGTCAACATAGGCGAGCGCACCGGGCCGCAACAACACGCCAAGCCGCTGCGAGAAATTACGGACTAAAAACCCGCTCTCGCTCGGCCGCAGCAGATCACTGAGCGCGACCTGCTCGGCGATCGCATCGCGCTCGATGGTAAAGCGGTGGACCGAGTTATGGCCGGCTTTCATCCGTCCGCGAACCGGCAGCGAGGTCGGCTCAGCGGACGGCGTCGCCGGGGAATAGCGAATGCTTCGCCGCAGCGCATAGCGTTCGAGCGCGCCGAGCCGGCCCCACTTGGCGTCTTCCTTCAACAGCGAGCGCGGTACCCTGGGCAGCAGCTGCTCGATCGGCACGCCGTCCTTCAGCTGCCGCAAATTGTCGGCGGTGCGCCGCTCAATGAGGGTGATGAGCTCAGTGGAGGTCATGCCGTAGAAGTTGGCGATTTTTTCGATTTCCTCCGCCTGAACCATCCGGCTCGCCATCTCCATGCGGTGATAGACGGAGAGCGTCATACCGATGGCGGTCGCTATCTGCTGCATGGTCTTGCCGTGCTTTTTGCGCAGCTGAGCGAGGACATAGCCGGCGGCGGCGGCCCCGCTGGCGATGCTGCTACCGACCACCTCCTGCTGCGCCTGTTCCCAGCGCCGCACCCCCGCGGCCGAATCGCGACCGATGACGACGGGTATCTCATCCGGGGGGCAGTTGAGGATCGCCGCGAGGCGGGCAAGCTGCAAATTGGTCAAGCGGCGCTCGCCGCTTTCCATCTTCGATACCGCCGATTCGCCGACCGGCGGCTCCATCATGCGGCCGATCTGCGCCTGGGTCATGCCACGGCGCAATCGTAGATCCCTAATATTGTTGGGAAAAACGATCTCAGCTCTGGCGCGCATCACGTCACCCTTAGCATTTGATTGAAATAATTCCGTTTATCGTCAAGCTGCCGTTTACAGACTGTTACATTCAACCTGCGGATCAGTTACCCCTGCCAGAATTAACCGGACAGGGGACGAGTCTGCGTAAGGACCGAATTGCTGGTTTCGGCGATCGATGCCGAAACGCCATGGGGGAAGGCGATCGGGTGAAACAGAACAACAGAGCGCGCGCGGTCACCCTGGTACCGCGATGCAGCGCCCACATGCCGACATCCGCATCGACCACCGGCCGGGATGAATGCATCGAGCAATTGCTCGATGCCATCGCCGATATCGACAGCGACGACATCCATCAGGCCGCCGAGCGACTGGCCCGAGTGCAAGAGTGGATCATCCGCGAAACGGAACGGGCCGCTGCCGATCCAATCTTCGGCGCGCTGCGGCTTGCCTCCTAAATAGCGCGAGAGCTTCATCGAACCAGCCCCGCAGTGACGAGCAGGGCTTCCAGCTCGACGATTT
>DATNJF010000006.1:0-3772 GCA_035604035.1 Allostellaceae bacterium | reverse complement strand
GGCATCGTCCACCGCTATCCCGACCGGGTGCTGCTGAAACCGAGCCTTTTATGCCCGGTCTATTGCCGCTTCTGCTTCCGGCGCGAGCAGATCGGCGCCAAGGGCGGGGTGCTTGGCCCGGCCACGCTCGACCGCGCCTATGCCTATATCCGCGAGCGGCCGGAAATCTGGGAAGTCATCGTCACCGGCGGCGACCCGTTCCTGCTGGCGCCGCGCCGCATCGCGGCGATGGTCAAAACCCTCGCTGAGATCGAGCACGTCCAGGTCATCCGCTTTCACACTCGCGTCCCTGTGATCGATCCCCGCCGGGTCGGCGCCGCGCTGATCAAGGCGTTGGCGGTGGAAAAAGCCGTGTACGTGGTGATCCACGCCAATCATCCGCGCGAACTAACAGAAGTTGCGAAAGCGGCGATCGGCCGCCTGACCCGTGCCGGCATCCCGCTGCTGTCGCAAAGCGTGCTGCTGCGCGGGGTCAACGACGACGCAGCCGTTCTCGAAGACTTGTTCCGCAAACTCGTCGCGATGCGAGTCAAACCGTACTACCTGCACCATCCCGACCTGGCGCGCGGCACGGCGCATTTTCGCGGCGGCATTGCGACGGGCCAGGCGGTTATGCGCGAGTTACGCCGGCGCGCTTCCGGTCTGTGTCAGCCAACCTATGTGCTCGATATCCCCGGTGGCCACGGCAAAGTGCCGGTTGGCCCGACATGGCTGCGACTGGCGGAGGGAAGGGACGACTGGGTTGTCGAAGACTGCCGTGGCGCCTGCCATGTCTACCCGCCGCCGCGTAGCCCGCGGTAGAACGAGCGGCTCCGGTTATTGCCTAATTAAGCATCAATTTTATGGAGTTTTGAGCGATCCTCGGCGATGGTCGGGGGATGGAGAGCAGCGCAACAAAACTCGACCGCAGCGAGCTGCGCCAAGATAGCCGCCGCCCGATCCCGATATTCGAAGTCATCGTCGAATGCGAGTTGTTCCGCTCGGTCGACTGGTCAATGGGCGGAATTCTGCTCGATGGCGTCTGCGAGGGAGCAAAGCTCGGCACCCCAGTCGATGGCTGGATTGCCCTGCCGGAGGCGAAAAAGGCCTTCGCGTTCTCAGGAAGAATTCTGCGAACCGACCCGACCACTGGAAACACCGTGTTGCGCTTCGACGAGATCGAAGCCGATACGGCCGATTTTCTCGAGCGCGCGACAGTAGCTCGCCTGCATTAGCCGATTTGACGGCTCAGACCGCCAGTTCACACCAGATCGGCGTGTGATCGGAGGCGCGCTCCTTGCTGCGCGGCGATTTGTCGATGTCGCAGCCAACGATCCGATCGGCAGCCTGCGGCGACAGCAGCAGGTGATCGATGCGTAGGCCTTCATCGCGCTGCCACCGCCCTGCCTGGTAGTCCCAGTAGGTGTATTTGTGCGGGTCGCGGTGAAACACCCGGTAACTGTCGGTCAGGCCCTGGTTGAGCAGTGCGCGGAAACGCGATCGCGCCTCGATCCGGCATAGTGCGTCGTCGCGGAACGCGACCGGGTCGTAAACGTCGTCATCGGTGGGGCAGATGTTGTAATCGCCGGCGAGGACGAACGGAATTTCCCGCCGCAACAGCCCGGCAGCGTGATCGATCAGCCGGTCCATCCAGGCGAGCTTGTAGCCGAATTTGCCGGGATCGCTGCTCGGGTTGCCGTTGGGCAGGTAGATCGAGGCGACCCGCGCCTCCGCACCATCCGAGCCGAACGTCGCCTCGAGATAGCGCGCATGGTCGTCGCCGTCGTCACCCGGCAGCCCGTAGACGATTTCGCGCGCCGGTTCCTTGGACAAGAGCGCGACGCCGTTATAGGCGCGCTGTCCCAGCGCCTCGACCTTGTAGCCGAGCGAAGCAACTTCAAGACGCGGAAAATCGTTGGTGAGGCACTTGATCTCCTGCAGGCACAGCACATCGGGCTGGGCGTTCTTCAGGTAATCGAGGAGGTGCGGCAGCCGGACCTTGACCGAATTGACGTTCCAGGTCGCGATCTTCACGGTCGGCGCAAGCCCTCAGGCGATCGAGAAGGAGTTGCCGCAGCCGCAGGACGTCGCCGCGTTCGGGTTGCGGATCTGGAACGAGGCACCCATCAAATCCTCGACGAAATCGACCTCGGCGCCGTTGAGCAGGTCGAGCGAGACGTCGTCGACGACAACCGCGACCCCGTCGCGCTCGAACACGCGGTCGTCGGGATTCGTCTGATCGTCGAAGCTGAGCCCGTACTGGAACCCCGAACAGCCGCCGCCCGACACCGCGATGCGCAGATTGGCGCTGCCGACTTGCTCCTGCTCGCGCAGGAGCGCGATGCGCTTTGCCGCGCTTTCGGTCACGGTAATGCTGCGGTCGCCAATGTCGCTCATCGTCTCACTCACGTGCCTCGGCTCCATCTCATCCGCGGTATCTCGCCGACCGGGGTGCAGCAGTGTATTTAGTCAATCATGGATGATCATACCACCCTGCGCAGCCGAACGGCGGAAACGGTGTCGGCCGAGAAGCTTGCGCTGCTGCGGGAGCTCGAAAAGAAGGCGCTGTGGCTATCGACGTGGATGATCCACAACGCCAATCACCTGCGTCCGAGCCGCGACGGGCTCAAGGTCGGCGGCCACCAGGCGTCGAGCTCCTCGGTCGCGACCTTGATGACCGCGTTGTATCTCGATGTGCTGCGGCCGCAGGACCGGGTCGCGGTAAAACCGCACGCCGCGCCGGTCTTCCACGCGTTGCAATACCTCCTGGGTCATCAGACTCGCGACAAACTCGAACGCTTCCGTGCCTTTGGCGGCGCCCAGGCCTATCCGTCGCGCAGCAAGGACGGCGACCACATCGTCGATTTCTCGACCGGTTCTGTTGGGCTAGGCGTTGGAGTGACATTGTTCGCCTCGCTGGCGCAGGACTATTTGCGGCTGCACGATATGGTGCCGAGCGATGTGCCCCCCGGCCGGATGATCGCGCTCGCGGGCGATGCTGAGCTTGACGAAGGCAACATCTTCGAGGCCCTGCTCGAGGGCTGGAAGCACGATGTCCGCAATCTCTGGTGGGTCATCGACTACAACCGCCAGAGCCTCGACGCGGTCGTGTCCGATCGTCTCTTCGGCCGCATCGACGCGCTGTTCGAATTGGTCGGCTGGCGCGTGATCACCCTCAAATACGGGCGCAAGCTCGAGGCCGCGTTCGCGCGGCCGGACGGCGCGCATCTGCGCGAATGGATCGACGCTTGCCCCAACTCGCTCTATTCGGCGCTCGTCTACAAAGGCGGGGAAGGGTGGAGAGAGCATTTATTGCGCGACCTCAACCGCTATCCCGGCATCCGCGCGATCCTCGACCAGCATGACAACGCTGCGCTGCATGCGCTGATGACCAACCTTGCCGGGCACGACATGGAAGCGGTGCTCGATGCTTTCCACAGCATTAGCGACGACCGGCCAACCTGCTTCATCGCGTACACGATCAAGGGCTATGGCCTGCCGCTCGCCGGTCACAAGGACAATCATGCCGGACTGATGAACCCGGCGCAGATGGCTTTGTTCCAGGCGAGCATGCGGGTGCCGGAAGGCGCCGAGTGGGAGCCGTTCTCGGGTCTGGATATGCCCGCCGAGCGCCTCAGCGACTTCCTCGGCTCGGTGCCGTTGGCGAAAACCGCCACCCGGCGGATCGAGACGCCGGCGATCGCCGTGCCGGCCGAGATCCCGCCGCCGCGCGGCAAGCGCCAATCGACCCAAGAGGCGTTCGGCCGCATCCTCGGCGGGATCGCCGCCAGCG
>DATNJF010000005.1:0-14990 GCA_035604035.1 Allostellaceae bacterium | reverse complement strand
TGGCGCGAGGTGCGAACCAGCTTGTTGATCGTCTCGATCATGTGAACCGGGATGCGGATGGTGCGCGCCTGATCGGCGATCGAACGGGTGATCGCCTGGCGGATCCACCAGGTCGCATAGGTCGAGAATTTGTAGCCGCGGCGGTACTCGAACTTATCGACCGCCTTCATCAGGCCGATATTGCCTTCCTGGATCAGGTCGAGGAATTGCAGGCCGCGATTGGTGTATTTCTTGGCGATCGAGATAACGAGCCGGAGATTGGCCTCGACCATCTCCTTCTTGGCGCGGCTCGCCTCGCGCTCACCGCGCTGCACGGTCTGCACGACCCGGCGGAACTCGGGGATCGGCAGCTTCGATTCCATCGAGACACGAGCAATCGACAGGCGGTGCTTCGCAATCTCGTTGCCGTATTTCTCGGCGTAGCGCGCCCAGCCGCGCCCCGGCAACACCGCAACGCGCTCGTACCAATTGGTCGACAGCTCGTCGCCGATATAGTTCTGCAGGAATTCGGTGCGCTTCACACCGACCTCCTCGGCCAGGCGCAGCAGACGCCCTTCCTCGCCGACGAGCCGGCGGTTGATGTCGTAAAGCTGCTCGACAAGATGCTCGATGCGAATGTTGTTGAAGCGGATCTGCCGCAACAGTTCGATCGCCTCGTCCTTGAGCTTGTCGTAGCGGCGGTCGGTCGCGCGCGGCAACGTCGTGCCCTTGGCAATCGCGGTAATGCGCTGGTCCTGCAGCTTGTTGAGCTTCTTGTGGATGTCGGCGATGGTATCGAAGATTCCGATGACGCTTGGGCGCAGCTGCGCCTCCATCATCGCCAGCGAGACCGAGCTTTCCTCGCCCTCCGCGTCCTCGCCGTCGCCCTCGACGCCCTCGGCGGCAGCCCCTTCCGCTTCGGCCTCGGCCTCGGCCTCGGCCTCGACTTCCGCCTCTTCCTCCTCGGCTTCGCCATCGGCCACCGGCGGCGCGATGACGACGACCGCGCCGGGCTCGGCCTGGTCGATCACCGTGTTGGTGTAGGTCGCGTCGAGATCGATGATGTCGCGCAGCAGCATCTTTCCTTCGTTGAGCGCGTCGCGCCACAGCATCAGCGCGCGCACCGTCAGCGGGCTCTCGCAAAGCCCACCGATCATCATCTCGCGGCCGGCCTCGATGCGCTTGGCGATGGCGATCTCGCCCTCGCGCGACAACAGCTCGACCGAACCCATCTCGCGCAGGTACATGCGCACCGGATCGTCGGTCCGGCCGATATCGTCGTCGTCGAGATTGCCGCGAACCTCGGCGTCGGCCTCGTCGACCTCGGCGGTCGCCGGCTCCTCGGTGTCCTCGCTTTCGATGACGTTGATGCCGAGCTCGGAGAGCATCGTCATCGTGTCTTCGATCTGGTCGGGCGAAAGCTGTTCGGTGGGCAGCGCGGTGTTGAGTTCGTCGTAGGTCAGGTAGCCGCGCTCTTTGCCGCGCGCTACCATCTTCTTGATCGCAATCGCGATCTGGTCCAGGAGCGGCGCCTCGGCCGCATCCTCGCGGGTTTCAGCCGTATCCGCTACGCTTGCCACCTTGCTAGCCATTCCACCGTCCCTAGGCAATGGGCGCCCCGCGAGCCACCGCTCTCGAAAGCACGCCGTTGAATTCCATCCAGCTTACCGGGGGCTCGTACTCTCCGCCCGGCTGGGCGGGAACTCGTCCTCGGAAAAGCCTTCCCGCGCCTCCCCTTCCTTCTCCGCCAGATGCCGCTCCCAGGCTTCCGGCGTGGTCAGGTCCTCCGCTGGCGCATCCAACGCACCAGCCAACTTGGAACGGTCGCCACTGTTAAGCATGCCGATCACATGATCGCAGTAACGCAATATCGACCCGACGTCGGCAACCCGCGACAGCGACCCAGCATGATTAGCCAACGCCAGTAAGACCGCGTCCACGGTCATGGCGAACCCGTTCTGCCCTAATTGTAGATGAAGCTCCGTGGCGTCAAGCCCCGCAACCGCCACTTCGGCATCAAAAATCGCGCGTTTCAGCCGATTTAGTTCCGGTTCGGGGAAATCGAGCATGTCGATTTGCTCGACCCTTTGCCCAATCAAGAAGGTATGCGTCAAAAGCATCCCGATCAGCACTTCGCGTTGGTGGCGTCCTGGAGCCGCCGGCGGCGGCGGCGTGTTCCCCTGGAAAACCGGCGTCGGCAGACGCGGACCGCGTCCCGGTAAGCGGCCCGTCATACGCCCCAGCGAAAACAGCTTGTCGCGCAGAAACCGGCGGTATTGCTCCTGCACCGAGCGATCGGCGATCTGCCCGGCCTCGGCCATCACCCGGCGCTCCAGATCGGCGCGGCGCTCGGGCGTGTCGATCGCTTTTGCGTCGAGTTCCGACTGCCACAGCATCTCGGCCAGCGGCTTCGCCGCGCGGAGCACCTCGGCAAAGGCGGCTGGACCGGAACTACGGATCAAGGAATCCGGGTCCTCGCCCGCCGGCAGGGTGACAAATCGCAGGCTGTGCCCCGGCTTCAATAGCGGCAGCGCGCGATGCAGCGCCCTGAGTGCCGCGCGCTGGCCGGCAGCGTCGCCGTCGAAGCACAGCACTGGCTCGGGCGCGAGCCGCCACAGCTCGGCCAGATGGGCTTCGGTCAAGGCGGTGCCAAGCGGCGCGACGGCGGTGTTAAAGCCGGCGCGATGCAGCGCGATCACGTCCATATAACCTTCGGTAACGATCGCGCCCGCCCCGCCCGCGTCGGCCTCCTTCGCCGCATTCACCCGCGCCGCCGAGAGGCCGTAGAGCACCCGCCCCTTCTCGAAGAGCGGGTGTTCGGGCGAATTGAGGTATTTCGGCATCGCGTCGCCTAAGGCGCGGCCGCCGAAGGCGATGACCCGGCCGGCGCGGTCGCCGATCGGGAAGATCACCCGCTCGCGAAAGAAGTCGTAGGGCTCGCCACCACGGTGGGAGACATGCAGCAGACCGGCGTCGACCAGCAATTGCGCTGGGAATTCAGGAGTCAGCGCGCGCCTCAGTGCTGAGCGGTCCTCGCCAGCCCAGCCGAGCCGGAAACGACGCATGGTCTCCTCGTCGAGGCCGCGCGAGACGAGGTATTCGCGGCCTCGCGCCCCACCGCGCGACCATAGCTGCTCTTCATAGAATTTCGCCGCCGCAGCCAGCGCCTCGAGCAGCGTCTTCTGGCGTTGCGCCTTTTCGCGCTCCTGCGGGGTTTGCTGCGGCACCGCGATGCCGGCGATCCCCGCCAACCGCTCGATTGCCTCAATGAAATCGAGGTTCTCCGAGCGCATGACCCAGCCGATCGCGTCACCATGCGCGCCGCAGCCGAAGCAATGGAAGAACCCCTTGTCCTCGACGACGTAGAAGGACGGGGTCTTTTCGTTGTGGAACGGGCAGAGCCCGCCGAATTCGCGGCCCTTGCGGGCGAGGCGGACGCGCTTGCCGACCAGGTCGGCGAGCGATACCCGCGACCTCAGTTCGTCAAGAAAGCCGGGAGGAAAGGCCATCTGCGCCGACTATCCACCGACCCGCATGCAGTCTCCTACCCTATGCACGCACTCTCCTAACCTATGTGCGCAGACTCCTACCCGAGGAGCTGCTTCACGATGGCACCGGCGCGGGCGAGATCGATGACCCCGGCATGACGCTCGCGCAGCGCGGCCATCACCTTGCCCATGTCCTTGATCCCCGCCGCGCCCGATTGGGCAATCGCCGCCTTGGCAGCTACCTCAATTCCCGCATCGTCCATCTGCTGTGGCAGGAAACTCTCGATGACCGCGATCTCCTCGCTCTCCTGCCGTGCCAACTCGGGTCGGTTGCCTTTCTCGTAAAGCTCGATCGATTCGCGGCGCTGCTTCACCATCCCTTGCAGCATGCGCTGGATTTCCGATTCGGGAATCTCTGCCTTGTTGCCGTCGCTCCGCGCCGCGATATCGCGATCCTTGAGCGCCGCCATGATCAGTCGCACTGTCGATAAGGTGCGGGCATCCTTGGCGCGCAGCGCGGTTTTCATTCGCTCGGTAATGGCCTCGCGCAACATCTTAAAGGGCTCCTGCGCTTAGCGGCGTCACCAAACCTACCCGCTTCCGGTCTGCTTTACAGCAATTTCGGCGGTAGCGTCTAAGCCCTTGAAACTCCCAAATCTTCGCTTTCGACCCGGTTGACAAACAACAGCTTGTGTCTATGTTCGCCGAAATTGGGCGCCGCACCTCGCCAAACGGCCCCAAAATCCGGCAGGATTAGCTTTCGATGACCGACCCTAACGCGGCCAATCTGGCGCCGCGACCGCCCGACTGCAACGCGGCCCTGGTGCTGGCGGACGGGACGGTGTTCTGGGGCAAAGGCGTCGGCGCCCCCGGCAAAGCGGTTGGCGAAGTCTGCTTCAACACCTCGATCACCGGATATCAGGAAATCCTGACCGATCCCAGCTATGCCGGGCAGATCATCACCTTCACATTCCCCCATATCGGCAATGTCGGGACCAACCCCGAGGACATCGAGACCACGACCCCGGCGGCGCGCGGCCTCGTCATCCGCGAGGACATCACCGGCCCGGCGAATTACCGCGCGACGCAATCGCTCGACGCCTGGCTGAAGTCGCACGGCCTTACAGGGCTGAGCGGCGTCGATACGCGGCGGTTGACCCGGCGCATCCGCGACCATGGCGCACCCAACGGGGTTATCGCCTATAGCCCGGACGGCAGGCTCGACATCGTGGCGATGCAGGCGGAGGCGCAGGCCTGGCCCGGGCTTGAGGGTATGGACCTCGCGCTCGAGGTGACGTGCCGCCAGAGCTACGAATGGCGCGAGACCACCTGGCAGCGCGAGCGCGGGTATGGCACCCAGGACGCGCCGCGCTTTCACGTCGTCGCGGTCGATTACGGCGCCAAACGCAACATCCTGCGGATGCTCGCGGCGCATGGCTGCCGGGTGACCGTGGTGCCGGCGACCGCGACGGTCGAGGACATCATGCGCCACAACCCCGACGGCGTGTTCCTGTCGAATGGGCCCGGCGACCCGGCGGCGACGGGCGAATATGCGGTGCCGGTGCTGCGCGCGCTGATCGACAAGAGCGTGCCGATGTTTGGCATTTGCCTCGGCCACCAGATGCTGGCGCTAGCGCTGGGCGGCAGCACAAGCAAGATGGACAAGGGCCATCGCGGCGCCAACCACCCGGTTAAGGACAACGCCACCGGCAAGGTCGAGATCACCAGCCAGAACCATGGCTTCGTCGTCGATCTCGCGAGCCTCCCGGCCGGGATCGACGCGACGCATCTGTCGCTGTTCGACAAGACCAACGAAGGGTTGTCGCTTGCCGGCAAGCCGGTGTTCTCGGTGCAGCACCACCCCGAAGCCAGCCCCGGCCCGCAAGACAGCCATTATCTGTTCGAGCGGTTCATCGCGCTGATGGCGGCGAATGCCTAAGCGCACCGACATCTCGTCGATCCTCATCATCGGCGCCGGCCCGATCGTCATCGGCCAAGCCTGCGAGTTCGATTATTCCGGAGCGCAAGCCTGCAAGGCACTGAAGGAAGAGGGGTACCGGATCGTCCTGGTCAACTCGAACCCGGCGACGATCATGACCGACCCCGAACTGGCCGACGCCACTTATATCGAGCCGATTACCCCGGCGATCGTCGAGAAGATCATCGCCCGCGAAAAGGCAAACGGACATCCCATTGGTGCGCTGCTGCCGACGATGGGCGGGCAGACCGCGCTCAACACAGCGATGGCGCTGTCGCAATCCGGCGTGCTGGCGGCGCACGGGGTCGAGCTGATCGGCGCCAGCGAGGCGGCGATCGCCAAGGCCGAGGACCGCCAGTTGTTCCGCCAGGCGATGGACCGGATCGGCCTCATTTCCCCGAAAAGCCGCCTCGCGAAATCGCTGGAAGAAGCGGTGGAGGCGCTTAAGCTGGTTGGCCTGCCGGCGATCATCCGGCCATCCTTCACCCTCGGCGGCACCGGCGGCGGCATCGCGTACAACTCTGAGGAATTCGAGGAGATCGTCCGCGGCGGCCTGCGCGCCTCGCCGGCGCATGAGGTTCTGATCGAAGAGTCAGTGCTCGGCTGGAAGGAATACGAGCTCGAAGTCGTGCGCGACCGCAACGACAATTGCATCGTCATCTGCTCGATCGAGAACATCGACCCGATGGGGGTGCATACCGGCGATTCAGTGACCGTCGCGCCGGCGCTGACGCTGACCGACAAGGAATACCAGCTGATGCGCAATGCCGCGATCGCGGTCTTGCGCGAGATCGGCGTCGATACCGGCGGGTCAAACGTGCAGTTCGCGGTCAACCCGGCCGACGGAAAGCTGGTGATCATCGAGATGAACCCGCGCGTGTCGCGCTCGTCGGCGCTGGCGTCGAAGGCAACCGGCTTCCCGATCGCCAAGGTCGCGGCCAAGCTCGCCGTCGGCTACACGCTCGACGAGCTCGACAACGAGATCACCGGCGTCACCCCGGCGAGCTTCGAGCCGACGATCGACTACGTTGTCACCAAGATGCCGCGCTTCACGTTCGAGAAATTTCCTGGCGCGCAACCGCTGCTCACCACCTCGATGAAATCGGTCGGCGAGGCGATGGCGATCGGACGCAGCTTTGCCGAATCGGTGCAAAAGGCGCTGCGCTCCTTGGAGACCGGGCTCGACGGGTTTGACGAGCTCGCCATCGAGGGGGTCGAGAGCGGCGGCAAGGACGCGGTGCTGGCGGCGCTCGCCAAGCCGTCGCCCGACCGGCTGTTGATCATCGCCCAGGCCTACCGCTATGGCCTCACGACCGCCGAAATCCATGCGGCATGCCGCTTCGAGCCATGGTTCCTCGACCGCGTCCGCGAGATCGTCGAGACCGAGGAGCGGGTGAAGCACGACGGCCTGCCCGACAACGCGACCGGGCTCCTGCGCCTGAAGCAGATGGGATTTTCCGATCGCCGGCTGGCCCGGTTGACAGGCCTGGACGAGGCCAAGGTCGCGAAGCGGCGCCGGCGCCTCGCGGTGTCGCCGGTCTACAAGCGCGTCGACACCTGCGCCGCCGAATTCGCCTCGCTGACGCCGTATCTCTATTCGACCTACGAGGGCGACGGCGTGTCGCCACCCGAATGCGAGGCCGAACCGAGCGACCGCAAAAAAATTGTCATCCTCGGCGGCGGCCCCAACCGCATCGGCCAGGGCATCGAGTTCGATTATTGCTGCGTCCATGCCGCCTACAGCCTCAGAGAGGCCGGTATCGAGACGATCATGATCAACTGCAACCCGGAGACGGTGTCGACCGATTACGACACCTCGGACCGGCTCTATTTCGAGCCGCTGACCACTGAGGACGTGATCGAGATCGTCCGGGTCGAACAGCGGCGTGGCGAGCTGCTCGGGGTCATCGTGCAGTTCGGCGGGCAGACCCCACTCAACCTTGCCAAGGCGCTCGAAGCGGCGGAAATCCCGATTCTTGGCACCTCGCCCGATGCGATCGACCTTGCCGAGGACCGCCAGCGTTTCCAGCAATTGCTGCACGGGATCGGGCTGCGCCAGCCCGAGAACGGCACCGCCTATTCCGCCGCCGAAGCCGAGGAGATCGCCCAGCGCATCGGCTATCCGGTGGTGATCCGGCCGTCTTATGTGCTGGGCGGGCGGGCGATGGAGATCGTGCACGATCCCGCCGGGCTCAACCGCTACATCCGCAACGCGGTGCGCGTCTCCGGCACCAGCCCGGTGCTGATCGACCGCTATCTTCAGGACGCGATCGAGGTGGATGCCGACGCGGTCGCCGACGGCGAGACCGTGTACGTCGCGGGCATCATGGAACATATCGAGGAAGCCGGAATCCATTCCGGCGATAGCGCCTGCTCGCTGCCGCCCTACAGCCTCAACCAATCGACTGTCGCCGAAATCGAGCGGCAAACCGTCGCGCTGGCCCGCGCGTTAAATGTCGTCGGGTTGATGAATGTGCAATTCGCGGTCAAGGACGGCGACGTCTACGTGCTCGAGGTCAACCCGCGCGCCTCGCGCACCGTGCCGTTTGTCGCCAAGGCGACCGGGGTGCCGATCGCCAAGATCGCGGCGCGGGTGATGGCTGGCGAGAGACTGGCGGATTTCGTCACTGGGTCCCGCCCCTGGACCCTTCACGTCGCGGTCAAGGAGGCGGTGTTCCCGTTCGCCCGCTTCCCCGGGGTCGATCTGATCCTCGGGCCGGAAATGAAATCCACCGGCGAGGTCATGGGCCTCGACAGCGATTTTGGGCGCGCCTTTGCCAAGGCGCAGCTGGGCAGCGGCACCGATTTGCCGCTCGCAGGCAAGGTCTTTGTCTCGGTGCGCGACGGCGACAAGGCGGCGCTGGTCGAGCCGTGCCGCCAGCTCGCCGAGTGGGGTTTCGAATTGGTCGCTACTCACGGCACCGCCGCCACGCTCAGCGAATCGGGGCTCGAAGTCACCATCGTCAACAAGGTGCGCGAGGGCCGGCCCGACATCGTGGACGAGATGCGCAGCGGCCGCATCCAACTGGTGTTCAACACCACCGAGGGAGCGCAGGCGATCGCCGACAGCTTCAGCTTGCGCCGCACCGCATTAACGAACAACATTCCCTACTACACGACGGTCGCCGGGGCTCGCGCCGCGGTGCAGGCGATCGGGGCGCTGCGCCGGGGCAGCCTTGAAGTAGCTCCGCTGCAATCCTACTTCTAACCGCTAATTTTCCGACAGCCGGGAAAGAAAAGCTGGTGCGATGAATAGGCTCCCGATGACCGCGGACGGCTACAGCCGGCTGCAGGACGAGATCAAACGGCTCAAATCGACCGAACGGCCGGCGATCATCCGCGCCATCGCCGAGGCGCGCACCCATGGCGACCTCTCGGAGAACGCCGAATACCACGCGGCGCGCGAGCGCCAGAGCTTTATCGAGGGTCGCCTCATGGATCTCGAAGACAGGGTCGCCCGCGCCGAGGTCATCGACACCTCGAAGCTGTCGGGCACGGTCATCAAGTTCGGCGCGACCGTCACGCTCGCGGACGAGGAAACCGACGAGGAGCAGACCTTTCTCATCGTCGGCGAGGACGAGGCCGACGTCAAAGGCGGCAAGCTTTCGGTCACCTCGCCGTTGGCTCGCGCGCTAATCGGCAAGGGCAAAGGCGACAGCGTCGAGGTCTCAACCCCGCGTGGCAACAAATCCTACGAGGTCGTCACCGTCGCGTTCGGCTAGGCAGCGTTCTCGGTCTCGCTCACCGAGGAGGGCTCGCCAACCGGCACCCCAGGCTCGGCTTTCGATACGCGCAGTGTCATCGCCGATTTCACGTGGGCGACGTTGGGGGCCGAGGTCAGCTTGGCGCTCAAAAACCGCTGGTAGCTGTCCCAATCGGTGGCGACGATCTTCAACAGGAAATCGGTCTCGCCGGCGAGCATGTGCGCCTCGCGCACTTCGGGCCATTGACGCACCAGTTCTTCGAACGCCTGCAGATCGGCCTCGGCCTGACTGGCTAGCCCGACCTGGGCGAAGACGGTCACCGGAAAGCCGAGCGCCTCGGCAGCCAGCGCCGCATGATAGCCGCGAATGAGCCCCGCCTCCTCGAGCGCACGCACTCGCCGCAGACACGGCGGCGCGGTGATGCCAACGCGGCGGGCGAGTTCGACATTGGTCATCCGCCCATCGGCCTGCAGGTTCTGCAGAATGCGTCGATCGATCCGGTCGAGTCTGATGCGCCGCATAGGGGATCCTTGCTTGCCCGCATAATCATACGAACCAGCATCTTACGCCGCAATTTTATTGCGCGGATCGGGTCGCGGCTTGCTCCGTCGTGGAGGTTTCCGTAAACCGTGGCCGATGGTCGCCCTACCCGTTAGCTCCGAACCCATTCCGGCGGACAACGACGAACCGCTCGTGTGGGTGCTGCATGACGGCAAGGCGGGGATGGCAAGCCAATCGCTGGGGCTTGCAGAGGCGACGGGATTTCCGTTTATCGAGAAGGCGCTGACGATCTACCGGCCCTGGGCCTGGTTGCCACCGCAGCTCTGGATCGCACCCTTCACCGCGGTTAGCGACTCAGGGCGTCCACTTGCCCCGCCCTGGCCGGACCTCGTCATCGCCTGCGGGCGCAACGCGGCGATGCCGGCGCTGGCGATCCGCCAGGCGAGCGGCGGCAGGACGATTGCCGCCCAGGTTCAGGACCCAAGGATCGGCCGCGACGAATTCGACCTGATGGTCGTGCCCGAGCACGACCGGCTGCGCGGGGAGAACGTCGTTACCAGCAAAGGGGCGCTCAATCGCGTCACCGCCGAGAAACTGGCCATGGAGAGCCGCCGCTTCCCGGAGCTGGCGGCGCTGCCACGGCCGGTGCTCGGCGTGCTGATCGGCGGCTCGAACCGCGCCTACCGGCTGACGCTTGGCCGGCTCGCCGAGATCGCCGATGCGGTAGCCGGGGCCGTGCGCGAGTCTGGCGGCTCGGTCGTGCTGACCCCGTCACGACGCACTGGCGAGGCCGGGATCGCCCTGTTGCGGCAGCGTCTCGCCGGTTTACCGGTGTCGATTTGGGACATGGCAGGTGACAACCCCTACTACGCCTATCTCGCCAACGCCGACGCGTTCCTGGTGACCGCCGATTCGGTGTCGATGGTCAGCGAGGCGGCGGCAACTGGCAAACCGGTGCACATCATCGAACTGGCGGGCGGCGACCGGAAATTCGCCCGTTTCCATGCGGCGATGCGTGCCGCCGGCATCACCCGGCCTTTCAGCGGCCAGATCGAAGACTGGAGCTACGCGCCGCTCGACGACACCGCGCGCGCCGGGGCCGCGCTCCGCGCTCTCGTCGTTGACCGGCTTCAGGCGCGCGGCGCGGCATGAAAGGCTTCGCCATATACGGCGCGGTGCTGCTGCTCAGCGTGGTTTTGTTCTCGCTGGCGCCGAGCATCGATCTGTTCGTCAGTGGCCTGTTCTACAACGCGCAGCACGGATTCGTGCTCGCCGCATGGCGGCCGCTGCATTTGCTCGAAGGGCTCATTCCCTGGCTTACCGGCGGGCTTGTCGCGCTAATTCTGCTAGGCGGGCTGTGGCTGCGGCTGACCCGCCGTCCGCTCTGCGGCCTCGACCGCAACGCGCTGATCTTCATTCTGGTCGCCGCCGCGCTCGGCCCTGGGCTGATCGTCAATGTCGGGCTCAAGGATAATTGGGGCCGTGCCCGCCCTTATCAGGTCGAGCAATTCGGCGGCACCAAACAGTTCACCCCGCCTCTGGTGCCGACCGACCAGTGCGCGCGCAACTGCTCGTTCGCTTCGGGGCACGCCGCGTTGGCTTTCTCCATGGTGAGCTTCGCGTTTCTGTTGCCGGCGGGCCGCCGCCGACGGGTCACGCTTGGCGCAGCGTTGGGTTTCGGCGCCGTTGTAGGATTGGGCCGGATCGCGGCCGGCAATCATTTCCTCTCCGACATCATCGATGCCGGATTGATTTCGATCGCGACAAGCTGGCTGATCCACCGCTGGATCGTCGTTTATGACGGCGCGACGCCCATCATCGCCTGGGTTAAACAGCGAGCCGAGACGCAATTCGGCCGACGAGTGCTGTTGGCGGTGTCATTACTGCTGACCGAAGTGCTCGCGATTCTTTGGCTTGACCGTCCGGTTGCCGATTACTTCCATAATCATGCAAACGCGCTGCAGCCCTTTTTCGCCGCCGTGCAGGGCTTTGGTCTTGGCTACCCTTACCTGCTGGCGAGCGGCATAGGGTTCGCCCTGCTGCGTTGGGGAGGTCGGCTCCAAAAGCTGAGGCAATGGGACACCTCGATGAGGGCTATTGCCCACATACCGCTCTTTGTCTTCGGCGCGGTTGGCTTATCCGGCATCACCGCCGACATCCTGAAGGTCGTTATTGGCCGCGCCCGGCCCAAGCTGCTGTTCCTCGATGGCACGTACGACTTCACCTGGTTTGGTTGGCACGCCGATCATTGGTCGTTTCCCTCGGGCCATGCGGCGACCGCGGCGGCGCTGATGACCGCATTGTGGTGCCTGTGGCCACGTCCACTCTGGCTTTATGTCGGAGCGGCGGCGCTGGTGGCCGTCGCCCGCGTCGCTACCGGTCAGCATTATCTGAGCGACGTCATCGCCGGCGCCGTCATCGGCGTTCTGGTAACCCGGTCGCTGGCGTCATGGCTACTGCGGCAGCGACCGGTTGCCGCCACCCTGCAGGACGCCGACGCTGCGCCCGACTACCGCGCAGTGTAGGATGCCACGATGGGTTTGCGCATCGACACGTTCGACAATGTCCGCGGCGGCAATACGCTCTATAAGGCGCTCGCTCACCCGCTGGCTGCGGTGCCCGGACGCGAGCTGATCGATCGATTGTCGCATTACGACCAAATCGCCGTCGTTGACCCGCAAGGCACCGCCGAAGGCGTCGGCGAGCTGTTCGATCTCTCCCGGCTCGACATTGCGGGGGTCTATGTTCAGGACATTTCACGGATCGGCGATATGGTGCTCGACCGGGCGGCTCAACCGATACCTGCGCTCAGGCAATCGGCGGCGCGCGCTGTGCTGGTCGCCGCTTTCGACACCGACCGGCTGATCGGCCAGCTCGCGTCCTTCCTGCCGCCCAACAGCGAGGTATTCAGCCTTGATGCAATGCGCATCCCTGAGGAGCGGCTGACCAATCGCCACACCTATCTCGACCCGCTCAATTTCGCGACCAATTTCGCTCTGTTCCGCGACAGCGCTACGCTGCACACGCGCCTGGTGACGGCGAATTACTGGGCCGGATATGGCTCGACAGGGGTCACCTGCTGGCTGACCCTGTTCGACGAAGGCGGGTCGATCCTCGCTGGATGGTCCGAGCCGGCTACTGCTGAGGCCGGTGCGATCACCATTGACAGCCGCGAGGTCCGCAAGCGCTTCCGCCTCGGCGAGTTCGCCGGCCAGCTGTTCCTCCACGTCGCCGGCGCGGCGGGGCACGACATCGTCAAATACGCGCTCGACACCTACGGGAGCGACGACGCGTCGCTGTCCTGCACCCACGACGCCAATGCCTGGCCCAGCGAGCGCTACGCCGGGCTGCCGGCGCCAGGACCGGATGAGCGGGTCGTACTGTGGCTGCAGAACTCGCACGCCAAGCCGATCCCGGCGGGGACGATCGGGCTCAACCGAATGGGCGACGAGCATGTCGTCACGCTCGACGAACCGATCGGCCCGTTCGCGACGCAGGTGGTGGATGTCGCCGAGCTCCTGCCCGGCCTGGCCTGGCCGGCTCAGATCGAGCTGCACGCCGGCAAACATGTCGTACGGCCGCGCTACGAGATCATCGAGAACGGCCGCCGCCGCCTCGCCCACGTCAATGTCGAGCGCAGCGACCTCAAGCCCGACCCCGAGCTGCCGAAGCTCGGCGAGAGGCTGGGCAAAGGCTACCTGTTGCCCGCGCCAGTCCTGCCGCGCGGCGAGTGGCAAAGCCTTCTGCTGCCAACCCCTATGGCGCACTCGCAGAGCGAGCTGCCGATTACTGCAATCGTCTACGATCCACAAGGCAGCGAGATTGAACGCCACCGTTTCGGGCGGCTGCCCCGCAACCATTGTACCGATCTCGATCTCAGCGAGTTGACGAGCTCGCTCGGCGACGGCTATGGCCATGTCGAGCTGATTTACGATTTCGCGGACGGTGGTGACGGCGACGGCTGGCTGCATGCATTGTTTCGCTATCGCCACCGCAATAGCGGCCATGCGGCAGAGACTAGCTTTGGCGCCCACGTCTTTAACACGATCCTCACCTACCGCGACGAACCGCAATCCTATTCCGGCAGGCCGCCCGGCTTGTCTACGACCCTGTTTCTGCGATTGGGCGACGGCGAATACGACACCCTCTGCCACCTGATCTATCCAGCGTCGCTGCCATGGCGAAAGGAGAGCGCCACCGACATCATCCTTCGTGATGGCGGGGGCAGCGAGATCGCGCGCAAATCGCTGGCGATTCCGTGCTCAGGCTCACGACTGTGGCGCTATCACCAGCTGTTCGACAAGGACACCCGGACTACCGCCGGTCCCGGTGCCTATGCCGTGATCCGTGACCCGACGTGCCGGCTCTTCGGCTATCACGGGCTTATCGGAAGCGGCGGAGCCTTCAGCCTCGACCACATGTTCGGCTATTGAGGCGGCTGAATTTATTGGCGCGAGCCTCCCGCAGCGCGCAAAAAAGGGTATAGTACGCTGTCCAATCGATCGGGAACGTGATGCCCGAGCATCATCACAGCAAAGTCTTGATTATCGGTGCTGGTCCGGCCGGCTTCACCGCGGCGATCTACGCGGCACGGGCGAATCTTCATCCGATCCTGCTATGCGGTCTGCAAGCAGGCGGCCAGCTGACCATCACCACCGATGTCGAGAACTACCCCGGCTTCGCCGATGTGATCCAAGGCCCTTGGCTGATGGAACAGATGCAGGCGCAGGCCGAACATGTCGGCACCAAGATCGTGCTCGACCTCGCGGTGAAGCTTGATCTTACGCGGCGGCCGTTTTTGGTAACTGGCGATTCGGGCGACACCTATACGGCCGACACGATCATCCTGGCGACGGGAGCGCAGGCGCGCTGGCTCGGCCTGTCAAGCGAGGAGACCTATCGCGGCTTTGGCGTCTCGGCCTGCGCGACCTGTGACGGGTTCTTCTTCCGTGACAAGGAGGTCGTGGTTGTCGGCGGCGGCAATACCGCGGTCGAGGAGGCGATCTATCTCACCAATCACGCCAGCCGGGTCACCCTGATCCATCGCCGCGACACGCTGCGTGCCGAAAAGATCCTGCAGGACCGTCTCTTCCGCAATCCGAAGATCGCGGTCATCTGGGATAGCGTCGTCGAGGAAATCCTTGGCACGCCGGAACCCCCCGAAGTCACCGGCGTCAGACTGCGCAATGTCAAAACCGGGGCGCTTAGCGGTTACGCCTGCGAAGGTGTGTTCGTCGCGATCGGTCACACCCCGGTCACCGAGTTGGTCTCCGGTCATTTGCGTCTCGACGCCGAGGGCTACGTGCTGACCCGGCCCGATTCGACGGCTACTGACATCCC
>DATNJF010000004.1:0-4382 GCA_035604035.1 Allostellaceae bacterium | reverse complement strand
GAGGTCGAGCAGGCCGAGGAGTGCGGCGCCCAGCGCCTTCTTCCACGCCAAAGCCGGTCCCTCGAAGGCCAGGATGTCGCGCCGGCTCATCGGCAAGAAATCGTTGACCTGCTCGGCGGCGCGGAAGACGACCGCCTTTTTCATTGCCAGCGCGGTCGGCAAGTCAGCGAGTACGACCGCCGCGGCTCCATCCGACACCAGCGAGCAATCAGTGCGCTTCAACGGGCCCGCGACGAGCGGGTTTTTGTCGGAGATCGTGCGGCAGAACTCGTAGCCCAGATCGCGCTGCATCTGCGCCAGCGGGTTGGCGACGCCGTTCTTGTGGTTTTTCGCGGCGATCCGGGCGAGCGCGTCGGACTGGTCGCCATAGCGCTGGAAATAGAGTTGCGCGATCTGCCCGAAAATGCCGGCAAACCCGCCCTCGATCTGATCCTCCTCCTTGCGGTAGCAGGCGCGCAGCAGCAGGTCGTTGATCTCGGCGCCGGTGCGCTCGGTCATCTTCTCGACGCCGACGACGAGGATCAGCCGACCCTTGCCGGCGGCGATGGTGTTGAGGCCCATATGGATCGCGGCCGAACCGGTGGCGCAGGCGTTCTCGACCCGCGTCGCCGGCTTGAACCGCAAATGCGGATCGGCCTGGAACACCAGCGAAGCGGGAAATTCCTGCTTCACGAAGCCGCCGTTCATCGTGCCGAGATAGACCGCATCGATATCAGCGCCCGAGACCCCGGCATCGGCGAGCGCGCCCTGCGCCACCTCGACGATGAGGGATTCGATGTCGCGGTCGTCATGGCGCCCGAATTTGCTGTGCGCCCAGCCGACGATGCACCCAGTCATGACGGTCTCCATGCTGCCTACGCGGATCGTAGCAAGAGCTAGCCTCGCGCTCTATCTTGATATGGGAATTCAGCGAGTTTTCCTCATGATCGATACGATTGCGATCCGTCGCCCCGACGACTGGCACGTCCATCTGCGCGACGGCGCAATGATGGCTTCCGTGCTACCGCATACCGCGCGGCAGTTCGCGCGTGCGATCGTGATGCCGAACCTGGCGCCGCCGGTGACGACGATCGCTGCCGCCGTCGCCTATCGCCAGCGGATCATGGCCGCGCTCCCCGCCGGCGTGGATTTCACCCCGCTAATGACCGCCTACCTGACCGATGCGAGCGAACCCGATGAGATCGGGCGCGGCCATCGCGAGGGCGTTTTCGCCGCGGTCAAGCTCTACCCGGCCCATGCCACGACCAATTCGGCGCATGGCGTGACCTCGATCGACAAGGTGATGCCGGTGCTGGAGCGCATGGCCGAGATCGGCATACCGCTGCTCGTCCACGGTGAAGCGACCGATCCGGAAGTCGACGTGTTCGACCGCGAGACTGTGTTCATCGATCACACGCTCGACCCGCTGCGCCGCCGCCTACCGGAGCTGCGCATCGTTTTGGAGCACATCACGACGGCGGAGGCGGTCCAATACGTCGAACTCGGGGGTCCTAACCTCGCCGTGACGATCACCGCGCATCACCTGATCATCAACCGCAACGCTATCTTCCAGGGAGGTATCCGCCCCCATCTCTATTGCCTGCCAATCGCCAAACGAGAGAAGCACCGCCTGGCTCTGCGCCGCGCCGCGACCTCGGGCAGCGCGAATTTTTTTCTCGGGACCGACAGCGCGCCGCACGCGATCCCGACCAAGGAGACCGCCTGCGGCTGCGCTGGGATCTTCACAGCACCGACGGCGCTTGAGCTCTATGCAGAAGTGTTTGATGAAGAAGGCGCGCTCGACCGGTTCGAAGCCTTCGCCTCGCTCAACGGCCCGGCATTCTATCGACTGCCAGTCAACGAGGCGCGGATGACGTTGCGACGCGAGGCCTGTCCGGTGCCGGCCCAGGTCGGCTACGGCGAGCTCGCTGTTGCGCCATTCCGCGCCGGCGAGGCGCTGCGTTGGCGGCTCGCCGCGTGAGGCAGGTTACGGCAACAGCGCCTCGTAGCGCTGAGCAACCTCATCCCAGCTGAGGCCCCTCTGCGACGCGAGCGCGCCCTCATGCCATCGCCGCCATAGCTCGTCGTTGCTCAATATCGCGACGGCCGCAGTAACGAACTCGTCATCCGTGGTGGCGACGCAGCCGCTCTTGCCGTTGGCGACGCGCTCGCCGACGGAGCCTAGCGGCGTCACCACCGCCGGTACGCCAAGGGCCTGCGCTTCCCCGAGCGCCAAACAGAACGTTTCGCCAGGATCGCCGCGGTAAAGCATTGCGCGCGCACCGGTCAGCACCTCGATCAGGGCCTGGCGGCCGACCGGGTCATGGCGATGGACGCCGGCATGCCCGAGCGACCCGGCGCGCGCGAGGATAGCGTTCATCGTACCTGCATGTTTGGCCGATGAACCGCCATAGACCGCTGCACCGGCGTAGATGTGCAGCTCCGCCGTCGGCACGGCCGGCTTGATACGCGACACCCACAAATCGAGCAGCCAATCAAGCCCGCGCATCGGGTTCGAGGTAAAGATCGCCCGCGGCGGCGGCGGTTCACGCCTTTCAGCGTGGCGGAACATGTCGAGGATGCCGTAGGGGATGATCGTCCGGCCGCCGCAGATCAACCAAGAGGGAACGGTGGACGCGTGATAGGCGCCAGTCGTAACGATATTCGGCCGGTACCAGGCGATGCGCCACGCCATTCGCGGCTTTTTCAGATAGTGGGCCGGGTTGTGCACCCAGAGCACCCGATGGCGCGGACGGGGCACAAGTCCGATCATCCGGTGCCCGCGGTTGCCAATGTAGAGATCGCACGCTTCGGGAACGCCGCTCTCGAGCGGTGCCCATGACACGCCTTTATGCCTTACGGGTGATCTGCAAAGACTACGTGCCTCGACCTGATGTCCGCGAGCCGCCAATGCCTCGGCAAGCGCAACGAAGGCAGTCTCGGCACCGCCGAGCGGCCCCGCCTCGGCCATCGCCCCATCAAAGGGGATAGAGGCGTCGGCCATCACGACACGCGCCATCACTCCGCCTCGTAGCGCGCCTTGAGATAGGAGAGGATCGGATAGAGCGCCGCGCATAGCGCGATGAGGAATCCAAACGGCCCTTCGCGGTACCCTTTGCGGCCGACATAACATTTCCAGAAGCGGGTCACCATCCGGCGCAGGTTGCTGCGATAAGTGCCGGTGTCGCCGCTCTCCCGCAGATCCTTTGCACGCGCGCTCGTGTACCGGTCGAGCCGGGTCAGCATGTCAGAGATGTTGCGATCGACATAATGGACGAGACGGGCTTCGAGCGTGGGACCCTGCGCGCCAGACAAGATCACGGCGGGATGAATGCGCTGGTCGCCCCAGCGCTTGGCGCCATTGCGGTAAAGCCCGGCATAAGCGCTCTTGCCGACTCCCGGGCCCCAGCCCCAGCGCACCAGTCGCTCACCGACATAATTGTCGACCGGGATCAGGTGCCAGTCAGCGGTCGATCGCTCTGCGACCAGAAGGATTTCTTCCGCCAATTGAGGCGGTGCCCGTTCGTCAGCGTCGATCTCGACGATCCACGTACCACTGCAGGTATCGATGCCCGCATGCCGGCGCGGCCCTTCCCGTTCCCAGGCGCCTTCTACGGTATGCGGGGTGAAGCCTTGCGCGATTTCCTTAGACCGGTCGTGGCAGCGGTCGAGGACGACAACCAGCTCGTCGGCGAAGGACAATGTCGCCAAGCAATCGGCGAGCTGAGCCTCTTCGTCATGGGCGACGACAACCGCCGAAACGAGTGGGCGCGAGGCCCTAATGACATTTCGCTCGCTGGCGGCGGCCACCGAAGACGACGGCGTCATCGGCCGTTGCCACGCGCAGCGCGGTTGATCTCCTCGACCCGAAGGAAGACATGGCCGCCGCGCGCGCAAAACCCTCTGTAGGCATATTTGACATGCCACGCCGTGGTGAACTCCTGCCACGCCTTGAATTCGTGGTTTTGCCAGCCGTGATAGTTGAAATATTCGTCAAAGACGACGATCGACCCCGGCCGTAGCAAATCTCCGGCATGCGCGAGGACTGTCACCGTAGACGAATACAGGTCGCAGTCGACATGCAGCAGCGAGATCCCGGAATTCTGGTTTCGTTGGCAAAACCCGGGCAGCGTGTCAGCGAACCAGCCCTTATGAATCGTAATGTTCGGCAACAGCTTCGGGACGGCACCGCCAAGCCCGAAACTGCCCCGGGCCTCAAAGGTGCCGTGCCAGGGCTCGGGCAAACCCTCGAAGCTGTCAAACGCATGGAGAGTCGCGCCCTCCGACCCATTCAGTTTCGCGGCGATGAAATTGGCGCTCGCGCCCTTTTCCACCCCGAATTCGAGAAACAAGCCCTCCCGCGGCGCCTCCTCGATGGCACCCTGCAGCAAATCCCACCGGTC
>DATNJF010000003.1:0-6274 GCA_035604035.1 Allostellaceae bacterium | reverse complement strand
CGTGGAAATGATAGTTGAAGCGGACGATCTTGGGCTTGCCGCTAAAGGCGCGGGCGAGCCGCACCGCCATCAGGGTCGCCTCGGTGCCGGAGCTAGTGAAGCGCACCCGCTCGGCCGAGGGGATCAGGCGCTTGACCAGCGCGGCCCATTCAATCTCGAGCTCGTGGCTAGCGCCGTAATGGGTGCCGCGGTCGAGCTGGGCATGCACCGCCGCCATCACCTGCTTGTTGCAGTGCCCGAGCAGCATCGCGCCGTGGCCGCCGAAATAATCGACGTAGCAGCGCCCGTCGACATCCCATTTGCGCGGGCCCTCGGCGCGGGTGATGTAGAGCCCGTAAGGCTCGATGTAGCGCGAATCGTGGGTGATGCCCGACGGAAACATGTCCTGCGCCTGGGCCGCGCGCGCAGCCGAGCCCGGGGTCGCGGCGCGATAGGCGGCGATGATCGGCGAATTGGTGGTCAGGGTGTCGGGCATCGGAGCTTCCTCGGGCGTGGGCTGATACTCTTGTAGAGGATGTTCGGCTGCGGTTGAACCTCACAAAGGCGCACGAGGAGTACGCGGTGATGACGGAACCTTACCAAAGCGAGCTGACCGCGCGGTTCGGCTTCGATCTCGATCTCGGCGGCCCAGAGGGAGAAAGACCCGAGGACAATTCGTGGATCAGGCAAGTGCTGATGCGCCGGATCCATCGCCGCTATAGCGACCGGCCGGTGCCCGAATCGCTGGTGCGGCTGATCCTCGCCGCTTCGTTCTCGGCCTCGTCGAAATCCGACTATCAGCAGGCCTCGGTGATCCGGGTCGAGGACCGGGCGCAGCGCGACAAGCTCGCCGCGCTGATCCCCGACATGCCGTGGATCGGCAATGCCCCGGTATTCCTCGTCTTCCTCGGCGACGCGCGGCGGCTGGAACGGATATCGACGCACCCGGTCGAGAACGGCACGCTGGAAGGGTTTTTCAACGCGACCGTCGATGCGGCGCTGGCGCTGCAGACCTGCACCCTCGCCGCCGAGACCCTGGGTCTCGGCACCTGCCCGATCAGCGTGCTGCGCAACCACATCGGCGCGGTCGGCGAGATTCTGGCGCTGCCCGATAAGGTGTTCCCGGTCGCCGGGCTGTGCCTCGGCTATCCGGCGCAGCAGGGTTTCATCTCGATGCGCCTGCCGCCCGACGCCACGGTGCATCGCGACCGTTATGACGACAACGCGATCGCGGCGGTCGAGGCTTATGACCGGCGCCGCGACGCGCGGCATTCGCTGAAGGATCGGCAGAAATCGCCTGAGGTTTTCGGCACCGCCGAATTCTATGGCTGGTCGGAGGACAAGGCGCGCCAGGCGATGAGCCCGGAAGGCGCCGGCTTTGCCGCGTGGCTCCGGAGCCGTGGGTTCGACCTGACGAAATAGCGCAAAAGAAAAGGCCGCCTCCCGAAGGTGACGGCCTTTTCCACCGAATAACCAGCGGCCATCGCGGCCGCGCCGTTGCCTTGTTAGGCAAGGATCTCGGCTAGAGCGGGGATCCTGGTCACGGCTGCGGTGGACCGCGGTTGATGGTGAGACACAGGATCACCTCCTTTCTGTTGTGGCGACGAGGAGCATATTCTACAGCCTGTAGTGGTGGGATCGCAAGCGCCGCCATCGCGTGACAATGCGACGCAGCGGCCAGTCAATTCGAATAATGGCGGCGCGATAGTGGCGCGGCGCCGCTTCGTGGCATAAAGGCACCCACAATCGAACGAGACGCAGAATCATGTCGGGAAGCGCGGATAAGATAACGGTCAACGGAATCGAGCTGGAGGTGCTGCGTCGCGGCCAGGGTGCGCCGGTCGTGCTGCTGCATGGCATGGACACGGTAAGCCCCAAGGCGCCGTTCCTCGACCTCCTCGGTCAGCATGTCGAGGTGATCGCGCCGTCGGCGCCGGGGTTTGGCAATTCGCCGCGGCCGGCCGATTTCGACACGATCTACGATTTGACCCACCTCTATCTCGGGCTCCTGGAGCAGCTACCGTACGAGAAGGTCACGCTGATGGGGCTGTCGTTCGGCGGCTGGCTCGCCGCCGAGGTCGCGGTCGCCTCATGCCACCGAATCGCCAATTTGCTCCTGGTCGATCCCGTCGGGATCAAGATCGGCGACCGCGAGACTCGCGATATCCTCGACGTGTTCAACACCAACCCGGCCGACGTGAAGGGCAAGAGCTGGGCCGACCCGGCGAAGGCGCCCGATTACGATTCGATGACCGACGAAGAGCTGGTCATCCACGCGCGCAACTGGGAATCGCTGTGCCTCTATGCCTGGCACCCCTACATGTACAACCCGCAGCTGAAGCAGTGGCTCGGGCGGATTTCGGCGCCGACCCTGGTGCTGTGGGGCGACCGCGACGGCATCGTCACCCCCGATTACGGCCGCGCCTACGCGAAGCTGATCCGCGGCGCCGAATTCGCGCTGATTGAGGGCGCCGGGCATCATCCCGAGCAGGAACAGCCCGAGCGGTTCGTCCGAGCTGTTATGGGATTCCTGGGGGATTAGAGCGCCATGCAGGCCTGGTATCTCTGCGAGAACCCCTACCCGTACGTGCCCCAAGAAGTTCTCGACAACGTCGACTCGGTGCGCGGCAGCCTGCCCAACCGATATTGCGACCCCAAAGTCGCGGCGCGGCTCTATGAGGAATGCCTCGACGAGTATCGGTTGTGCAACGAGATGGGGCTCAACATCATCTCGAACGAGCACCATGCCGGCATTAACTGCCTTTACGGCGCCAGCCCGCTGATCCTCGGCATCCTGGCGCGCGAGACCAAGAACGTCCGCATCTTGAGCCTCGGCACGCTGGTGACGGCGCGGCCCGACCCCGTCCGCATCGCCGAGGAATACGCCACCGCCGACGTCATCTCGCGCGGCCGGCTCGACATCGGCTTTGTCAAATCCGGCGGGTCGGAGATGGCCTCGGCCAACTCCAACCCGATCGGAAACCTCGAGCGGTTTTGGGAATCGATCGATCTGATCAAGACGGCGCTGACCGCGCATGACGGGCCGGTGAGCTGGGAGGGGAAATACTTTACCCACCGCCACATCAACATCTGGCCGCCGCCGTATCAGCGCCCGCACCCGCCGCTGTGGGCGGCGACCAGCGACCCGGAGACGTCGGTCGAACTGGCGAAGCGCGACATCATCAACGCGACCTTCGTGCGCGGCCCGGACGGCACCAGAAAATCATGGGACGCCTATCGCCAGGCGCGCAAAGACGCCGGCATGAGCCCGGCCGGACCCGACCGCTTCGCCTATATGGGCTTCACCTATGTCGGCGACAGCGACGAAGAAGGGTTGGAGATCGGCGACAAGTCGCTGTGGTTCCTGCGCGTCGGCGCCCGCTCGGCCGCGCAATTTTCGCGCATGCTGCCGGGTGCGACCCCCGCGGCGCAGGCGCCCGTGCTGTATCGCACCGCGCCGCCGCCGACGCTGGCGGGCGGCGTGCCGCATGTCGGTCGTCCTGCCGCGGCATTCCGCAATGTCACCGCCGAGCAGGCGGTGCAGCGCGGCGTCATGTTCGCCGGCAACCCCGACACGGTCTTTCGCCAAATCATGGAGTTCTACGACAAGGTCGGCGGGTTCGAGCATTTGATCTTGATGGGCCGCTCCGGCTTCATGACCCATGAGGAGGCCGAGAAGGGCATCCGCATGTTCGCCAAGGAAGTCCTGCCGCGGCTCAAGGAAGTGAAACACGCACCGGTGGCGTGAGCGACACCGCCGATAGAGAGGCCCGATGACCCAATTCGGCGCGATCGATGTGGCGGCCCGCAACGGCGGCATCACCAATGGCAGGGAAATTGGCGCCTATGCGATCGCCCAGGCGGTCAAGATCGCCCTTACCTATGCGGTATCGTTTTCAGGGCTGCTGTCGCCGCTTTACCTCGCAGCGTATAGGAGCGGCGGCGCTATCGGCGTCATCCCCGTGACCTTTGTCATCAACGTGCTCTGGGGTGGCATCGCGCTGTTGTTGTTCCTCGCCCTGCGCGCTGCACTCGGCGGAGTTCCGACAATGGTCGCCGACAGCGAGAGCGCCCTCACCTCACGCGGCGGCGAAATCGGCGCTTTCGTCGTCGCCTATCTGTTGATGATTATTGTGGTGCTGACGTTGAACGCCCTACTTCTGGCGCCGATTTACGCCGCACTGGGCCGTGGTGGGCAGAGCGAACTTATCTTCGCCGTCGGATTGTCGATTTCACTCGTTAACGCGGTGCTCGTGTATCTGCTCTTTGTCGGTTTGCGGAGTGCCTTCTGCCGGCCGGTAGCCCGATGATCCCGCTGGAAACCCTCGATGCGGCGGCGGAGCTGGTTCATCGGGAGGTGCCGCCGACGCCGCAATATTGCTGGCCGCTGCTGTCGCAGCGGATCGGCGCCGAGCTTTGGGTCAAGCACGAGAACCACACCGCGATCGGCGCGTTCAAGGTGCGCGGCGGGCTGGTCTATCTCGACGATCTCAAGCGCTCGCAGCCCGGCATCGCCGGGGTGATTAGCGCGACCACCGGCAATCACGGCCAGAGCATCGCCTATGCCGCGACGCGGCTCGGGCTCAAGGCGACAATCGTCGTGCCGCACGGCAACGGCCCGGAGAAGAACCGGGCGATGGTCGGGTTCGGCGCCACGCTCGTCGAATATGGTCACGACTTCCAGGCCGCATACGAACATGCGATGGGCCTGGCCGAGCGCGAAAACCTGCACCCGGTGCGCTCGTTCCACCCGCTGTTGGTGCAGGGAGTGGCGAGCTACGGGCTCGAACTGTTCCGCGCGGTACCCGATCTCGATGTCGTCTATGTGCCGATCGGCCTCGGCAGCGGCATTTGTGGGGTGATCGCCGCGCGCGAGGCGCTGGGGCTCAAGACCGAGATCGTCGGCGTTGTCGCCGCCAACGCTCCGACCTATGCGCTGTCCTTCGCCGCCGGCAAGCCGGTCGCCACCAACAGCGCCGATACCTTCGCCGGCGGGCTGGCCGTGCGGGTGCCAGACGCGGCGGCGCTCGATGTCATCCGCCGCCACGCGGCACGCATCGTCACGGTCACCGAGGAAGAGATGCGCCGGGCGATGCGCATCATCTTCAGTGACACGCATAATGTCGCCGAAGGCGCCGGCGCCGCGCCGTTCGCCGCCGCGCTCCAGGAGCGCGACACGCTCAGGGGCAAGAAGGTGGCGGTCGTGCAGTCCGGAGGGAATATCGACCGCGCGCTGTTTGCCGAGATATTGGCCGAAGCGGACGAATAGGGGCGCTACCCCTTGGCGAGCTCGCGGGCGATGACCAGGCGTTGGATGTCGCTGGTGCCTTCGTAGATCTGGCAGACGCGGACATCGCGATAGATGCGCTCGACCGGAAAATCGGCGAGGTAGCCGTAGCCGCCATGGATTTGGATCGCGTCGGAGCAGACCCGCTCGGCCATCTCCGAGGCGAAGAGTTTGGCCATCGCCGCCTGCTGCAGGCAGGGCTCGCCGTCGTCACGACGCTGGGCGGCGTCGAGGATCAGACCGCGCGCCGCGGCAAGTTGCGTCGCCATGTCGGCGAGGCGAAAGGCAACCGCCTGATGCGCGATGATCTTCTGGCCGAACGCTTCGCGCCCCTGCGCGTAAGCCAGCGCCGCCTCGTAGGCTGCCCGGGCCATGCCGAGCGCCTGCGCGGCGATGCCGATGCGCCCGCCTTCGAGGTTAGAGAGCGCGATGCGATACCCCTCGCCTTCTTCGCCGAGCATAAGGTCCGGGGTCAGCTCCATGTCCTCGAAAACGAGCTGCGCGGTGTCGGAGGCGCGCTGCCCCAATTTGTGCTCAAGCCGCGCCACCCGGTAGCCGGCGGTGTCGGTCGGCACGATAAAGGCGCTGATCCCCTTGCGCCCAGCGGCCGGATCGGTGACGGCGAAGACGATCGCCACCTGCGCGGTCGAGCCCGAGGTGATGAACTGCTTGGTGCCGTTGAGCACCCAGCGATTGCCGTGGCGCTTGGCGCTGGTCTTGATCGCCGCGGCGTCGGAGCCGGCGCCGGGCTCGGTCAGGCAGAAGCAGGACAGCATCTCGCCCGCCGCCATCGGTTTCAGGAAGCGCTGCTTCTGCTCTTCCGAGCCGAATTTAAGAATCGGCATGCAACCGACTGAATTATGCACCGCAAGAATTGTTGAGGCGCTGCCATCGCCGGCGGCGATCTCCTCCAGCACCAGCGCGTAGGTCACCGGATCGATCTCCGAACCACCCCAACGCTCCGGCGTCGTCGCGCCGAACACGCCCAGTTCGCCAAGCTCGCGAATG
>DATNJF010000002.1:0-5895 GCA_035604035.1 Allostellaceae bacterium | reverse complement strand
CATCCGGCGATCAAGAAGCACCCGGTCACCGGCCGCAAGGTGCTGTTCGTCAACCCGACGCACTGCCACGGCTTTGTCGGCATGAGCAACGAGGCATCGGAGCCGCTGATCCTCGAGCTACGCGACCATTCGATCCAGGACGATCTGGTCTACTACCACTCGTGGCGGGTCGGCGACGTCGTGATCTGGGACGAGATTGCGACAATGCACCGCGGCGCAGCGGACGCCGATCCGCGCGAACGCCGTGTCATGCTGCGGACGATCGTGCACCCGAATTAGCAGGAATAATCCGCGTGGGCGAGATCCAGACTACCGTGGCGGAACCGCCCTCAAGACATCCCTGAAGATGCCGGACTGCACTTGAAACGCTTGCGGGCTGTAGTCCTGGTAGTATCCCGCAGTCACCACGACAACGAGATCGAGTTCCGGGACGATGCGGATCGACTGTCCCCCTCGACCAAGCGCGCCATCCCAGTGGACCTCACGGCCATTGGGCAGCGACCGCCCGAGAAACCATAGGTATCCATAAAATTGACCGCCCGTGGCCTCGACTTTCGGTACCGTCGAGGTCTCGATCCAGGCTTTAGAAACGATCTGATTGTCGTTCCAGCGACCGCCCGCGAGCACGAGTTGGCCGATCTTTGCCATATCGCGCGGTCGCAAGCGCAATCCCCCGCCGGCATCGCTATCCCCTTTGACCCGAACCCACTCGACGCTGGTAATGCCCAAGGGCTCGAACAACGTCTCGCGTGCAAATTCATCAAGCGGGCGTCCGGTAGCCTTGCGGACTATGGCCGACACAAGCGTCAGCGCGCCGGTGTTGTAGAAGTACTCTTGTCCTGCCGGAGCAGTCGCCGGAAGACCGAGGACGTAACGACACGGATCGGACGCCATGTGCATGCGCACCTCATCGTTGTCGTCCTCGTTGCTCGGGATGGCCTCGACCCACTTCAGCCCCATCGTCATGGTGAGCCCGTGCACCAACTGGATGCGGTCCTTTTCGGGGGAACGCAAATCGGACAACTCGGGGAAGAAGCTGAAGATCGGTTCGTTGACGCTTCGTATCAGCCCGCGATCGATCGCGATCCCGAGTGCGAGCGACGCGACGCTCTTCGTAGCCGACTTGATGTTATGCGGTGTATCGGCGTCAAAGGTGACGCTTTCCACCCGACGGCCATTGATCTCGTCGGAACCCTTGAAGTACCGCTCGAACACTAGCTTGCCACCGCGTGCGACCAGGACGGCGTGCACATTGGCGCTCGAAGCCACGAGCCGATCGGCCATCCTGCACAGCGCGGCTCGGTCGATGAATGTGTCGTCATTAGCGGAGGCGACGGGCCAACCGTCATCTCGCGCGACCGGAACACCGCAATTGTCGGGCGGTTCCGCGTGCACCGGCAGCGTTGCTAGCGGAGCCAGCGCCGTCCCACCAAGGAGTGCAACAAATCGGCGCCGTCTCATTCTGCGGACATGTTCCCGATCTCAACTCACCATTTGTTGCGCAACTCACGCAGCTTCAAAAACACGGTCTTCTGGTCGGGGTTGTCGGGCAAATCGGGGAAGGCCTCGCGCAGCCGCTTGATCACGGTCGGGCTGGTCAGGCGGAAGAAGGTGTTGATCTCCATCTCAAGCCCCAGGCTCGTCACCAGCGGCTTGTTGGTGTCCTGCTTCTCCATCCCTGGCAGCATCGCCTGGGCCTTGGCGTTGTCAGGCTCGCGGTCGAGCGTGAAGCGCAGATTGTTCACAATGTAATCGTGGCCGGGATAGACCAGCGTCGTCGCCGGCAGCTTCGAGAGCTGGCTGGCGAAGGTGCCGTAGAGCTCGTTGGGGTGGCCGCCATTATGGCAATTGCCGGCGCCGGCGTTGAACAGCGTGTCGCCGCAGAAGAGAGCCGGCGTATCGCCATGCGCCAGGATGCAGATATGCGACATGGTGTGGCCCGGCGTGTCGAGACATTGCAGCTCGACGGTGCGGCCCACCTTGATCACGTCGCCGGCGCTCAGACCCACATCCATCTCGGGGATTCGCGCCTTGGCGTTCTTGTGCGCCAGCACCTTGGCGCCGGTGGCGCGCACCATCTCGTCATTACCGCCGGTGTGGTCGCGGTGCTCGTGGGTGTTGAGGATCTGGGTGATCGTCCAGCCCTTCGCCTTCGCCGCGGCGAGACATTTCTGGTAGTCGAGCGGGTCGACAGCCAGCGCCTCGCCGGTCTCGGCGCAGGCGATTAGGTAGTTGAAGTTGCGCCCGGCATTTCCGGTCCAGATTTGTTCGACGATCATCGCTCGTCCCTTTCCGATGCGGCTCTTGCGAGTGTAGAGCGCCGACGGCCGCCGCGCCAACCTCCGCCAAACTCCCTAGGGCGGTCTCGCGCTTGACGCGATGAGGAGCGCGGTTTCTATTCGCGGCACGTTCTGGGGGAATGGTGCGAGGGGAAATGATCCGCAACGCCGTCATCATCGGACTGGGCGCAACGCTGCTGGCGGCATGTGTTCCGGTGCAACCAAACGGGCCCAACCCGCCGGCCGGTCCCGCGCCGCAGGCCGAGACGACGACGAACGCCGAACCTGCGGAAGGCCAACCGCTGGCGCCGGTCGATGTGCGGAAGCTGACCTGCCGCACGCTGACCGGTGCAACCGACGACGACAAGGCCTATGCCACGTCATTTCTGCTCGGTTATCGCTCCGCGCTCGTCCATTCGCGCACGATCGAGATCAAGCGAATCGAAGCCGTCGAGGAAGCCGCCCTCGCCGATTGCGTCGGCAAGCCCGACGCGCTCGCCACCAAAGTGTTTGCCGCGGCACTGGCGAAGATTGGCCCGGGCGGAGAGGTTCGTGAGCCTCCCCGGGTACACCATCGCGAGCCGCCGTCTCAAGCAACGCCAGGCGGGACGACGCCGGAGCAGCAGCCGCCAGCCGAGACTCATGAGCCGCCGATCCAGTATACGCCCGTTCAAACAGCGCCAACTCCGCCGGCACCAACTCAGGCCGCGCCAACTCAGGCCGCACCGACTCAGACGACGCCGCACGAGGCAGCGCCACCTCAGGCAGCGCCACCTCAGGCAGCCCCGACCCAGGCAGCGCCTACCCAAGCAGCGCCTACCCAAGCAGCGCCTACCCAAGCAGAGCCAACCCAAGCAGCCCCGACCCCGGCAGAGCCAACTCAAGCCGCGCCACCCCCGGCAGCTCCGGCAGAACCAGCACCGGCTCCCAAACCTGCGCCGGCCACGGGAGAGCAAAAGCAGTGACGGGTCGATCGTGTCGCTGAGCCGGGAATTCGCTGCCTTTGTCGCCGCGCTGCGCTACGAGGATTTGCCTCCGGCGGTCATTGATAGGGCCAAGGGCGTCACCCTTCAAGCGCTGAGCTCGGCGCTTGTCGCGCACGACATGCCGGCGAGCCGCCAGGCGCTGGCGTTGATGCAGGAAGAGGAAGCCGGGGGCGCCGGCGCCGCGACGACTCTCTGCCATGGCGCGAGATTGACCAAGGCCGGCGCAGCCTTCGTCAACGCCGAGACCATCTTCGCCGGCGGCAAGTGGGATACGTTCCGCATGCTGACCCACCCGGGCACGGCGATCCTGCCGGCGGCCTTGGTCGCGGGCGAAGCCGCCGGCTCGTCAGGCAGGCAGTTTCTGACCGCCGTCGCCGCCGCCTACGAGGTCATGGAGCGCATGGCGGCGGACTTTATCCCGACGGTGATGTCCCGCGGTTTTCACGCCGGGCCGGTGTTCGGGATTTTCGGCGCGGCGATAGCGGCGGCAAAGCTTGGCGGGCTCGACGCCGAGCAGATCCACGGCGCTATCGCGCAATGCGTCAACCTCGCCTCGGGCAATCTAGAAGGCATCCGCAGCGGCGGGCGCTCGCTGCGTGAAGGTGGCGCGGTGCGCAACGCGCTGCTCGCCGTCGCCCTCGCCAAGCAAGGCACCCCCGGCGGCGAAACGACCCTCGAGGGCGACGCCGGGTTCTATCATTCCTATGCCGGCAACAACCGCGGCGAGCTGCGCTACAGCTTCACCGGCGACAACCGCACCGACCTCGGGAAGATCACAGCGAACCTAGGCAAAGAGTGGATTTTCCTCGAGACGCTGTACCGCATCTATTCGACCGCCGGGTACAACATCGCGCATGTCGACGTGACCGCCGCGTTGTGCCGCGAGCACAACATCGCCTATGCCGACATCGACCGCATCGAGGCGGTCGTTAACTGGTTCGAGACCGAATATCCAAGCCCGCTCTTCCCCACCCCGGCGATCGACGGCAAGCCGAAAGTCGGCAGCACCCAGTATTTCACCGCCTATGGCGCGGCGACCGGCGGTTTCCCGATGCTGCGCCAGGCGATGCCCGGCCCCGGCGACACCGACCCGCCCGAGGTGCTCGACCTGATGCACCGGGTGACCATCATCCCGGTGATGCGGCGTACCTTGTTCGGCCCGCGCATCACCGTGTTCACCAAGGACGGCCGGTCCTTCACCCGGGAAGGCACCGGCCGCGAATTCATCTGGGATTTCGAGGAGCAGGTCCGGCGTATCTCGCCGATCGAACCCGGCTTGGCGATCAGCCCGGCGCAATTCGCCGAGCTGATCGACGCGTGCCGCCGCCTCGATGGGATCGACAGCGCCGCCGACCGGCTGATTTCGCTGACGATCCCGGGGTGAGGCGCGGCTGAATCAGCGCCCGACAGAGGCCCGGGCCGCCATGAGCCGCATCGGCGCGCGCGGCCGGGCGTACATCCGTTCCACATATCCCTCCAGGCGCGGCAGCTCGTTGAGCACGTCCAGGGCATGCGCCCAGTCAAGCGTATAGGCCAGCACGAAATCCGCGACGGTGACGCTATCGCCGACGACAAATTCCCGGCCTTCCATGTGCTGTTCGACGACTTTGGCCATCGCGGCAAATTCGTCGCGCGCCAGTGCCACATCGCCCGGCAGCCGTTTGTCTTCGGGATAGATGAATATGTGCCGCGACATCCGCCACAGCGGCTGCTCCAGTTCGGTCGTGGTGAACAGCAGCCAGC
The DNA here is from genome assembly GCA_035604035.1 of Allostellaceae bacterium. Lineage (GTDB taxonomy): Bacteria > Pseudomonadota > Alphaproteobacteria > ATCC43930 > CGMCC-115725 > DATARH01. The sequence goes on along the minus strand of DATNJF010000002.1, from coordinate 887 downwards.
GCATCAGTTGCGCCCGCGCACCAAGGTCGCGCGGTATCAGCCCTTTATCGGGATATTTCTCGGCCAGATACAGGACGATCGCGATCGACTCGCTGAGCACCAGGTCCCCATCCACAAGGACGGGAACCTTTCCGGCCGGGTTGATCGCCAGAAACGCGGCGCTTCGCTGTTCGCCGGCGAGCAGGTTGATGGTAACGGCTTCGAACTCGACGCCGAGTTCCTGCAGCGTCCACCGCACGCGGATCGAGCGGGTCGGCGCGAATTCATAGAGTTTCATCGAGTCCTCCTTGGCCCACGAAAAAGGTTGCGGCTCAGCCCTCGACCAGGACGATCCACCCCACGCCGAACCTGTCGGCAAGCATGCCGAAGCGCGGCGAGAAGAACGTCTTGCCGAGCGGCATCCGCACCTCCCCGCCATCGGCGAGCGCGTTGAACCGCCTGTCGGCCTCCTCGATGCTTGACACGCTGAGGGTCAGCGAAAAGCCATCGAATTTCTGCTCCCCGCTGCACATCCCGTCCGACACGAGGACGATGGCGTCGCCGACGCGCAATCGCGCGTGCATGATCTTCTCGCCATTGCCGGGCTGGATCATGCTCTGGTCCGGCGCCTGCTTGAACCGCATCAGCATCATCACCTCGGCGCCGAGCGCCCTGCCATAAAACTCGATCGCCTCTTCGCAGCGCCCGTTGAAGAACAGATACGGCTGGATCGGCATGCCCATCTCCTACTTTCACTGGTTGGGATTTTGACGTGACCCCCTGAAACTCCTCCAGGCGAAGCTAGAGTCCGACCCAACGGAAGGGACGGACGATGAAGCGATCAAGGTTCACGGAAGAGCAGATCATCGCGGCGCTGCGGGAGCAGGAGGTCGGGGTTCCCACGGCGG
>DATNJF010000001.1:0-6325 GCA_035604035.1 Allostellaceae bacterium | reverse complement strand
CTCGTCGACGATCGCGTAATGCAGATCGCGCTGGGCGTACTCGAGCGCGCTGAACTTCATGTTGTCGCGCAGGTAGTCGAAGCCGAACTCGTTGTTCTGGCCGTACGTGATGTCGCTGCGGTACGCCTTGAGCTTGTCGTGCTCGCCCTGCGCGTTGACGACCGTGCCGACGCTCATCCCGAGGAAGTTGTAGAGCTTGCCCATCCACTCGGCGTCGCGCTTCGCCAGGTAGTCGTTGACGGTGACGACGTGGACGCCATTGCCAGTCAAGGCATTGAGATAGACAGGCAGGGTCGAGACCAGGGTCTTGCCCTCGCCAGTCTTCATCTCGGCGATCATGCCGCGATGCAGCACGATGCCGCCCATAAGCTGCACATCGAAATGGCGCTGGCCCAAGGTACGTTTTGCAGCCTCGCGCACGGTGGCGAAGGCTTCGACGAGGAGATCGTTGAGCTCCTCGCCGTCTTCGAGGCGCTGACGAAACTCGGCGGTGCGGGCGCGCAGTTCCTCGGGCGACAGTTTTTCGAGGGCCGGCTCCAGCTCGTTGACCTGCGCCACGAGGGTCGACAGGCTCTTCACGTAGCGATCATTGGCGGAGCCGAACAGTCGCCGGGCTAGGGCGCCAAGCATGGGGACCTCGAAACGGGAGTGAGAAGGGCGGATTTGCAGTGCACGGCGGCTAGTGTGGTGGGATTTGAAGTTCGCATGAACTTGGTGGCAGCCGCCTTTGCGAACTTCAAATCCGAAAACCACACTAGATTCGTAAGGTTTCTAGTGTGGTTTCGAATCCGAAATTCGCTTTTGGGCCTCACCCCGAGATATGGCGAATTTCGGATTCGGCACACCAGTGAGAGATAGGTCCGCAGGCTCGGGGTGTCAATTAAACCCCGTGTCGCAGACCCCTCCGTTGCCAAACGCCGCGATCGCTTTTTCGCTCATGTCTTTTCGCGGATGACGCAATCGGCTATAGGCTTCGCCTGTGAGCACAACCGAGCAGATTACCCACCTCCGACGCCGACGCTGCTTCTCGGGCGGCGCTGGCGCGCGCGCGCGGTCACGAGACCGGCGACGACGATAGGACAAAGTCCCATCGGCCGGTTTTCCCGAACCGCCGCCGCTTCCACCGCCGCCACTCCGGCGGTTTTTTTGTGCCGTTACGCCAACCGACAACTTATCTTGGCCTCTCAGGGGAGATCATACGATGCCCAACGTTTCGCCGCTCGCTCCCGCATCCTTTCCCACCATGGCGCCGATCGCCGGGGTGCGACTCGCCTCGTACGCCGCGGGCATCCGCTATTCGGGGCGCGACGACATGATGCTGGCTGAATTGGCGCCGGGGAGCACGATTGCCGGCGTCTTCACCAAATCGCTGACCTTTGGTCCGCCGGTCGGTTGGTGCCGCGAGTGCCTGCCGGGCGGCAAGGTGCGCGCGATCGTGGTCAATTCGGGCAATGCCAACGTGTTCACCGGTCAGGCCGGCCGCGCGGTGGTCGAAGCCGCGGCCGACGCTACCGCGAAACTCTTCAACTGCAAGCCGGGGGAAGTGTTCATTTCGTCGACTGGGGTCATTGGCGAGCCGCCGCCGGGAGAGCGCATTTCCGCCGCCCTGCCGCAGATCGCCAAACGCCTCGCCGCCGAGGCATGGGAGCCGGCGGCGCGCGCGATCATGACCACCGACACCTTTCCGAAGGGCGCGACCGCGACCGCGACGATCGACGGCGCGACCGTGCAGATCAATGGGTTCTGCAAGGGCTCGGGGATGATCGGCCCCGACATGGCGACGATGCTCGGCTACGTCTTCACCGACGCAAGCCTGCCGGCGCCGGTGCTGCAAAAGCTGCTGTCGGCGGCGACGGTGAAGTCGTTCAATTCGATCACCGTCGATGGCGACACGTCGACCAGCGACACGGTGCTCCTCTGTGCGACGCAACAGGCAAAGCATGGCGGGATCGGTGACGCCAACGATCGCCGGCTCGGCGAGTTCCGGCGCGCGCTCGACCGGGTGATGATCGACCTCGCGCAACAGATTGCCCGCGATGGCGAAGGCGCCGAGAAATTTGTCACCATCGCGGTCAAGGGCGCGGCGAGCGCGCGCGCCGCCCGGCGGATTGGCCTAGCGATCGGCAATTCGCCGCTGGTCAAGACCGCGATCGCGGCGGGCGACGCCAATTGGGGCCGCATTGTCATGGCGATCGGCAAGGCCGGCGAGAAGGCCGACCGCGACAAGCTGCTGATCTCGATCGGCGGGGTGCAGATCGTCGCCAAGGGCGGGCCGGTGCCCGGCTATGACGAAGCGCCGGTAACCGCGCATATGAAAGGCCGGGATATCCGCATCGATGTCGATCTCGCGATCGGCCGCGGCCAGGCGACGGTATGGACCTGCGACCTCACCCACGGCTATATCGACATCAATGGCAGCTACCGAAGCTGAGGCTCCGGCCAAGCCCATCGTTCTCGTCGCGGCGGTGGCGCTGATTGACGTCGACGGGCGCGTGCTGCTGGCCGAGCGTCCGCCGGGAAAGCACCTCGCCGGGATGTGGGAGTTCCCCGGCGGCAAGGTTCATGAAGGCGAGACACCCGAGGCGGCGCTGATCCGCGAATTGGACGAGGAGCTCGGTATCAGCGTCCATGCGAGCTGCCTCGCGCCGTTTACCTTCGCCTCGCATAGTTACGAGGCGTTTCATCTGCTCATGCCGCTTTACGTCTGCCGCAAATGGTCTGGGATCGTCACGGCGCGTGAAGGGCAGCGATTGAAGTGGGTACGGCCAGCGCAGCTCGGCGACTATCCGATGCCGCCGGCCGACAAACCGCTCGTCGCGATGCTGCGCGACCTGCTCTAGCGGCACTGGCGAGCAGTGAAGCGGCTCGTGCTGACGCGGCCGGTCGAGATCGCCGGCCGCGATATCTGGGGCCGTCGCGTCCGGCTGACGTTAGAGCCCGCTGGGGCGCCCGGCTGGTTCTGGCGGGTCGGTTCGTCCGACATCCCGCTGACCCCGGATATCCTGGTGCATCGCCGGCAGCGGCTGACCCTGGCCTATGGCGCGGCCGAGCTACATATCGTCGAGCATCTACTGGCGCTGCGGGTCGTCGTCGGCATCGACAGCGTGCGGATCGTTTCTCCGGCGTCCTGGCTACCCTATGACGGTTCAGCCGAGATGTTCTGGCGCGCGTTGCAGCCCGCGCTCGAAAAGGGCGATGAATTGGCCTCGGCCAGGATAAGAGGCAGCTTTTCCGCGGGCGGGGACCGCCGCGTCGCGTATAGCGAGACGGAAGGCGAAGGGCTCGAGGTCAGCGTGGCCATCGACTATCCCGGGCTCGGCGCGACCGAGCTGCAGCAGCATTTCCCGGCGTGCGGCGCGAGCATGGAGGCGATTATCGCCACCAAGGCACCGGGTTGGCCGCCAAGTCGCCGCAACATCGCCCGCGCCATGGCCTGCATCGGCTGGCCGCATCTCGGCAATGCAGTGTGGCCGCAGGAGCAACCGCCTGCTGAGACGCTGGGTTTGTTCGCGCGGCATCGCCTGCTCGATATAGCGGGAGCGGTCGCGGTGCTGTGCCCGCCAGGGGGCATCCTCACCGGGCGCATCGCGTCCGAGCGCGCGGGTCACGCGCAGGATGTCGAGCTGGTGCGCCTGCTTGCGGCCGCGGCAGCCTAGCCGATCCGTCGGCGCTGGCCGCGGCGCGGCTTGGCGTGGTCGGGATGCGGTGCCCAGCCGGTGAGGAACAGTATCTCAAACGTCGCCGGGATTCGGCCTTCTGCGTCGCCAAAGCGCTCGGCATAGATCGCGCCGGCACGCGCGAGTGTCGCGCGGCTGAGAAAGCGATGGCGGGCAGCGAGCGAATTGGTCTCGCCCATGCCGCGCAGATCGCGCATCAGCGCCAGCATGTCGGGATAGGTGACGGTGATCGTCTCGCTGTCGGCGACAGGCATGGCGAACCCGGCGCGCTGCAGGAGCGCGGCAGCGTCACTGAGTTCCGTCGTCGGCGAGACGCGCGGGCTGACACCGCCCTCTTCGGCGAGCTCGGCCTCGAAGAGCGCGGTGCGCAACTCAACGAGCGTGTTGCCGCCGAGGATCGCCGCTAGCAGCAGGCCGTCTGGCTTCAACGCGCGGCGAAGCTGGATCAACGCACCGGGCAAATCCGAGCACCAATGCAAGACGAGACAACTCGCGACAAGATCGAAGCTCGCGTCGCGGAACGGGATCAGCTCGGGATCGGCGCAGACCCGCGGCGCTGGAACCGGCGCGGCCAGGCGCCGTGACGGCTCCGCGGCTACACTCCAGGCGCGGCCACTTTGCCCGGCCAGCCGGCGCGTCAGGAGCCCGTCGCGGGCGCCCAGGTCGAGCACGGCGGGGAATTCGCGATTGATGAGATCGAGCCGGTCGAGCAGCCGTTCGACGACTTCGAGGTGCAAAAAATTGACCTCGAGCCCAGCGGCGCGTTCGCGATGCAGACGCCAGGCGCGGCGATCGAACAGCGCAGAATCGGAGTTCGGAGCGATCCCAGGCATTTGCCGCCGAAGTTAGCAAAAACCCACGCTATCGTCGCACAGTGATGTCTATGCCCGTTCACAGTGGTTGATTACTGAATATCCACAATTGCTTAAGAAATAGGCAAAGGTTAAAGCAAGAACATGTATTTTTTCTACTCTGAAAGACTTACCGATAAAGGAAATTTTAGCGGGTCGTACGCCTATGGTTAAGCGGGGCAAAGACGCGAGCGACAGGACAGTTCGTTGCCGAAGACCGAGCGAATAGCTGCACCGGGAATGGCAGCGCGCGCCGCGATGGGTGACCATTTCCGCGATGGCGCGGCGATGATCCGCCAACCTTTCTGCGTCTACGACGCCGACGAGCGGCTCGTCGCCTACAATCAGGCGTTCGCCAATCTGCACCTCCTTCCCGATGGGACCTATCTGCTCTATCCCGGCATCGCCTTCCAGGAAATCATGGAGTGGCGACAAGAGACTGGCTTTTTCGCCGATGCCCAGCGCGACGAGGGTTTATCGACGCCCCACGATTACAAGCTCCGCCTGGGCGATGTGATCTATCAGCTCGCCGACAGGCGCTGGATATTCGTCGACAATACACCGCTACCGGACGGGCGGCTCGCCTGCATCTGGAGCGACATCACCGCGGTCAAGGAAGCGGAACGCCAGTTGTGGGAGCTGACTCGCAGTCTGCACCGCAGCCATGACCATCTCTATGCCGCGCAGCGGGTCGCGCATGTCGGTAGCATTGAGCGCGATCTCCGCACCGGGGCGGTCGCCTGGACGCCGGAGATGTACCAGATTTTTGACCGCGATCCGGCACAATCGCCGCCGACCCGCGACGAAGCGCCGAAACTGTTTCATCCGGAGGATCGGGCTCGGTATCGCGCGGTCATGGCCGCCGCGGAGGAGGGCGTATTAGCTCCGCCGACGGAGTTGCGCGTCGTGCGTCCGGATGGCCGCATTCGCTGGGTACATCATGAATTCGATGTGGTGCGCGATGATGACGGAAAGCCTTGGCTGCGCGTCGGTACCTTTCGCGATGTTACCGAGATTCACGAATATCAAGAACGGCAGGCGGCATTGCAGGAGGAGTTGCTGGCGCGCGAGCGTCTCTCGGCGATGGGGTCGGTGACCGCCAAGGTGGCGCGCGATTTGCGCGACCCGTTGAGCACGATCAAGAATTCGGTGTTTCTAGTGCGCAGCGAGGCGCTAAATGAGACCCCTGCCGGGGCCCGCGCGCTCGAGCGGATCGAGCGCAGCGCCGACCGCTGCAACCGGATCATCAGTGATCTGATCGAGTATTCGTACAGCAGCCTGCTGCGCCGCCGGGCGCATGTGCTCGACGATTGGCTGCGCGAGATGGCCGAGACAGTGTGCTCCGAAACCCGACTGCCGCTGAAGCTTGATCTACGCGCATGGGCTCTGGTCGAGCTCGATCCCGGTCGGTTGCGCCGCGCGCTTAGCAACATCGTTGATAACGCGACTCAGGCTTTCGCCGATTCCGGTGACCTCGGCCGCGCGCCACGAATCGTGCTGCGCTCGCGAATGAGGGGCGGTAACGTCGAGATCGACATCGCCGATAACGGCCCCGGCATCGCGCCGGAAATCCTCGCGCGCGCTTTCGAGCCGCTCTTCAGCACGCGCCGCTACGGCACCGGGCTGGGCCTCGCGACAACGCGCCAGATCGTCGAGCAGCATGGCGGCACGATCGAGCTGACCAGCCGGATTGGAAAAGGAACGCGAGCGCGAATTTTGCTGCCGCTCGCCGAAGCGGAGGCCAGCAACTCAAGGCTGCCGACCGCCGCCTAGTCGGCGATTCCCGGTTGACTGCGA